>JAJDNL010000093.1 GCA_022340745.1 Deltaproteobacteria bacterium
TGAAATAAAAATATTCCCTTCAAAGCAGGGTGGTTCAGCATTCTCCGGTGGTCAAAAAGCTGTCGCCAGAATGAACCGCTGTACTCTTTCAACCGTTCCCTCTCACGATCTTCAATCAACAAGACACTCTTGCATCCGGGACACGTGTAAAGCAACGACTCAATGGAAAAAACCTCTTCGCATTGTAGGCATCTATAGATCAGATCACCCGTAGTTTGAGGAAAAAGGTGGGGTTGAATTTCATCGGGAAAGTCAGAGGCTTTCATTGTTGTCTCCGTGATTTTGTCTGGGTATACCCATCTGTCGGTGTAAGAGAGGCAAAACCGCACCGCATGTTTTATTCTGGGGCATCCTTTCTGTCAAACTCATTTGATGCTCCCTGCA
Source organism: Deltaproteobacteria bacterium (assembly GCA_022340745.1). Taxonomy (GTDB): domain Bacteria; phylum Desulfobacterota; class Syntrophobacteria; order BM002; family BM002; genus BM002. The sequence goes on from JAJDNL010000093.1 coordinate 385, forward strand.
ACCCCGCAGAGGCGGGATTTATGCTCCGCTCCAACAAGACCTGTCGACGAGACTTGTCGACGAGCTCAAGTCGTGTCGCTCAGGTCGAGTCGCTACGGGGAATGCGCTCGCCCTGTTGAATCCCGCCTTCGGCGGGTCCGCGTAGCGGAATTCTACAGGGCGAGCTGTAGCATTTTCTATTATTGCTTTTGTCTTGAACTATTACCAACAAACACACTATACTGACTGCGAGCCAACATATCAATGGCCAGGGTGGAAGGAGAAGGTGATGATAGACCTGCTTTATATTCGTGATGAGGAAACACATCCAGACGGCGCAGTCATCTTCGATGAGGGAGGCTTCAGCGATTGGGTCTACGTTATCATGGAAGGCGAAGTCAAGGTCAGTAAGAATACGCCCAAAGGCAAAGTAACCGTCGCCAAGCTGGGGGAAGGAGATTTTATAGGCGAGCTTGAATTTTTAGACTTGGGAAAAGAACCCCGCTCGGCGACAGTATCGGCTGTAGGTCCCGTTAAGTTAGGAGTTCTAGATCGTGACAAGCTGAGGCGTGAGTACGACGGTCTCTCCCCAGACTTTCGCAAAATTATTCGCACCGTAGTCCGGAGACTGCGACGCATTACCCTGCAGGCTGCATCCTTAGCCAGCTCCTAATTGAGGAAATTGAGTATCAACTATTTCAGATTGTAGAATGAATATTGTAGATTACGCAATCTCTTCAATTACTTGTATCAAATAAACTCCTTCTGCAATCTAAAATCTTAAATCTGCAATTGATACATTCATTTACCGAGAATAAAAGGTTAACGCACCTACATGGGTCTCCTCTCTGTTCTTTCTTCATGCTTGGCCGTGGTGGAGCAGAGCCAATTTGTTCGTATAGACGTCGCAGCCATATCTCACCTTCTCAACAGCAATACGCCCCTTGAGATAGCAGTCCCACCCCCAGGACCTGCACCATACCACTATTGTGACGGCACCGGTGTTACCGCTGAATGGATCTTCGTACTTGACACCGTCAACCATTGCTTCTGGCCGGAGACTGGATCTCCAGTCTGGACAGTTCACTATGGAAACGAGTGGCTATCGGGCTACTGGGCACTGGCTGCTAGCCTGAAACGAGCCATGGAGGAAAAAATCCCCATCCACCAGGCAAAGATACTGTCTATGCTAGACTCGCAGACCCTGGCTCATATCTTCCGTGGAAGCGGCACGATTCCTCTCTTTCAGGAACGATTGACCAATCTCCGCCAGACTGGACAAGTGCTCATGGATCGTTTTCAGGGAAGCTTCATACACGTGCTGGAAGAAGCCGGAGGCTCGGCAGTGGAACTAGTACACCTGTTGGTAGCTGAATTTGCCAGCTTTAATGATTCCGTCATGTATCATGGCAGCAAGGTATATTTTTTCAAGCGAGCCCAGCTACTGGTACACGATTTGTGGACTACCTTCTCTGGAGACACCTGGGGGAATTTTATAGATCTGGAGAAACTCACCGCCTTTGCTGATTACAAACTTCCTCAAGTCCTTCGCCACCTAGGTATCATCCGCTACGAGCCCCACCTGGCAGAACGCATTCAAAGGCTAGAGTATATTCCGCAGGGTAGCCTTCAGGAAGTGGAGATCCGGGCGGCAACGATTTGGGCTGTGGAACTCCTCAGACAAGAGCTGAGCAGGCGCGGCCAGAAACTAACTTCTGCTCAACTGGACTGCTGGTTGTGGCATCTGGGTCAGGATGATGCGTACCGCACCCTTCCGTATCACCGCACACGGACGATTTTTTATTGAGCCGGCTACCTTTCAGTGGTTCAACCTAGGGTGGGAAACAGCACTGGAATAATCTGCAGAGCCTCCAAAAAAGGATCCCCTATCGGCCCGGCGCACAGTGGCCGATAGGGGCAAGGGGCACCAAGGGAGACTGGCGTCTCCCTATTACTCGTAATCTACAATATTGGGATGTATTGGTCAAGAAAATTATTGAATACCCTCTGGATTTCCTCCCCCCCTGAACCGCACTAAATTAACTGCTGAAGAAGCTTACAAAAACCAGAAGCGCTGAAAAACTCCAACTCCGTTTCAGGGCCAAAAGAAATGATGTCCCCATCATCTAAATTTGTTTTCACGGATGGCGATACTCTGTCGCCGTTGATAAAAGTACCGTTTGTGGAGTTCATGTCCACTAACTGAATAATTCTACTGCCTGGTACCTGGCAGAAATAGGCATGAAGTTTTGACACCATTTTGTTGAGCACGAGGATATCATTGTTAGCTGCGCGTCCAACAAAAATCATGCGGTCCGCCGAATCCTTATCCCTCTTTTCCAAGGGAATAGCCCGGGCCTGAAGAAGGCCCTCGTCCTCGCTGGTGCCAGTTGGCGAAAGGAGATCTTCTACGTCTACCTCAGAAATCGTTTCCACCCTCCCTAGCTTTGTCCTGCTAGAGGGAGCCAAGTAATTTTCCAACAAGAATGGGTGGCTATATGTCGCCAAAAATTTCTCTTGCCCTAGCCCTTGCAGGCTCTGCAAGTAGTCAAGAACCTTTTCATGATGCACTTCCTCCATGAGGTCCTCCTGCGGTTTTTCATTTAAGCTTTCTACCTTAGCAGAAAGCATGATTCATGCCACCTAGAATCTATGATTTTAGATTGTAGATTGCAGATTGAGGTTCGTGCATTCCTTACAGCGACGTACTGAGCTTTTAAATCCAAAATCCCGGTAGGATAGTCCAAAGCCGGGCCTGCTGCGCCGTAGCTTTGGTGAAAGCGGGTTCTTTGGGTCCGGATTCTTTACTGCATGAAGGGATGATGATGCGAGAGAAGGAAAACCCTCTGTGTCGTGAGAGACAATGCAAGGTAGATTAGAAAACGGCAAGTGTTCAGCTTGGCAGAAACTACAGCCGATCAGGCCAACCATGGGCTAGATGAGCGTCGGCTTTCGTATTTGCCTATGCGCTCTATGCGAAAAATCTAGGATGTCCATTGCTCATCCAAGCAAACGAATGAGGCAACATCAATCAAGGAAAGAATCCGGGCTTAAAACTCTTCCATAGCGTCTCCCACTGAGGAAACGATGGGGAAGAGAGAGACAAATCCGGCTATCTCAAAAACCTCTTTGATATATTCCTTCATTGAGCAGAGCACGATTTTTCCATCAGAGCGCTTCAGTTCTTTGGTAGCTTTCAGAAGCACGCGCAATCCAGCGCTTGAAATGTAATCAAGACTCTCAAAATCTACGATGAGGCTTTTCGTCCCATCTTCGATTACTTCGAATATTTTTTTCTCGAATTCCGGGGACGTATTTGAATCAAGACGACCAAGGAGACCCAAAATACAGATTCCATTCTGTTTTTTCTCTACGACTTCCATCTATCCTCCTCTCCCCATACCATTTGGTGTTTGCATGAATGATTGCATACAAGCTAATAGACTGAACGGACTTAGCTATGAACCTGTTGAGTCGCGACTGAGAGCTCGCAGAAAATCGCTACGTATTGGTTATCTTTTTTTTGACGATCAAAATGTTTCTATCCCTCTGCCTTTCATAGATCATATCATCCATGAATTTCTTGCTCAGATGAATACCAAGGTTGCCTATCTTACGATGTTCAACGGGGCATTCACAATCTGGCTCCTCTGCCTTGAGAGGATCAAAAGGAATTCCGTCGTCTTCTAGCCGGATGATAAGCATTTCGTCCTCATGGGAAATGGCGACTTTGATCCAGTGCACAGCATCGTCAGTATAGCCATGCGAGATGATATTGCTGAAAAGCTCTTCAATGGATAAAGAGATCTCAAATAAGATCTTGCTAGAGATGCCCAACGCCTCTCCAAACTGCTCTAGGCTGCTCCCCAATGCACTCAGTTCAGAAAGGGAGTTCTTCAGTTCCAATGAGACTCTATCTGCTATCATGACCAAAAACCTTCCATACGTATGCAATCTCTAGCCCGCACATTTCATGGTTCAGAGCTTGCTCCTCCTGTTCATACAAGACTCACACCAACTTTCTTTCTACAACTATCGCACAATGCGTCTTGATCGATAAGAAGCCTCTCTTCCCAGGAACGAATTCGGTCAACCATGGTTTCCAGAACTTTCGGTATGAGTTCAGGAAACTGCTCAATGGCCTTGATAAACTTCTCCCTGGTCATTACAAGACAACTCATGTCCGTCACTGCTTTGAGGGAAAAAAGACGTCGCATGTCGCCGAGCAATACCAGCCCACCCAAAAATTCGCCTTCGCCATACTTGCCCAGGGAGAACTCGCCGCTCTCATCTTTTCGAACCACCTCGGCAGTTCCTGACAAAATGTAGAACGCTATGCCGTCATTGTCATCTTGATGAAAGAGGTAGTCTCCCGACTTAAACATCTCCCTGTTAAAGAGATAAGCAAACACCTTGAGAGCTTGAATGGACAGAGCTGAGAAAAAATCCATTTGTCGTAGAATCTTAAGATTTTCTTGGAACTCACTGGTATCAGCTGCTCGCCTTTTTTCCATAGATGAGTTCATACAACATCCCTTTCTTGGCAATGAGGTCGTCGTACGGTCCCACTTCACCGATTCTTCCGGCCTTCATCACCGCAATCTTGTCATACTTCTTAATAATGTCAAGACGATGCACCACCGCAATGAGAGTACTTTGCCCCTTCCACCTAGTGTCGAGCAAACTCTGTATACGCGCCTGGGACTTATTATCGAGAGCCGAAGTGGCCTCGTCCATTATAAGAACCCGGGGCGCTTTCAGGAAGACCCTTGCTATGGCCAGTTTCTGGCGCTGACCCCCGGAAAGCCTGTCACCTTTACTCCCTACCTGGAATTCCATTCCTATTTCTACAATAGTCTCCAGCAAGTCTTCTTCAATAAGAACCTGGATGATACTCTGGTCGATCTTCTCCTCTGCCTGTGGATTAATGATTTTGGTCTTGCCGAAGAAGATGTTGTCAAGGATAGTCTGGGAGTAGATATATTCCGAGGCTTGATAAAATGTCAGAGCCCCGGGATTATCTTTGGAGATATTCTCTTTGAAAAGTGCGCGCCCCTCCAAAATGAGCTCTTCCAAAATGCTCGGCATCCCTACCATTTTGTGTCTGCCGGGAACAAAACGCAACGCCAGTCGCAAAAGGGCAGTCCGATCATCTGGCGAGAGACGATGCAGTTTTGTTTTTGCCAGACGGACAGCAAGAATTTTGTATTCACCCAACTCGTCCGCTGTAATGGGGCTTTGTTCGAAGAAAACCTTTTCAGGAGGCAGGTCACCCAAAATATCCACCGTCTGTCTGCAGAGCTCTGCCCCAAGAGTTAGCAGCGGCCGGGTGAGATCAGCCTTATCCAGAAATCGCAAAAAATAGTCATTTACTGCCAGGTTTTGCAGGGTAAAAGACTCTATGTTGGGTGAGCCGAAGATCAAATTCGCAGCTATAGTGGAGTGGTAAAGATAGTTGTCTTCAGCGAAGAATTCAACGTAATCCGCCAGTTCCTCACCAAATTCTCGCTTGAAGTGATCGCGAACTCGAACAATCTTTGCTGCCAAATCCTGGTGCTCATCGTACACCAGAATGGTATTCAGCCCGAAACGGAGAACATCCACAAATATACCTGTCTGTTGGAGAGCTTCGATCATGTCGTCCAGGGATGGCATGGCATCACTCTCACTTATTTCATCACTACCAAGCTTGGCAGCACAAGAGTACAGGATATTATCTTTGATTGTACCTTCGAAAGTAAAAGGCGTCTGGGAAACAAAACCGATGTTATGAATCATGTCTTTCTTGGACAAATCTGTCACTTCCTCGCCACCAAGCAAAACATGTCCACCAGTATATTTGTAGAGCTGTCCAACGCACTGGGCCAAAGTGCTCTTGCCACTGCCGGAGAAACCCACCAAGGCCAGTTGCTCACCTGGTGTCAGTGAGAGGTTGATTCCATCGAGCAACTGGATACCACCTTCGACCTGAAATGACAGGTCTTTGACCTCAATGCTACCCTCTAGCTCGTAAGGCTCGCGGTCATCTGGTTCGAGAGTGTGCTCGGGCAATTCATCGAAGTATTCCATGGTTCTCGTGTAGCGCACACTCGCGTCCTGATAAACTTGGTAGAAGGCAATAAGCTCTTTCCAGGGATCGTAGATTTTTTCTTGAGCCGAGATAAAAGCGACCAGCGCTCCGAGGTCCAGTCTGCCCTTGATAGACAGGTAACCTCCTACGATAAAAATAAGAAAGGGACTCAAGTTGTTAAAAAAATTGTTTACCGATTTTACCGAAAACTTATAGAGATTCCAGACAATCCTGATTTTGTATAATTTATCAACCATTCTGTCATATCTGCGGTTTTCAATCCGGTAGGAGCCGTTGCCGTGAATCTCATGAACGCCGCTGATGGCCTCGCCGATTTTACCTGAAAGTGTCCTGGTCGTGTCCACCCTGCGTTTGTTCGCCTTGTTGGCCTGCTGCTGCAATCGAGGGAGCAAAATGAGAACCATGGGGTATATGCTGAGTGAGATTCCCGCCAGGAGCGGATTGAGCCAAATCAGATAGCCGGCAAAAGCGAGGAGAGTAAGAATGCTGGCCACGGGGACCCCTATTGACATGCCTACGAAGTTTCCTGCCGAGGCGAGCTCGGTAATCAGAGACGATATCACCAAACCGGGCTGGGTCTTTCTAAAAAAATTGAGAGGAAGGGTTAGAATGTGATGATAGAGAGCCTTTCTCATGTCGGCCAGGGCTCGTTCGCCGATGAGATTTTGGAGAGCGCTGATCAGGTATTTTAGTCCAGTGGCGATAACGACCGCGGCAAGATATAAACCGCAGTATAAGAATAATAGCTGGATTTCCCCAAACCTGATAGCTTCATTGACTATCCTTTTCTGCATTTCTAGCGGCAGGACCCTGGCAAAAACCGTGATCAGGATTACCAGTAAAAGGAGCGCTTGAAGCTTAAAATTACTTGATCGAATCCATGAAGGGAGAGACCTTTTGACCACCGCGGTTTCAGTCTTTCTCATAACAGACAACTCCTCCACGTTCTTGATATAATCATATGATGCCATGATAGCTGATCGAGATTCTGAAGCATTGTAAACTGCATTGGGTTGTTATGCAAAAGTTTTTCCTTGTCTTTTAGTGGGTTATACTCCCTCTCGGAAGAATCAATCATTCTCCTTGACCCTGCAGCCATTGATAATGGCCTGAATTTTCCTTACAATATAGCATCGTTTTTATATCAGAAACCCGACAAGGCCATCACCATGAGAGTAGCTTTTCATTACCTTTTTGCCGTTGCGGTCCTGACCATATACGGGGGACAGGTCTGACCTTTTCTCGTGACTCTGCCCCCCGTGACTTTGGGGGCAATCGTTATGACTGCCTTTGTTGGGGCTTTCGCTCTGCGAAAGCCACTGGAACGCTCTTTCGTGCTCTCGGCCTCAGAGCCATCCCAGCCGAAGAGACAGTTTTCCCTAGATTTTTCGCTGGCCCTGACCGTCGGGCTCGCTGTAATGATCTTCAATATGGCGGTTTTTAAATTCCCGGTCTCAAGCGGGCTCAAGGTGATCCTTGGGTGCGGTGTTGCAGGGTTCTTTCTGTCGTTGGATACCTCTCTGGCCCGGGAACGAGCTGTTATTCAAGAGATCCTGGCTACAGACATGGTCCTGCCGCCGCCAACGCGCCTTTACCCAATGACCCGGAAGTTTTCTCTGGTGGCTCTTGCCGCCACCCTGTTTGTCTCCGCCATAATCGGCCTGGTAATCTCAGGAGATGTAGCCTGGCTTGCAAAGATTGGACAGAGTTCCATGTCCGTAACCCAAGCACAGCAAGCGGTAACCTTCGAAGTCTTCTTTGTCATGGCTGTGCTTCTGATCTGGGTCGTGAACCTGATCATCTCGTATTCCCAGAACCTGAAACTTTTGTTCGAAAATGAAACCAGTGTGTTGGAGAGAGTCAGCCAGGGTGATCTCAACAGATTGGTGCCGGTAGCCACCAACGATGAATTTGGAGTCATCGCAGGTCATACCAATACCATGATTGAGGGGCTCAGGCACCGATTAGAGCTTATCAGCGCTCTCAAGCTGGCCGAGGAAGTTCAGCAAAATCTCCTTCCGCAAGAACCGCCTTCCCTGCCGGGGCTTGATATCGCAGGCACCAGTATCTATTGTGACGAGACGGGTGGGGACTATTACGACTACTTTGAACGTTCCGACGGCCAACTGGGTGTGGTCGTGGCGGATGCATCAGGACATGGCGTGGGTGCGGCACTGCTGATGACTACGGCCCGAGCGCTTCTTCGCCAACGGGCCGCAATGACCGGCGACCTTGCCGACATTGTTTCAGATATAAATCAGGAACTCTTCAAAGACGTGCAGGAAAGCGGTCGATTCATGACCATGTTCCTGCTGGAAATCCACCCCGCTGCCAAAACCTTACGCTGGGTTCGCGGTGGTCACGACCCGGCCATTTTGTACGATGCCGCGGAAGACATATTCTCTGAACTGGTTGGCGAGGGTATGGCACTGGGGGTGAACAAAAACTTTGAATTTCAAGAAATCACCCGTGAGGGCCTGACTCCCGGCAGCGTTATTATTGTAGGTACCGATGGTATTCGTGAAACCCACAATGAAGAGAGCGAGATGTTCGGCCTGGACCGCTTACGCAAGGTCATTCGTAAACACGCCGCTGAACCCGCAGAAAAGATTCAAGAAGGAGTCATTGACGCCCTTCGCGCTTTCCAGGGAGATGCTCCCCAGGAAGATGACATTACATTGGTGGTGCTCAAGCTTGTATGACGCATAGGGCATAGAGTAAAAAAAAACAGAGATCAGATGTCAGAGGTCAGACCCAGACCGCATATCGCCTAGGGAGTTTAGGAGGAAGAATAGGAGAAAGTGAATTGAGACAGGCAGCAAGAAATCCAAAGGGAATAGGGGATGGTAAGATGAGAGAGAGAAACGAAATTTCAATGTTTTGGCCTACCACAGAAAATGTGGAGCAATTGAAGAAAGCACTGGTCCTGCTTCCAGAGATGCTAAAAGACCCGGCATTTCCCTTCGGCAAGAAGGAGTTATTCGATATGATTGCCCTGCCAAGAACTGACATATATGAGAAATATTATCTCAAGGCCAAGGAGGAATAACTCCAACCCTGTTCCTGTCCATCTGCTCCGGTAGATGGCTTGCATGGAGTATTGGAATAAAAAAGCGGAGCCGGAACTCCGCATTTTCTTTGAAGACTGAATAACCCATCCTGACACTAGATATTGTAACTGGATTTCAAGTGGAAAAGTGCGGATTGAAGAATGTAATATTTAGTCAGTCTGAAAAACGAAAGACACTATTTACCCCGTCCAGCTGCAGTGAGTGGATAGGCTTCAGCAATCTAGCCAGATCCGCCTAACACGTCTCTCATGGCTTCCAGTAAATCATATATGGCGGACTCACCATCACCAACATAAGTAGAACCGTGCATTGATGCAATCGTTTTTGGCTTTAGACTGGCAAGACGGCCTAAAATCTGCTCCGTCTTGGTTGTATATGGCAGATAATTGGCAAAAGGTCCTTGCTGATACTCAATCAGCACTTCTTTGAATCGGCTAACAATATCAGAACTTGTTACCGCTTCCACCTCACCGTTCTGATGGAAAAGATCAGAGCATAAGAGTGTGCCACTATTCTCTTCAAACAAATGCCCTGCATCCCATGCGTGAGGCACATGTGGTGTTTGAAGAAACTTGAAACGGCACTTTCCCGTTGCAAACTCTTCTCCGTCCTCCAAAGCCCGGGCTGGCCGTTCCCCTACCACATCGTCTACGCTTACCATCTTTGAGACAAAGCTGCATATTGCCGTCGCATCTGGCGCAATCCTCTGCCACTCCCTGAGCGCACCACATTCATCGGCCTCAAAATGACTAAATCCGATCCATCGTATTGTAGTGGGATCAATCAGCTTAGCAACAGCTTCTTTGACCGTCGGGAAAAGCCCCTTCATCCCAGTATGGTAAAGAAGCGGCTCTTCATCCCTCACAAGAAATTGATTGAACTGAATATTGAACTCAGAAATAAAGGTGGTAATTTTAAAAACATCACGGGCAATCTCAGTTATCTGACTCATTTTTTCCCTCCCACGCTTTCATGACCCAGCCTCAACTTAGGGTATACAGCGTATACTCTAATCACACTCTATTATATCCCAGTGAGTGGTGAATAGAAGGTTACAAGCTTGTTCGGTGGTGAGAAGATAGGTGAGGCTATAAAATGGAGGTTGCATCCCCTAATTCACACTTTTCCACTGGAAACCTCAGCACAAGATCTGGTCATGTGCCAACGCAAAGAGCAAAAACCACCAAATGCAGGAAAGTGAATTAAATTCCTCAGTGTTGGGAGTATAGATGGGAGTTGAATTATTTGAAATGAAAAAGGGGTTAGACCTTATCGTCTAACCCCCTGTTATTACTTGGTAGCGGGGCCAGGATTCGAACCTGGGACCTTCGGGTTATGAGCCCGACGAGCTACCAAACTGCTCCACCCCGCGTCAAATTTAAGAGCTATTATTTGTAACTCGAACTTGAGAGCAATGTCAAGTAAATGCCTCTGCTTTTCACCCTGAGTTATATGGAAAAAAGCGAGGCCAGCAAACGAATAATCAGAATTTAGGAGTCAGGAGCTAGGAGTCAGGAATTTTTCACTCACCTAAATAACCTCCTGGATTCTGGCTTCTAACTACTAGCTACTTGCATTATCTCTTGAGCCACATTGGCCTGGTGGCTACTGCTATAATACCCCCTTTGTTGAAGGTACAGTATCTAGACCAGGCTCTATCTCGCATGCGTATCTCAGGGCTCGAGCCCACGACTTGAAAATGGCCTCTACAATATGGTGGCTGTTGTTCCCATAAGAGACATTGATATGCATGGTGACTCCAGCGTGCAGGGTGAAAGCCCGAAAAAACTCGTGAATGAGCTGGGTCTCGAACTCCCCTACCCTCTCGCTCAGCTGGGGCACATTGTAAACCAAGTACGGCCTATTGGACAGGTCAACTGCCACCGACGCCAGGGCCTCATCCATGGGAACCAATTGCTGTCCGTAGCGCCGAATAGACTCCCTCTTGCCCAGAGCCTTGGCGAAAGCCTGTCCCAAGCAGATACCTATGTCTTCCACCGTATGGTGTTGATCCACCCAAAGATCACCCTCGGCCTGCAATTCCAGATCGAAGCGACCATGGGCTGCCAGTAGGGTGAGCATATGGTCAAGAAAACCTAGCGAACTCTTAATTCTGCACTCACCACTACCATCAAGAACAAGCTTCATATTGATCTTGGTCTCTTTGGTTTTCCGAGTTATGTTTGCTGTTCTTGGCACCCCATCTCCTCCCGTAATGTCAAAGGTAGCAAGATTAATTTCAAAAGTACATTTTGGCTGCGAACTATAGGGGAAATCTCAAGGTCTGTCAATCCGTATTGGCTTCGCCGGGTCATGGGTAATGGGCTATAGGTTATAGGCAATATTTACTCTCGCCATTACCCCATTACCAATTACCTATCACCAATTACCTATTACCTATTACC
>JAJDNL010000115.1 GCA_022340745.1 Deltaproteobacteria bacterium
ATACTGCGAGTATGAATGCAGGCAGTAAGGCCATAGGAGGAGTCATTGGCTAAACTCAAGGCTTCGGCGAAATCTTGCACTTGATATAGACAAGTAATGGGGCCAAAGATTTCCTTGGTGGAGATTTCGCCCTTGGGGTCAACATTTTCAAGTATTGTGGGCGCCATGTAGAAACCGTCTGCGTGTGCAGGATCGGTTAGTCTGTGGCCTCCGGTAAGCACCACCGCACCTTTTTCCTGTGCTCGTTCAACAGCTGAGAGCATATTGGTGAGTTGCACCTCATTGATTACCGGTCCAAAATCGTCATCATCTCCCGGACCAACTTTGAGTTTTTCAGTCCTTTCCACCAACAAGTTGCGGAACTTTTCATAAATTGAGTCAAATATGATAATACGGCTCCCTGAGGCACAGCGCTGACCAGCGTTACTAAAGGCCGAAAGTAGAACCCAGTTTGCCGCATTCTCCAGATCGGCGTCATCGCAAACCACCAGAGGATTTTTGCCACCCAGTTCCAATGAAACTTTGGCCAATCTTCGAGCGGCAACTTCAGCGATTTGACGACCAACCTGGGTAGAGCCGGTAAAACTGATGACATCCACCTCGGGACTGGCTACCAGGGGAGCACCGGCTTCCTCACCGTATCCCTGGATGATATTGAGTACACCTGACGGCAGACCCACCTCTTTGGCAATTCGACCCACGATCCAGGCGGTTGCAGGAGTATCTTCCGCTGCCTTGAGAACCGCCGCGTTGCCGCAGATCAAAGCGGGAAAAATCTTCCAGGCCACATTGGCTATGGGTGTGTTGGCAGCAATGATGAGAGCTGCCACTCCAAGGGGTTGCCTGACCACCATGACATACTTATTGGGCACGGCGCTGGTGGTGGTTCGACCGTAGAGTCGACGTCCTTCACCTGCCATGAACTCGCCTTGAGCGATGGCGCCACCGGTCTCACCCAGGGCCTGCTTGAAAGACATGCCGGTCTCGAGGGAAACGATGCTGGCTATTTCTTCTTGATACTTACGCATGGCTTGGGCTATGTCGTGAAGCAAGTCCCCGCGGGATACCGGAGTGGAATCTGCCCAAGCTTGCTGAGCTTTTCGAGCCACCTCCACCGCCTTATGAACGTCCTCGGCCTGCGATCGTGCCACCCTGCAAATCTCTTGACCTGATACAGGTGACAGTTTGCCAAACGTATCGCCTGCAATTGCTTCGCTCTCTTCACCGTCAATCCAGTTCAGAATAGTTTTAGGAATTACTTCTTGCTCCATGCTTGTCCCCATTTCTTGAAGTGTTACTACCAAGCGGTAAAGCCACCGTCCACAACAAGTTCGATCCCGGTTACGTAGGACGAGGCCCTGGAGGCGAGGAAGAGGAGAGGCCCACCAAGGTCTTGCACTGTCGCCATTCGGCCTAGGGGTACCCGATCGCAAAATTTCCGCTTGAATTCTTCATCCTGGTCGCCAAGCACCCCGCCCGGCGACAGCGCATTGACCCGGACTCCATGAGGAGCCCAATGGGTGGCCAGATACTTGGTGAGGTTCACGACGGCAGCCTTGGAAGCGCCGTAGGCCGGTGGCTTGAGAAAGGGTGGGTCACTCTGGATGTGATCATAAAATCGCGAATCTGGTGAAACGCTGGCGTATAATGAGCCGATATTAATAATGGAGCCCCGACCTGCTTTCACCATCTCGCTGCCAAAGACTTGGGTCACCAGGAACAGCCCCAGAGTATTCACTTCAAGGATCTCCCGGTTTTCTTCCATGGAGATATCTTCCAGAAGATATCCTTCTTGAGGTTGGTCCGGTGGCCGATCTATGCCAGCGTTGTTGACGAGGATTGAGGGAACCCCGAAGATTTCCAGGCATTCCTTGCAGACCGTCTCTAAGGCTAACCGGTCCCTGACATCGGTGTAGGCCAATCTCAGACGGTTGTCTTGAAATCGTTTTTGTATCTCAGCGAATTGTTCACTGATTTTTTGACCAGGCCGGTCGAGGACGAAAACAGCGGCCCCGGCATCAAGCAGTGTCTCTATCCAGATGGGGCCTAACTTGCCCAAACCACCAGTAACGACAGCAATCTCACCCTCTAAGCCAAAAAGGTCGTTCAAGATGCGGCCTCCGCCCAGCCCTCTGAACCGTTCAAGACCTCAAAGGTGATGTCGTCATCTTTGTTTAAAGCGCCACGGGTTACCCGGCCGATTACCTTGTCTAGTTCGTAGGGTGGCAGACCATCTCCTGGTGACTTGAGGGCGATATCTTCGCGCTTCAGAGCATGACCTGCGGGTAAATCTCGCGCCGCCACCAGCTTTTTCCCCATTTTGATTATAGGGTTCACCTCAGTCTCGTACACCCTCTTCACTCCATCACCCATGGCCATTCTCGTCCTGCGCAAATCACGAACCATTTTCTTCAGCCCTATGGGCTCCAGCGAAAAGGCATGGTCGGTACCTTTCCAGGTGTGATTGAGAGTGAAGTGTTTCTCGACGACCCGTGCTCCCAGCATGTATCCCACCACCGCCATGGCGATCCCATTGTCATGGGAAGACAGTCCAATGGTAGTGTCGGGAAACCTCTCTCTGAAGCTGGTGATAACCCTCAAGTTAAGCTCATCAAAAGCTGCCGGGTATCCTGCGGTGCACTGCAGAAGGCATAGTTGCTGGTTAATGGGCATAATGGCGTCATACGCTCTGTGGACATCTTCCATGGTGCCGCCACCGGTACTGAGAATCATGGGTTTTTGGAATTTGGCAATATAGGTAAGCAGCGGTATACTTTTCAGATCACCCGAGGCTATCTTGAAGGCCGGGACATCGAGCTTCGCCAGAAAATCGGCACTGGGAAAGTCAAACGCAGTTGAAAACATTGTGATCCCAATTTCTTTGGCATAGGCCATCAGTTCATTATATTCATCCCAGCCGAATTCCAGTGCCTCTCTGTGCTCACCATAGGTAAGGCCAAAGCTGTTTTCGTGGTCGTACGGCTTGTCATATCCTGCTTGGGTATAAAGCTGGCGATTATCTCGCTTCTGCAATTTGACCGCGTCAGCGCCGCATTCCTTGGCAACCCGAAACATCTCTTTGGCTGTTTCGAGCTTCCCCTGGTGGTTGTGCCCGACTTCGGCAATGACGAAACACTCGCCATCATCTGTGATGGTCTTTCCATCTATGACCAGTTCTCTCATCGATATTCCTCCTGAGCATATGGTTTCTAAATTGATTATCGAAAAACAGCTCACTTGGCAAGTCTAAAAGGTCTCACCACGTTACG
>JAJDNL010000142.1 GCA_022340745.1 Deltaproteobacteria bacterium
CGCCGCAGGCGGACCGGCGGCGGATTCCGGAATGACGGACTCGCTGCTCGCAAGCACACTATTGAGTTTTTCATGAGCCTGCTGGGCACATTACTAAACGCAAAGAAATCTCAGCGCATAAGTATCTGGTCTAATGGCTACTGGTACAGGATTGTTGATGCCCCCAAAACTGCGAGGGTGCGCCTTACGGGAAGTTTGCTCAAAATGCCCCTAGCTGAGCGAAACTATCTAAAGCTAACGGAATATATCTACAACTGTCAAGAGAAAAGATTGCTCCCACTCCCCCTGGATTCTCGCGGGAAGGGATTTTGTTGCAGGCACAGTTGTTGCTAACTAGAAAAAAACCGGCAAAATTAAGTTTATCAACTAGTTGTCCGCCAAAAAGGTTACCTGCTCATGCAGCATGAAGAAGAAAATTTTGAAGCCGAGACCTGGCAGGGTAAATATCTTGAGAGCTGGCCACGACTCCCTCTCGGGCTTCGCCGCCACCTTGCTCGCATTGCTCCGCATGAGGCATTTCAGATTATTTTGTCAGACGGCAATGACGAGGTCTTTGAAACCTTCCTGGAAAATCCTAAGATCACTCAGGCGGAAGTCCTGGTTCTCATTGACCGCGCCCGGACCCAATATCTCATTGAAAAATTGAGCCGCATCCCCAAATGGTATGCCAGCCATACCATCAAGAGGAGGTTACTCAGTAATCCACACACCCCCTTCAGTGTCGCCCGTAGAATACTTGACTACCTGCCTTTCGTGGAACTGAAACGGGTCATGACAAATGTTAACCTGCCGCGGGAAGTCCGCAACAAGGCCCGGGAGTCTTTTCGCAAAGCTTTCCAGAGACTCTCTGACGGTGAGACCCAAATGATTTTTCTCAGCACTGAAGGAAGAGTACTCAGAGAACTTACTATCCTCACAGACAAAGACAAGCGCGCTCTTATCCGGCTTATGCAACAGCCGAAAGTTCCTCGGTCTTTGGTTTTACACCTTTCCCGCTCACAACTTACCCCGCCAGAGGTTGTTCAATTGATCGCACGCAGGCCATCCTGGATCATGGACAAGAGCATTCGCCAAGCACTGTTGGCCAATGGCAAGACTCCGCAGAAAGTCAAAGATCTCATCAAGAAAAAGCACTCGTAACTCCATCAAATTTGGCTTGGTGCAGGCTGGTGCTCGTGCTATGATTCGTCCATAGAAAGAGGCTTTTTCCCTTCTGCGGTTCAATTGAAGAGCTCAGAACCTCGCAATATGGAATGCCTGCAGCCTCAATCTGCAATCTACAATCTAAACTCATACATGATACACAGACTGGCCCTGAGAACCTGGTCTTCTACAATGAAATAAAGGGGGATATATGAGCAAGAAGGAAAACGGTGAGGTCCATGAGTTTTTTGAATTTGCTGAAAGTCTGGTGAAGCAGACCGGAGAGCTCGCCCTTAAATACTATGGCCGTGGCGATCCGCAGTTCAAGTTCGACGAAGATTTGGTTACTGAGGCAGAACTGGCTATCCGCGAGTTCCTTGGCACAACCATCGCTGAGCGCTATCCAGAACATCACCTTCTCGGTGAGGGTGACGATCAAACCGCATATCGGCATGGCGAACGCGGTTTTCAGTGGATAGCTGATCCCATGGATGGATCCGCAAATTACCAGGCGGGCATTCCCATCTGGGGCGTATCCCTGGCTCTTTTCAAAAACTTCTGGCCTATTCTTGGGATCTTTTACATGCCGGTTACCGGTGACATTTATAAAGCTTTGGCTGGACGCCAGCTCTTGGTCAACGACAAAACGATCACCTTAGAACCAGAAGTAATAGCGAACAACGAATCAGTATTACTTACCTACTCCCGCTTTCACAACGAGTTTGGCTCTACCTTCCCTGGCAAGATCAGAAATTTGGGGTGCACCGCCGCTCACCTCGGCTATGTGGCTTCAAGCCGGGCCGAGGCAGCGTTGTTGAAGTACGTTCATATTTGGGATATAGCCGCCGGGTTAATTTTAGTGGAAGCTGCTGGCGGTGAAATCCGTTACTTGGACGGTGGTAAATTCCATTTGAACGATTATTTGGAAAGCCAGAAAGTTGACAAACCCCTGCTTGCCGCGCCTGCTGGTGAACATACTATGATCAGCCAGTACTTGCAGCCACTCTAGTCCGGTAAGCGGTAAACGGTAAGCAGTAAGCAGTAAGCGGATTAGCAGCAGTTACTGCTACACCTTTGGTGCCTAGCTGCTAGCTGACTACAAGTGATCTTCTGGGATGATACGACTCTTTAACCGCCACCCGTCTCGGTATTGGACAAAAAACAAAGTCTCTAAATAATGCCCTTCAGTCATCTGCACTGCCACGCAATCATCGAGTAAAAACACCTTTTCAATGCGCCAATCGCCCTGGCTGTGCGGTCTCGTGACCACCAAGTCAGCCGGATTTGACTGAGCCAGATAGGTGAAGAGGAACTGTTGTGCGAGAGTGAGATGTCTTTCAGGCGGCACGTGGCTGGGGGAAACCAAAGGCAATATTTTTGACACAGCGCCAGACTCCACAGTCATCTCTCGGAAGCGCACTTCTGCGCCCTTTTCCTCCGAACTTTGAGTGCCGCAAGACACCATGAGCAAAGGAATCAGGAAAGGCAACAGTGCTCGAGTCACTCCCCCATGGCTGACAGAGCGGATTGCAAGTCTTTTGAGGATTTGAGCCATAGTTTTTGCCATAACGAATATGCTATCTAGCCCGGACATTTTATGAATCACTTGCTGCGACCACGGATATGGCCGTCCTTCCGGGCGTCCTCCGGTGTCGGCTCCTGCGACGTACCGTTCAGGTACGCCTCGGAACCAATCCCGCGGTACCGCGGGACGAGTTTCCCGGTGGCACACCCATCCTCTTCGCGCTCGCTGCGCTCCGCTCAGTCCCGCAAGCGGGTTCCCAGTTTCGCGGTCTCGCGACAGCAATTCATAAAATATCCGGGCTTGCCCCTGCTGTGGCCATACCTACGCTGTAATGCTTATTGGTGACTAAGAATGCGAATCACTACAAACCGCACCAATGGAAAAGGGAACATAAAGACAGACGAAAAGTGTAGATGGGTTAAACCCTAGCGTTGCAAACCCACACCGGCTAAAATCGCTAGGCTCGCGCTATAGTACCCCATCTGCGGCTGT
>JAJDNL010000149.1 GCA_022340745.1 Deltaproteobacteria bacterium
CTTCATGCAAATAGACGCGCTCAGGGGCAGTGCAGGTCTGACCGGCGTAAATATATTTTCCTCCAGCCAACTCGTGGGCCGCAACCTCCAGGTCACCCCCTGGGACTACAATGAAAGGGTCCTTGCCTGGTCCCTCGAAGATGAATTTCTTCTTATGACTCCTTATAGAATCCTGATAACGGCCAGCATACTCATCCGTACCGAACAAGCAAATTGCGGGTATATCGGGATTGACAATGGCATTCTTGAGAAATGTTCTGCCGTCTGAATAATCAAAGCGGATGGCATCACCGAAGATTGGCTCGTATACAGACTCAATAAAACTGGCGATCTTGGAACCCCGGCTGGCGAATTTCACCCTTACCCGGTTGCCAACCAGGTAAATGGAGACTATGGCGGTATTAAGCCAAGCGCTGCCGTTGTAAGGCAAGATCAGGGCAACCTCTTGCTCAGGGCCACACAGGGGTTGCCTAGCGGCAAAAGTAGATGACATCGCATCAAAGCCCTGCAAGTTCTTCAAATTGACATCCACTTCTATACTGCATTCTCGATGGGTGAAGCCGGTGTCTCGGACCGCAATGGAAATCAGTTCATCTCGTTTTTCCTTGATCTTTGCTATCAAACGGTGCACCCGTTCCAGTCTATCCTCGATTCTCGTCATTACAATCTCCGAATTGCGAATTAAGGGATTTTGAAATTAGTGATTCTAGTAACTGTTAC
The DNA here is from genome assembly GCA_022340745.1 of Deltaproteobacteria bacterium. GTDB lineage: Bacteria > Desulfobacterota > Syntrophobacteria > BM002 > BM002 > BM002. The sequence goes on from JAJDNL010000149.1 coordinate 721, forward strand.
ATTAGATGACATAATGGCAACATCTTTCCATAATACCTCAATTCCTAAATCCCTCAATTCCTAAATCCCTCGATTGCTCTTAGTACTTGCATTTTTTTAGGGGCCTATTATCTTATAGAACGGTCAGCCCTCTGATAAATGTCTAAAGTTCTTAAGTAGAAAATTAGTTTAACGTCTATTTATCAGCACCTTTGCCCTGTTGGTATAAAATTCCCTGACCGTTCGAAGTTTCTTTCTTTACTAAGAGCTGATAGCTAAGAGCTATTATTAAACGATGGAGAAAAACATGGAAACAAAAAAAGATGTTGAAAACGAGGAAATCCACTTCAAGGTGGGCAATAAGGTATGGCGTAAAGCCGGTTATTTTTACCAACGAAATACCATCAAAGGCATTGAGGGAGAAACGGTAACCCTTGAAAATAAAGAGGTCACCATCGACGACCTCCTGCCCGCTTCCATTTTTGCCTTACCGGATGAGATCAAGGGGTTGGCTTATGAAACCCATATATACGACTATCTGGTTTTCCGCACCTATGAAAGCGGCCGGATGAGGGACATGGGAGCCAGAGAAAAGGCTGAAGGGTTGTATGTGGAGAAACCGGTGTGTGACAATTATCGGCGGCAGCATTTCCCTGGACACCCGGCAGAAAAAGTTGATGTCCTCAGGTTGCTTGCAGATTTGGAGCAGCAAGCCTAGAGTTTAGCTGGCGGCGGGCAGTAAACACACGCATGTTAGCAAGAAATGCAATATTGGAACTAAAACCAGCGCATCCGTCATTCCGGAATCCGCCGTAGGCGGATGTCCGGAATCCAGAAAAAAACAATATCTTACTGGATATCCCGCCAAGGGGCGGGACTTCGTCTCGTCCGGTATGCCGATTGTGGCCGTTTCCAGATTTCTCCGCAGCCTTCTGGACACTGGGAAGTAAGCGCTGCTTCGTAAGAAATCTTCTGGAGAGTAAATCAATGATTAGGCCCAAAGTCAAAGAGATAGAAGAGTGGCTTCGAGAAGTTCGTCGTGATTTCCACCAACATCCGGAGCCACGGTTCAAAGAAACCAAAACAGCTGCCAAAGTTGCAGAGCACCTCCAGAGTTTTGACCTCGAGATCAAGACCGGAATTGGTGGAACTGGAGTGGTCGGTCTGTTACGCGGCACTTCCTCTGGTAAGACTTTCGCTATCCGCGCTGATATGGATGCCCTGCCCATTCAGGAAGAAACCGGTGCAGATTATTGCTCGCGCACACCTGGATTTATGCACGCTTGTGGCCATGATGCTCACATGACTATGGCACTTGGGGTGGCCCGGGTGCTAACATCCTCATCTGCAATACGGAACCAACTCAAGGGGCAGGTTAAATTCATTTTCCAGCCAGGTGAGGAGGGTGGACACGGCGCCAGAGAAATGATTCGCGATGGCGTTCTCGAGAACCCAAAGGTGGATAGGATAGTTGCCGCCCACGTTGCTCCCCTTATACCTTTCGGCACGGTGGGCATCTATCTGCGGGAAGCGTGCGCCTCTGCGGACGCTTTCTTTATCAAGATGACAGGCCAGGGTGCCCACGCAGCCTACCCCCACCTGAGTCGAGATCCAATTTTGGGCGGAGCTCAGCTCATCACAGCCATTCAGTCTATTGTGAGTCGTAACACTGATCCCAGTCAGGGTCTCGTTGTGAGCGTCACCCAGGTTCAGGCGGGCACCGCTACCAACGTCATTCCTGAAGAAATCAAAATTGCAGGAACAATTCGTGCTCTCAACGACGATGTGCGCACGCTGGCAATGAGCCGTCTTGAGGAATTGGTTGAAAGTATCTCTAAGGCCCATGGTCTGAACGGTGAGATTTCTTTTGGTGATGGTTATCCGATAATGAGAAATCACGAGCCGGTTAGCCGCTTCGTCGCAGAGACAGCAGTAGAGATGCTGGGAGATGACAAAGTAATTATTCGCCAGCCAAAGTTTGGCAGCGAGGACTTTGCCTATTTTCTTGAGCGCTGTCCTGGGACTGGCTACGAGCTTGGCTGTTCAAATGAGCTCAAGGGTATAACAAACATGCTGCATACCCCTCAGTTTGACATCGACGAAGATGTATTGCCTCTCGGAGTTGAGCTCTACCTCCGCTTAATAGAAAAGTATTTTGAGTAGCATCCAGCTTTTCTCCTTTTTTTCGCTATGCGCTCTGCGCCATGCGCAAAGCGATAAACTGATAGCTGAAAGCTGACGGCTGATAGCTAACATATGATCTCCTTTGACAAAGTAAGTAAATCTTTTGCCAAGCAGGACATTCTGCAGGACTGCTCCTTCCAGGTAAATGCTGGGGAGCGGGTGGGCATCATCGGTGCCAACGGCTCCGGAAAAAGCACAGTCTTTAAACTCCTCGTCGGCCTCGAACACCCTGATCAAGGTCAGATTTCTCAACCCAAAAACCTTCGGTTGGGTTATCTCCCCCAAGACGTCCTTCATTTTCATGGCAAGACTGTTCTGAACCAAGTCATGGAGGTGGCAGAGGAAGTTCAGACGATCGAAGCCGAGCTCTCTCTGCTGGCTGACCAATTGGAACAGCCTCTGCCTGAAGCTGAGTTGACAGCAGCGGCACAACGTCAAAGCCGTCTACTTGAAGAGTATCACAGGCTCGGCGGCTATGATCTCGAGGCCAGGGCCCGCAAAGTACTCGCCGGGCTCGGTTTCACTGAGAAGGATATGGACCGGCGGCTGGAGGAGATGAGTGGCGGCTGGGCCATGCGTGTTGCTCTCGCTCGCATCCTCCTGGCAGAACCGGACCTGATCCTGCTGGACGAGCCAACCAATCATCTTGACCTTGATTCACTTGTGTGGTTGGAAGAGTACCTTATTCAGATCACATCAG
>JAJDNL010000154.1 GCA_022340745.1 Deltaproteobacteria bacterium
AAACGCTCATCTATTTCGCGCTGTAGTTGCTTGTTTGCCTGCAGCAGTTCAGCAGTACGTTCCTCCACTCGTTGTTCCAGCTCGGCGTGTGCTTGTTGCAGCTTTTCCTCCACCTGGTTGCGCTGAATAGCAACCGCATAAAGGGTTGCCAGCCGTTCGATCAAAGTAAGGTCATCTTCAGTATAATCTCGTTCAGAGTTTGCCAGAGCAATTTGTCCGACCAGGCTGTCGCCGAGCATTGCAGGGACTGAAAGGAAACGATTAATAGGTATATGCCCAGGAGGAGTTCCAGAGGACATTGGCTCCTGTGCCGGTGAGTTTGTCAGCAGAGGCTTGCGGTTGTCTAAAACCCATCCCCACAGCCCGCTGAATTTTTTAAAGATGATTTCTTTATCCGGCACATGGCATGTGTCCCAGATGTCTCTGGTCATCGTCACACTAACGAGATAGCCAGTATCTGGCTCAATGAAGCCAACGTAGCCGAAACCACTGCGTGTGAGATGTTTCGCATTTTCGAGCACCATCCAAGAGATATCCTCGATGGGTTTGGGCATAATCAAGGCACTTGATAATTCTGTTAGAGCACCATTTATTGAAACCTCCCATAACAAAGCCTCTTCTGCCCCTTTACGTTCTTGGATTTCGAGTTCAAGCCTTTCATTTGCTATGGTGAGATCAGCAGTGCGCTCCTCCAAACGTCTCATTATGGGATTGCTGACGCGGAGAAAAACAACTGCACCCACGAAGACCACCAGAAGGGCAGCACAAATGGCCATGAGGCCCGCCCGAATAAACGGAGCCCGAATCTCAGCCAGGTCAATCTTGGCCACTATGCCAAACCCCAATTCAGCCAGCGGCTCGTATGCTGCCAGTACTGTCTCTCCACGGTAATCAAGTCCTACCACGGTACCGGATAAACCGGACAATGCCCTTCTCATGGGCTCGGCCAGATCTGAGCCCAGGGGAACGGATTTTGGTTGATCGAGATCAAAGTGGCGGTGTCGGAGCAAAAAGAAAATATTGTCCCCCACACGACGAGCCAGGGTGAATTCGCCGGTCTCACCAAAGCCTTTGTAATGCCCGTGTGCATCAATGATCTGGCTTAAGGTGGCCACGGTTGCCCCACCAGGATAAGATCCCGGGTCGCTTCTTTCATGAGCGGCATCAAAGCGTGCGATGGCTTCTATCAGACGAGCCTGACTCTGAGCCGCCTCCACCAGTCGTTCTCGTTGTTGCTCAAAGGCGGTGCCATACAACACGGTGATGGTAATTCCGGCAACCATTAAAGAAACAATTGTCATGATGAGCACCAGCAAGAAAAGTCTCTTGCGCTCATCCATAGTTGACCTCCTGGGCATTATTCAACTACGAAAATCTGGTCCTGGTTAGATTTCAATGGCTCTGCCGCATGAGAAAGCAGGAATCACAATGACTCAAGGTTTCAGTGTTCAGGTTTCAGCGTGTATGTTCATTTTTCCTGACACCTGCCACCTGCTTACCACGCCGCAGCTCAATAGCGTAGGCGGGACACCCGACACCTGAAACCCTGAGATTTGTTGCGGGGATAGATCTAACAGGGAAGACTCTGTAGTTGGCGCCTGCAGGTGGGAAAGAAATATTCAGAGATCCCTGGACACCGAGATAAAAAATGTTGCTCCCTGGTCTTTCCCAGGCTCCCCCCAAACTGTGCCCTTGTGGCGCTCTGCTATCTCGCTCACTATGGCTAATCCAAGTCCAGCTCCCTCCACTGCCTTGGAGGTGACATCTCTGCGAAACGCGGTAAAGAGACTGTCGTAATCTCCCCCTCGGATGCCTTCTCCGTTATCGCTCACAGAAAAGATGTGGAAACTGTCGTTCCCCTGATATCCAATGCTGATTTCACTGAGATCTTCTCCACCGTATTTCAAGGCGTTGTCCACAAAATTCCGAAAGACCCTGAGCATGGACAACTTATCAGCTTTGATTGCAGGTATGATTTCAGGCTCCAACCAGGTGATTTGACGAATGGTTAACCGAGGAGAGAACTCATCTTTAATGATTTGAAGGATCTCTCTGACATCAATCTCTTCAGCGCTTAGTGGCGCTTCCTTGGCCTCGATGTAGGCGTTAATCTTCTCGATGAGCGCTCCGACATGCAGGGAAGCTTTCAATATCTGACCACAGTACCTCCTGCCTTTTTCATCAAGACTATCGCCATAACGTTCATGAAGACGTTTTGTCAGGCCATAAATAGCAGCAGCAGGACTCTTGAGATCGTGCGATACGGAGTAGGCAAATCGTTTTATTTTTTCAGCGCTTCTTTCCAGGGCCTCCTCCATTTCCTTTCGGTCGGTGATGTCCATAATCATGGATTGTTTGGACACAGTGCCATCAGAGTTGTAAATCGGTGCATTTACAGCATAGTACCAACGGTTGTCTTTGGGACTTTGCACTTCCCATCGTACAGTCTCGCCTTTCAGCACCCGCTCGTTGACACACCAGGGGCAAACTGAATCACGATCATGAAGAACTTGGTAACACAATTCTCCGATGGCATCGTAACCGGCTCGTTTGATGCACTCCTCGTTCATAAATTCAATATGGAAATCTTCGGAGCATATATAAATAATGCCGTCAAAGGCTTTTACCATGGCGCGATATCTCTCTTCCCTTTCGCGTAGGGTGTTCTCTATCTCTTCGTGCCTGACCTCTATAGCTTCCAGTTCGGCGATCCTCTGACGTAAAATGACCAGCTCATCAATGAGTTCACTTTTTGCTTTATCTTGGTCAGCCATACCGATTCTTCTTGATAAGGACATCGGATCAATTCTGCTAAGCTTCACCATGGCCCAATAGAGGTAATCCTCAAGGAGCAACTGGAGATGTAAGCCGATAAGATCGCGCCGGCAAGCAGAAAATGGGCTAATTTTAGGCTACAAGAAGGAGGAACAAGTGGCAAGGAAAAAGTGGTAATAGAGGTGTCAGGTGTCAGGCAAGAAAAACAAAAAAACTGAAACCTCACTCATTGTGATTTGGAATTTCTATTCCGCCAGTACTCCCAAATAGCTCGCAATTCTTCATCGGCAAAACCATTGAACAAGGTAAACTGAAGTTGTCCCTCCCTTTGCCTGGAGTGTTGGGGTGGTGAAAATGCTCCAGCTCGCCCTGTTGAATAGGGTTCCCTTTGGGAAATTCAACAGGGCGAGCGCATTCTCCGTAGTCCGGCGCAGGCGTGCTGCGGGGAGCTTCAATTAAGGGTAAAAGTTAAAAATCTTTATGTTTTTCAATGGATTTTCCCCTTACACTACCAGGCTGCCAGGGGTGGACAGGCGCAAGTTAGGATGGTATGTTTCTTGCTGTTTTAGCCTCTTGAGACTGAGCAGTTAAGAATTCAAGGGCAATGAGGCGAAGAGAGGGAAAATTGTCAAAAGCAATTTTTCGCCGCGGCCGGTTGGCTGCTCCGTTGGCGCTGCCGGTGATAGGTGTGGATTAGATCTTGTAACGCCCATGTTGTGCCGCCACCGGTCAGGGTGGGATCAGAACCGCTGCCCTGAGACGCTGGAGCTCGAGGGACGGGGGCAAAACGCACTGTATGAACCGCGGCACCAAGTGGAAACGTATGGACAAGTATGGACTGAAATCAGTGTCTGTATGTTTGTCGGTGCCGCTGCCGCATCTTGATAGGGCTCCAATATATAAGCGGGGACCAGCGGGGCCGTGTCATGGTTTTACTCTGATCGAACTCCTCATCGCCATTCTCATAGTGCTAACCCTTGCCGGGATTGCGGTACCGTTGACCGCAGATTATATCCATCAGGCGAACGTGACACGGGCTATTGCGGAAATCCGTGGACTGGAAAAAGAGATCATCTTGTTTGAGACGGAAAAAGGCTATTATCCTGGTGGCAAAGAACCCATCGTATCGTTCATGCTCGAGAGCATGCAGGAGATTGGCAGGGACCGATTCCATGACCCATGGGGGACACCATACCAATACAGGAATCTCGCCCAAGGGGAGCATACTGGAGGTGGAAAACCCAAGTTTTGCCGTAGGGATCGGAGCTTCAATCCCCTGAACTACGATTTTGACCTGTACAGTGTGGGACCTGACAGACAGGTTCCCACTCACAACCAGATCACCGCAGACAAGGGGGCCGATGATATCGTTCGAGCTGCGAACGGGCGTTATGTGGGCGAGGGGGCTAAATTCTAACCGGATTTCACAGTATGAAAGTTGACCGTACATTTCTCCGCAGCAAGGTGGCCAGAAGAATCTTTCTTCTTTTTATCACCTGTGCGCTTCTTCCCGTTACCATCCTAGCTATACTCTCTTTTCAA
>JAJDNL010000160.1 GCA_022340745.1 Deltaproteobacteria bacterium
ATCGCGCTTGTCGATGACATAGCCGCCGGGTATGGCCTGGGCGTACGGCTTGTAGGTGGCCTTTCTCGGACCAATACCCTCGTCGAATTCACTGGACATGGTCACCGGGCAAACCTCGGCACAATCCCCACAGCCGGTGCATTTGTCCAAGTTGATGAACCGTGGCTCTTGCCGCACTGTGGCCTGCAAATTTCCTTCTTCACCAGTGAGACTATCCAGTTCGGCACAGGTAAGCAGGTTGATATTGGGATGCTGCCCACATTCCACCAGCTTGGGCGAAATGATACACATGGAGCAGTCATTGGTGGGAAAGGTCTTGTCCAGCTGAGCCATAATCCCGCCGATGGCTGGCGACTTTTCCACCAGGTGGACGTAATAGCCGGAATTTGCCAGGTCCAAGGCTGCCTGGATCCCGGCGATGCCACCGCCCGCCACCAATACTGAGCCTACTACACCGTTTCCTGAACTGGCTTTATCAGCACACATCTGCAAAACTCCTGTAAAGGCTAAATTTTGGCTGAGGATTCTTGGGTATGATTATCAAGGTGTTATCCAAACTACTCCGGGGCGTTATTGGAAAGGGCTTTATTATAACTCAAAACTCACGCCAGGAAAAGCACACAGGTGAGGTCACCTGGAAATCAAAAGCGCAAGTCTATTGCACGATCACCAACAATCTGATCCACTAGGCAATGGTGCCTGTTCCGTACAACCATTCGAATCAAATTGGGTTACGCAATGAGCGAAAAGACCTTATGGCAAGGGATTTGACTACTGGCTCCCTTACAACGGTATGGCAATACATTTATGTTGGCATGCAAGGAACTTGTCTTGCGCTCTCGGCGTGAAAGAGCCAGTTATATATAGATAAAATTGGTCGATCTGTCAAGCGGCAAGCGGACCTCTGGCATACCCTTCCAGCCGTCGGGAGCGACTGGAAACCCACTCCCACACTATACCACCACCGCTACTTTGATCGAGCGCTTGAGGCCTTGTCCAGTCTTCTTCCCTCCCCCTTCAAGGGGGAGGGAAGCGCTGGAGTAATGGAGTCTGTTTGGGTAGTTAAATCCGCTTACACCTTACACTAAGCGATTTTGTTATGTATTTTGCAGGCGTGCACGGTGTTTTTCATCAACATGGTGATGGTCATGGGGCCTACGCCGCCCGGGACAGGCGTAATGGCCGAAGCCACCTCAACCGCCTCGTCAAAGGCCACGTCCCCTTTTAATATGCGCTTGCCATCTTCAGTGCGGCCAACCTCGTTGACGCCCACATCAATAATCACCGCACCCGGCTTGATCATATCTCCCTTGACGTACTCGGGCACGCCGGCGGCAACAATCAGAATGTCGGCTCGTTTGGTGTGGAAGGCCACGTCCTTGGTGCGGGTGTGCACCACAGTAACGGTGGCGTTGGCAGCGGGTCCCTTTTGCATAAGCATGGCGGCAATGGGCTTGCCCACGATGTTGGAACGACCAACCACCACTACCTCTGCGCCTTCAACTGGAGCTCCTGAGCGAGCCAGCAGCTCTTGGATCCCAAAAGGAGTGCAAGGACTGTAGTAGGGATTGCCGATCAAGAGTTTTCCCACGTTGGTGGGGTGAAAACCATCCACATCTTTATCCGGATTGATGGAGAGCAAGATCTTCTGATCGTCGATGTGTTTGGGCAGGGGCAGCTGCACCAGGATGCCGTGAATCTCAGGATCCTTGTTGTACTTGTCAATGAGAGCCAGCAAGGTCTCCTCATCCAGGTCGGCGGGTTGATTATCCTGAATGGAGTGAAAACCGAGTTCGTGGGCGGTCTTCTGCTTAGCACGGACGTAACTCTGGGAAGCAGGATTTTCACCCACCAGGATGGTTACCAGGCCGGGTGTAACATTGTGTTTCGCCTTGAGTTCCTCTACTTCCTTTTTGAGTTCGGCGCGGATCTCTTTGGCGACCTCTGCTCCTTTTAGTAGTTTTGCAGCCATAACTCCTCCTTAAAAAAGGCAAGGCAGGGCGATGGAGCCCTGCCTGCCAATTGCCATCCAGCCTTAAACGGGAAGTATGCTCTCGTTCTCGGCCTGTGCTTGTTTACATTCGGACTGATCTTCCCTGTAGGGCTGCCTTGTCAGACAAACTCCTCTAGAACAGTCCCGTCACCTTGCCGGTGTCAACATCCACATCCACCCTGCGGTAGGCTGGATCCGAACTGGTTCCCGGCATCAGGCTGATGGTACCACAGCAGGGGCAGAGGAACTTGGCACCAGAGAAGATGAGCACATCCTGAACGGGGAGAGTCCACCCCTTGGGTACACCCTTAACCGCAGGATCGTGGGTGAGGGAGAGATGGGTCTTCACCATCATGGTGGTGTAATCATCGTACTTGGAGTCACCCTCGAGCATTTTGGCCTTGGCTTCAGCCGCCGGGGTCCAGGCCACGCCATCGGCTCCATAGACGTTCTTGGCGATGAGTTCAACCCGATCACGCAGCTTGGTCTCTATTGGATAGAGGAACTTGAACTCGGGCTCTTGTTCACAGGCCTCGATGACCGCATCCGCAAACTCCAGGGCGCCGTCACCGCCATCAGCCCAGTGTGTGGACTCTGCACAGCGGGCCCCGGCTTCCTCGGCTGCCTTGCGCACCATGGCCACCTCAGCGTCGGTATCGGTGTGAAAGCGGTTGATGCAGACCACCGGGTTGATACCCGACATCCGAATGGTGTTGATGTGGTGCACCATGTTCTGGACACCCGTTTCCAGCAAGCCCAGGTCCTCACTCTTGTACTCGTCAGGCAGCGGCAACCCAGCTACCACCTTGGGACCGCCACCGTGCATCTTCAGGGCCCGGATGGTGGAGGTGAGCACGGACACGTGGGGTTTCAGCCCACTGTAGCGGCACTTGACGTTCCAGAATTTCTCAAAGCCGATGTCGGCGCCGAAACCGGACTCGGTCACGTGGTAGTCAAAAACCTTGAGGCCGACCCGGTCGGCAATGATGGAGGACTGGCCCACGGCGATATTGGCAAAGGGGCCGGCATGGACCATGCAAGGCTGATATTCAGCGGTACACATCAGGGTCGGGTTGATGGTGTTGCGCATCCAGGCGGTCATGGCGTTGCCCACTTCCAGATCACCGGTGGTAACCACTTTGCCACGCTTGTCAAATGCGAGGGTGATGTTGTTCAGTTTCTCGCGCAAGTCGGGCAGGTCGCGCACGATGGAAAGGATGGCCATGAGCTCGGAGCTCACCGCAATTCCGAACTTGGACTGCATGGTGAAGCCGTCATACCTGCCGCCCAAACCTATGATGATATTTCTCAGAGACTGGGCACAAAAATCCAGGATCCAGCCCATCTCAACCCGGGTGGGGTCAATGTCGAGCCTAGGCATCCTGGTCAGGCGCGCAAGCTGTTCATCGTTGTAGTTTCTCTCGTGCTGCATTCTGGATGTGAGGGCCGTCATAGCCAAGTTGTGGGCGTTCATAATGTCGTTGATATCGCCGGTGAGACCCATGGAGAATTCGGTCATGGGAATCAGCAAAGAGTTGCCGCCGCCGGCCGCGGTTCCCTTGATGTTCATGGTGGGACCTCCGGAGGGCTGTCGCAGGCAACCGCCGACGTCGACGCCGCGCTTGCCCATACCTTCCATGAGACCGCAGGAAGTGGTGCTCTTTCCCTCTCCGAGAGGAGTGGGGGTGATGGCGGTCACCTCAATGTACTTGCCATCCGGCTTGTCCTTGAGGCGATCGATGATCTTCATGAAATCCAAGCGGCACAACCTTCCCATATGGATTACTTCATCCTTCTCCAAACCCAGCTTTTCCTGCCATTCATCGGGAGTCGGCATATTTGCCTCAGCCGCTTCCGAGATCTGCCAATCTGCCATCTTTACTGCATCATAAGCCATTTGGAACCTCCTTGGTTGATATGAATGTACTTACAGGTGCTGTGGTGAAATCACCAGATTTTCTCAGTCATCACCTCCTTCGAATTATACTTTTTTGGGAATCAGGTTATCTTCAAAACCTTGGGCGTTTCATTAATCAAAGACTGCAATAACCATCGCTACATCCAGGCCCGAGAAGTGTCGTGTTTCCACTACCTGAAACGTGTCGGGAATAGTAAGCTAGAAGACAAAAAAATAACTATCGCCTGTGCATACTAATAGCTTCCTAACTATGTCTCTGTTCGGCGAGCCAACAAAGTGATCATATAGCTAGGTTTCAAGTCGCTAGGATGTCTTTGGTAAGCGTAAAATGGCGCGGACGGAAGCCAAAGAACGCTTTTGGAGGACTGATGGCTGAGCCACCTCGAGAAAAAACATTTTTTCACATTGTTTATAAAAAGGTTTATTTCAGCTTCATCTTTTTGTCAAGACAAAAATGAAGTCCAGTTCAGAAGATGCGATTCTCTAAGGCAAAAAATCCATTGAATTTTGAGCTGTTTTTCTCTATAGTAACAAACAAATTCCTATAGAGAAATCAATGAGTTTATAGGGATACAGGTCGTCACGCCAATCCCATGAAGGTAGATATCTCCCTCGGCAGCTTTCGCCTGAGTAGGCGAAGCCGGTTTGGAAACGAGGTTTGCCCATGGACTCCCTGTGGCCCGAGGCACGCAGGGTTTTGAAACAAACTCTGACCGCTGAGCAGTTCCAGCAATGGATAGAGCCTCTTACGGTTACTACCCTGCAAAGCGGCCATCTTGTCTTACAAGCCCCCAGTCGATTCCACTATTATTGGATTGAGGAACACTACCTTGCACTTATTCAATCATCCTGCCGCATGATAGATAGCGGTGTTCAGCTTCTCCTGCGAAAGCCTGATGGTCAGGGTAAGTCCTCCAAAACCCATCGCCCATTCATAGGCCATATACCCCTAACGACAACCTTTCAGACCTCACAGACTTTTGAGAACTACGTCTTAGCTTCCTTTAACCGCTTTGCCTTTGCTGCAGCCAAGGATGTCTGTCAGGACGCTAATGCCGCATTCAATCCTCTGTTTATTGAAGGGCCTCCGGGGCTAGGCAAAACTCACCTTCTCCACGCTATCGGCAATGATTGGCAGGCCAACAATGACGACAGTGTCGCCTACCTCAGTTGTCGAAATCTCCTTGTCTTCGGTCCCTCCATACCACCCTCCCCATACGAAGCACTCTGGCAGAGCCTGGGCAGTCTCAAGGTTCTGTTGGTGGATGATGTCCATCAAGTGCCTTTTGAGGGGAATTTTCAACAACATCTCAGAGAAATATTTAATTGGTGCTACGACGTGGGGACAAGAATGGTGTTTACTGCCACCCGTCTTCCTCACCAGATCCCCGATCTCTCCCTCGGCCTTCGCTCTCGCCTAGGCTGGGGCTTGATAGTACGCATTCAAGAGCCAGATATTGACGGCTGCTACCAGGTAATTGAAACCTTTCTCGGCGCAAGTAAGATGCCAACATCTAAAGAGATCTGCCGGTATCTTGCAGAACATGGGCCTCTTAATTTTCACGAGATCAAGGACTTTGTAGATAAGTTGCAAGAGATTGTTGAAAAGGAGGGTAGTCTTCCCAGCCTGAAAGAAAGATCTCTTGCCATCCATGGAAACACCACTCCTAGACCGGAAAGACTTTCCATGCAAGCCATTAAAAAGGAAGTGTGTGCTGCCTATGGTGTATCCTTGGAAGCGCTCCCAGGAGCAACCAAATCTCGCCCTCTGGTAATTGCTCGCCAAGTCGGGATGTACCTTAGCAGAAAGCTGACTGGATCAACCTACGCTGCCATTGGGGGTTCCTTTGGCGGGCGGGATCATTCCACAGTTATTTATGCCTGTCGCAAGGTACGTGCTGAGATAAGAAGAAACAGAGTATTTGCTGAACGAATTGTTGAGATTGAAAAGAAACTATTAGAAACTTATTAGGAAGAAATAACAGCAAAATTAAAGCACTAGTTTTGTTATTTACAAATAGACAGGCCTTATATTTAGATCTATCTTTACCTAATAATTTAATAAAGATAATAAAAGCCTGTAATAAGGAGGCGTAATGGAACTCACCATTCAGCGAGATGATCTTCTCAGAGGTTTACAAAAATCCCAGTCTGTTGCAGAGAAACGCAGCTCAATGCCTGTACTTTCCAATGTGCTTTTGGAAGCAAAAGAGCAACAACTGCATCTAACCGCAACCAACTTGGAGGTCAGTTTTACCGGAAGCCACGAAGCCAACGTAACAAAAGAAGGAGCGGTTACTATTCAGGCACGAAAATTCTACGAGATCGTTAAAGAACTTCCGTTTCCTGAACTCCGGATCACTGAGAAAGAAAACCAGTGGGTAAATATCTCCAGTGGAACTACAGAGTATAATCTTGTAGGACTTCCAGCGGATGAATTCCCTCAAGTGATGAAATATGAGGATGTAGAATGGGTTCAGATGGAAGCGCCCCTACTGAAGGAAATGATAGACAAGACGATCTTTGCTGTTTCCACCGAGGAGACACGATACAATCTCTCTGGAATCTATTTTGAAAAAGTGGAGACCGAGGATCCCGTTTGCCTAAAATTGGTGGCCACCGACGGGCACCGACTCTCCTTCATTCAAAAGCCACTTCCAGAGGTGACCAAGTTTACTTTTGACAAGGGTATTATCATTCCCAGAAAGGGAATGCTGGAACTGAGTCGGCTCCTAGAAGAAAGCGAGCAGGTGGAGGTAGCCTTTCAAGAAAATACTGCCATTTTCAGACAAGGTGAATCCACCCTGATAATGAGACTCATCGATGGTGACTTCCCAGATTACGACACGGTGATACCGAAAAATTGCGAGAGGGTACTTGAAGTTGATCGTTCGAGATTCATGGAAATGTTACGACGTATGTCCATCATCTCAACTGATCGGTACCGCGGTATACGCTGTAAGATCCATCCAGAACATATGGAAATCATTTCCAACAATCCAGAGATAGGCGACGCCAGGGAGGAGCTTTCTGTAACCTACCAGGGAGAAGAGATGACTATCGCCTTTAATCCACGCTATTTTATGGAGATTCTGGCAGTTATGACGAGCAAGGTCATATCGGCAAAGATGATCGATGAATCAAGCGCATGCATAATCGCTGGTGAGGAAGATGAGGGCTTCTTTTCGGTGGTTATGCCGATGCGATTGTGATGATAGGGTGGAATATCACTCTGGCCGCTAGCAGTTCAACAACCTCAGCGTGACACAACACTACGGCCCCAAACGAATCCAACGATAGTAGAGAAAAGGGTTGATCTTCAGAAGTGGGACCTTTGCGCAGTTGAGGGAGCGTCAACCACATTGCAACTAGGTTTGTGGGTGGCAAACTGGTATAATAAAATGTTTAAATAACTCCAAAAAAATCGTGATGGAGCCCTATGGAAAACCGTGATCAAGCGCCAGGTATGAGCGTGAAAGAGTACGACGCCAGTAGGATCAAAGTACTGGAGGGTTTATCTGCGGTCCGCAAGCGGCCAGCCATGTATATCGGTAATCTTTCCAGCGAAGGCCTCCACCATCTTGTCTACGAAGTGGTCGATAATAGTATCGATGAGTCGCTTGCTGGCTTCTGTGATCAGATAGATATTCAGATACAGGCTGACAATACCGTCACCGTTGCTGATAACGGCAGGGGTATACCCATAGATACACATAAGAAAGAAGGTGTTCCTGCAGTTGAAGTAGTGATGACCAAGCTCCATGCCGGCGGCAAGTTTGACAATCAGTCTTATGGGGTATCTGGAGGACTTCATGGCGTCGGCGTCTCGGTGGTAAATGCACTGAGTGAGTTTCTCGAGGTGGAAATTCGCAAGGATGGTAAAGTGCACCAGCAGCGCTATGAGCGCGGCAAAACCGTAACGCCCCTGCAGACTATTGGCACCACGAAGACCAGGGGAACGAGGGTTACCTTTAGGCCAGATCCGCTTATTTTCGAAGACATTAACTTCAGTTTCGAAATTCTCCTGAATCGCTTGCGTGAATTGGCTTTTCTCAACAAAGGAGTCCGAATAACCATAGAGGATGAGCGCAAGAATCGAAGACAGCAGTTCTATTATGAAGGTGGGATTATTTCATTTGTGCAACACCTCAACGAGAACAGAAATGTTGTCCATCCCGATGTGATCCACCTGGCCGGCAGCAAAGATGGCATCGCGGTGGAGATTGCCCTCCAGTATAACGACACCTATAGCGAAAAAATATTCTCTTTTGCCAACAATATAAACACCAGGGAGGGAGGAAGCCATCTCAGCGGCTTTAAGGCGGGCCTTACCAGAACAATAAATCAATATGCTGCAGGTGATACCATCCCCAAGAACCTAAAGGAGAAGCTTGATGGTGACGACGTTCGTGAAGGTTTGGCTGCTGTCATCAGCGTCAAATTAGCCAAACCGCAGTTCGAGGGCCAAACCAAGACAAAACTGGGCAACAGTGAAGTGAAGGGATTGGTGGAGACACTGATCTATGAGCATCTTAGCTCCTTTTTTGAAGAGAATCCGCCCATAGGTCGTGCCGTTCTTGTCAAGGTGGTGGAAGCTGCCAGGGTGCGAGAGGCGGCCCGACGAGCCAGAGATCTGACGCGGCGAAAAGGTGTCCTGGGAGAGCACTCTTTGCCAGGCAAGTTGGCAGACTGTCAGGAAAGGGATCCAGCCCGGAGCGAATTATTTATCGTTGAGGGTGATTCCGCCGGGGGATCGGCAAAGCAGGGACGAGATCGGAAATTTCAGGCGATATTGCCCTTGCGCGGCAAGATCCTCAATGTGGAAAAAGCGCGCTTCGACAAGATGCTAGAAAACCAGGAAATCTGCACAATGTTCACTGCACTCGGTACCGGTGTGGGTAAGGATGATTTTGATCTGTCCAAACTGCGCTATCACCGGGTAATCATCATGACTGACGCGGACGTGGACGGCTCCCACATTCGCACCTTACTGCTCACCTTTTTCTACCGGGAGATGGAAGAGCTCATCACAAATGGACACCTCTATATCGCTCAGCCACCACTGCTACGGGTGAGCTATGGCAAGCAAAAAACCTATATACGAGATGAATCTTCCTTCCAGCGCTTTCTTCTGGAGCGTGCCACCAAAGACCGCAAAGTGCTGGTGGAAAAGAGCGGCAAGGTGTTCGGCGGCGATGATCTGTTGGAACTCCTGGAGAAAATGGTTGGTTATTTTGATGTGCTTTATTCTCTTCAGAAAAGGGGCTACGACCCCGATTTGATGAAGATTCTCCTAAGACTTTCTTCGGAGCAGCAGCTTCAAGCGGATCAGGCCAGCATGGCCCGGCTGCAGGAAGAGTTCAAGAAAGAAAACTTCGAGGTGGGTGATCTCCGGGAGAATGAGGAATATAGAACGTTTGAAATTCAAGTACGGGCCAAAGAGAATGGCCGGGGTTGGATTACGGTTGGCAGGCATCTGTTCAATATGGTGGCTTTCCGCCGTGCTCTGGAAAAGCGACAACAACTGTTTGACCTTGACGAGCCACCCTATAAGGTAGTTGAAGGCGAAAAGGAGATACCTATCCATTCCAAGAGGGGTTTGCTGGAATACCTGCGCGAGCAAGGAGAAAAAGGCTTGAGCATTCAGCGTTATAAAGGGCTTGGGGAAATGAATCCCGAGCAATTGTGGGAGACCACCATGAGCCCCGAGAAACGCACCTTGCTCCAAGTAACTGTAGAGGATGCGGTTGAAGCCGACATAATTTTTACCATCCTTATGGGAGACAAGGTGGAGCCAAGAAGGGAGTTCATCCAGAGCAACGCTTTGGAAGTGAGAGAATTGGATATTTAGCCCGGATATTTCATGAATGACTTGCTGCGACCACGGATATGGTCGTCCTCCCTGGCGTCCTCGGATGTCGGTTCCTGCGACGTACCATTTAGGTATGCCTCGGAACCAACACCCTACGGTTGCCAGGTGGCACGCCCATCTTTGTGGTCTCGCGACAGCAATTCATGCAATATCCGAGCTAGATGAACACGAACAGGATGGCGGCGCCAAGGTCTGGGGCGAGGTTCAGGTTCTGGGCGTCTCATCCTATTTTTTTGTCACCTCTACGCAGGAGGATAGGGGAAAGCCATTTTCACAGCAGAAATGATACCAGGAATTGACTATGAGCCAACAAGAGAGCACCCACCGTATCACCATCGAAGATGAAATAAAGCACTCCTATTTAGACTATGCCATGAGCGTTATCATCGGCAGGGCCCTTCCAGATGTGCGCGATGGGCTCAAGCCGGTGCACCGACGCATTCTCTTTGCGATGCGGGAGTTGAGTAACGATTGGAACAAGCCTTACAAGAAATCCGCCCGCATCGTCGGTGACGTCATTGGCAAGTATCATCCCCATGGCGATGCCGCGGTGTATGATGCTCTTGTGCGTATGGCCCAGCATTTTTCGATGCGCTATCCATTGGTTGATGGTCAGGGAAACTTCGGTTCGGTGGATGGAGATCCACCGGCGGCCATGCGATACACTGAAGTTCGCCAGAACAGGCTGGCCCATGAGTTTCTCACCGATCTGGACAAAGAGACGGTTGACTTTGCTCCCAATTACGATTCCTCCCTCGAGGAACCCACGGTTCTGCCGACCTTGGTACCCAATCTCCTCATAAATGGGGCATCTGGGATCGCAGTTGGTATGGCTTGTAACATTCCTCCTCATAATCTTACTGAGGTTGTCGATGCACTTATCGCCACCATCGATAATCCCCACATAGAGCTCGAAGAACTACTCGAGATTATTCCTGGACCAGATTTTCCAACAGCAGGTTTGATCTACGGCGCCCGAGGAATCCGTGAGGCCTATACCACGGGCAAAGGGTTAATCAAGGTGCGTGCTCGAGTGGAAATCGAAGGGGGAGAAGGGGAACAGCAACGGATTGTCATCAATGAACTGCCTTTCCAGGTAAACAAAGCACGTCTATTGGAACGGATTGCTGAACTGGTCAAAGTGAAAAGGATTGAGGGGATACGGGACATTCGTGATGAATCAGACCGGCAAGGAATGCGCGTAGTCATAGAGTTGAAGAGAGATGAGCATGCTGAGGTCCTCCTGAACAACCTCTACAAGCAGACCAATATGGAGGCCACCTTCGGCATCAACATGCTGGCCATTGTCCACAACCGGCCTGAACTTCTTTCTCTCAAAGAAATACTGGGTCATTTCCTGGAACATCGTCGCACTGTTGTCATGCGGCGCACAGTTTTTCAGTTACGGCGGGCAGAAGAGCGGGCTCACATCCTGGAAGGACTGAAGATAGCCTTAGAAAATTTGGATGCCATTATCGAGCTCATTAAGAAGGCGCCGAACCCCAAGGAAGCCAGGGTTCAGTTGATGGTGGAATACGGACTTTCTGAGAAGCAAGCTCAGGCCATTTTGGAGATGCGGTTGCAAAGACTCACAGGGCTCGAGCGCCAGCGAATACTGGATGAGCATCGCCAAGTTCTTGATGAGATAGCCCGGTTGCGGAAAATTCTGGAAGATGAAAGCCTTTTGATGAGCGTGGTGCGCCAAGAGCTCATTGAACTCAAAGAAGAGTATGGAGACGGTAGGCGCACGGAGATTGTCAGGGACGTTCAGGAGTTGGACCTGATAGATTACATCACCGAGGAAGACATGGTGGTCACGGTCTCCCACGCCGGCTACATCAAGAGGAGTCCGGTTCAACTCTACCGAAGCCAGCGACGAGGTGGCAAAGGCAGATCAGGTACCAGGCCGCGTGAGGAAGATTTCGTTGAGCTTCTTTTTGTGGCTTCAACTCATGACTATCTCCTCTTTTTCACCAACCTTGGACGTATCCATTGGTTGAAGGTGTATCAATTGCCTGAAGCCGGACCTTTGGCGCGGGGCAAGGCTGTCGTTAACCTGCTGCAACTGCAGGAGGCGGAGCGGGTGGCCACCATACTGCCGGTGCGGGAATTTGAGACCGACATGTACGTAATAATGGCCACCAGAAAAGGGGTGGTGAAGAAGACCGAGCTTATGGCCTATGGCAAACCACGAGCCGGAGGTATCATAGCACTGAAAATTGACGAGGATGACGAGCTCATCAATGTTCGGCTCACCGACGGCA
Source organism: Deltaproteobacteria bacterium (assembly GCA_022340745.1). Taxonomy (GTDB): domain Bacteria; phylum Desulfobacterota; class Syntrophobacteria; order BM002; family BM002; genus BM002. The sequence continues at coordinate 12,048 of JAJDNL010000160.1, forward strand.
GACAACAACTGTTCTTTACCACCCAGGCGGGGAAAGCTCTTCGCTGTCGTGAAGAGGAAATTCGGCCCATCGGTCGGGTGACCCGGGGGGTCAAGGGCATGAATGTGGACGGTAGCTCCCTGGTGGGCATGGAGGTGGTGAGTGAAGAGGCCACGATTCTAACGGTGAGCGAAAATGGTTACGGTAAACGCACCCGGACCAAGGAATATCCCCTGCGTCGCCGGGGAGGCAAAGGGGTGCTGAGCATGAGGACAACCGAGAGAAATGGCCCCGTTGTTGGTTTTCGGCAGGTTAGTGATAATGATGAAATTATGCTTATCACTGACCGCGGTCTTCTCATTAGAATGAAGGTCAATGAGATTTCCATCATTGGCCGGGTCACCCAGGGAGTTCGCCTCATTAACATCCCACAAGATGAAAGAGTGGTGGATATGGCCATTTTGGCAGAGTCGGAGGAAGAGGAGGAGCCGGCAGGGGATGAGGCAGCGGAGGAGTAATGCAGGAACAGAATACCCAAAAGGGCTCCACAGAGACTGTGGCGGTGGTGGGCGGCGGTAGCTGGGGAACCGCACTCGCTAATCTGCTGGCCGAAAAGGGTATTGAGGTCACCCTCTGGGTCTTTGAAGAGGACCTTTGCGAAGTAATGCAAAAGACCAAAGAAAATACGCTCTATCTGCCGGGGGTACAACTGTCACCACTGCTCGAACCAAGCAACAGCCTGGAGACGGTGCTGGCTGGGAAGCGGAATGTGCTCATGGCCGTGCCCTCCCACGTGTATCGGCGCGTTGCCATGCAGATGCTTGAATTTTTGCAGGGACCGGTTGTGATAGTGAGCGCCACCAAGGGTATTGAAAATGAGTCTTTGCAAACCATGTCCGGGGTCTGGGACGAGGTCATGCCGGTCGGCATGGACTGGGATTACGCAGTGCTTTCGGGCCCTAGCTTTGCCCGTGAAGTAGTTCAGAAGGTACCCACGGCAGTCACCGTGGCCTCCACTTCCAAGGAAGTGGCGCAGGAAATACAAAGGCTTTTTTCCACCGATTTTTTCAGGGCTTACACCAGTACAGATGTGATTGGGGTGGAATTGGGCGGGGCGCTGAAGAATATCATAGCCTTGGCTGCCGGCATCACTGATGGCCTCGGCCTGGGTTACAACACCCGCGCGGCGCTTATGACCAGGGGATTGGCCGAAATGAGCCGCCTGAGCACCAGTATGGGAGCCCATCCATTGACTTTTCTGGGACTCGCTGGTGTGGGTGATCTGGTTCTCACCTGTACCGGCGATCTCAGCCGCAACCGCACTGTGGGGTATCAGCTTGGACAGGGGAAAAAGCTTGCCGAAATACTTGCCGAGATGAAAATGGTGGCTGAGGGGGTGAAAACCACTCGTTCTGTTCATCATCTTGCTCAGCAACAGGGAATCGAGATGCCCATTTGCGAGCAAATATACCGTATCCTTTATGAGGACCAATCAGCAGAAAAAGCGCTCACAGAGCTAATGCAGCGTGAACTGAAACATGAAGTGGACACTTTTTTTGGCTAAAAACTTGCCAAGCGCATGGCGCATAGCGTAATCTTCGAATATTCAGGTAGCACTATCCATTCCTCACTTCGCCGCGTCTCCGTCTCCCAGCATCGCCGGATCCTCATCGTTCGGCTCCTACTTCATGCTGAACCCTGACCCCCTCATGACGTAAAAGGGCCTTCTTTAGGGTAAGGCCCCCGCCAAAGCCTCCCAATTTACCCTGAGCAGCAACTACCCGGTGGCAAGGGACAAAGAGAACCACATTGTTGCTTCCACATGCCTGACCCACTGCTCGGGCCGCGCGCGGCTTGCCAATCTCCCCGGCGATTTCTGCATAGGTGGCAACTTTGCCCGGGGGAATCTCCCGCAGTGCTGACCAAACCATGAGCTGGAAAGGGGTGCCCTGAAGATCCAGGGCATGGCTTAGACGCTTCGTTTCACCTGAGAAATACTGTTCCAAAACATCGATGGCTGGGACTAAAGGCAGCGCATTTTCTTGAATCACATGGCTGGGCTTGTCCCGCAACTGGGAGATGAGATCAGAAATGTCCTTGCCGCCCAAGAACTGGAGAGAACAGATACCCTTTTCAGTAGCAGCCAGAAACAAGGGACCCCAGGGGGAGTTGAGTTGGGTGTAATATATTGCCCGTTGCATGGCCTTTCCTCCGAGCTTTAAATATCGAATATCGAACCGCAGAACACTGAACCGCAGAAGTTCATAAGATTCACTTCGATCTTCAAAATTCCTTGTTCGAAATTCTACGGTTCAAGGTGGAGTCTCCCAAAACGCTACTGGTCTACGTGGTCCCGCTCCAACTTTTTTTCGCCGATGATCTCTCTGGGCTATTTATCCAGGATAAAATCAGTAATATAGGGGTTCGTCTCCATCTCGCGCGACAGGGTTGAAGTGGGTTGGTCACCGTAATCATGTCCTGGCCAGATCACTGTTTCTCCCGGAAGGGGGAGCAGTTTTTCTTCGATGGATTTGAGCAGTGTTTCCATGGAACCCCCCGGCAGATCGGTGCGGCCGACGGCGCCAACAAAAAGAGTGTCACCGGTGATAAGATTGTTTTCCACCAGCACACATACTGCCCCCGGAGTATGTCCTGGCGTGTGGATGAACTCCAGGGTCAGGTTACCCAGGGGAAGTCTGTAACCGTCGGTGATCCGAATATCAACCGGAGGCGCAGCTGAAAGCCCGAATGCCGCGGCCCAAGCCTTAGCCTCCTCGGTGGTAAACAAATCGTCATCCAGTTCATGCATCACTGTCTTGGCACCAGTGCGGCTAGCCAGGAGTTGATTGCCAAAGGTGTGATCAGCATGACCATGGGTGTTAATAATGTAAGACAGCTGGAGATCCTTTTCCTCGAGAACCGCGATAATTTTCTCTATGTCATCTCTGTCGCCCGCGGGATCAATAGCCGCGGCCTCTCGGGTTTCGTCACAAGCGATTACATAACAGAATACTTCCATCTCACCCACGGTGATTTGTTCAATGATCATAATGAGTTCTCCTAAAAAAGATTGTTCGACACGGTCATAATTTCTTCCTCGTATCCTCTGCCGCCACTGAATGTGTCACAATTCGTCGACACCGTCATTCCGGACGAGTCCGCCTAAGCGGGCGAGATCCGGAATCCAGAGAGGTCTCAATATTGTTCAATTTTACTGGATCCCGGCTCGCACCCCACTCCGCGGGACTTGGCCGGGATGACGAACTGCAACAAAATATCCCGAGGTCGGGGAAACTGGTTGTAGCACAACTCCCAGTGTGCTGGTTTTAGAGAGGGATTATTATTAATGGCGGAATCAGTCCATCACAATTGTAAAAGGTATATTGTCAACATTCTTAAAGCAATCAAAAATCCACAAGAACTCTTCCCTGAAGCGGTCGTAATCAGAGGGGTTGGCATAGCGATTTGGTCCGCCACTGAGCAAGGGTACTATATCAGTTTGCCAGGCATACCCCAGCTTCTTAAAGAGTTGTTTGAGAAATTGATTGAGTTTCTGGCTCGACCTCGAACTTCCTGAATTCTCCAAGAACCACTGCCGAGGGGCAAATCGGTCTCGATGAGTTAAAATGGATGAGATGGCCTCGGGGAGTTCACTATCGGTCACCGCCATACCCGTTTGAGCATTCATGATATCCAGGTGGGTCCCAGGCATGGATGAAGAGATGACGCAGGGTAGATCTGACCGAAAGTATTCGTACAAGCTCCGGCAACCGTTCTCATTGAGTGATAAGTGAACGCCCATTTTACACCGGCCGAGTTGGCTCGGAATATCTTGCCTCAACACGTTTGCCATCACGGTTACCCGACTTTCCAGCCCAGCCTTGCTAACCAATAGCTTGAAATAATTTACTTTTTTTTCGTGACCTCTTCCGATAAAAAGAGCTTTCTTATCCCTCAGGAGCCGATGTTGCAGTAGTTCTAACATCAGTTCATGTCTTTTACGAGGGATGTCGTCATAGGTCCCGTTAAATACGAGGTCGTATTCCTTCCGCTGCTCAAGAGGCACCGCCTCATCCTCTGCGAGATAGTCTCCGTGGGCCAGAGGGGTAGGCACCATCTGAGGCTGACTGTTCAGAAAAAGGATGTCTTCGGCAGTGCCAACTCCAAAAACAGATGCATCTTCCGCTGTGCATAAGGTTCGCAACCAGGTGTGACGAAAAACCACCCCCCATGGAGGTTCGACATAAAGTATATATCTGCGGTTCAATTGACGAAATAATCTGTAATTGGCCATAAGGTAGGGGAGCGCGAAAATGCGGAGAACCCCCTTTTCGTTTTCTTTGCCGGGAGGTTTCAGGACCTGGCAGAAGTGTCTTAGCTTGTACACTTTCTGCACCTTTTTCTGCAGTCTATCAGAGACTTTCTGTTTTTCTTCGGATAAGAAAGCTCTAATTTCCACATCGTTGCGATAGAGCTCTTCAACCCTAAATAAATTGGACCACTGTCTCGGAAAAGGCAACAAGGCGAGGAAAAATAGGGCCTGTCGCTGTAGAGGGTTATTTTCCTCTCCTTCGGCCAGTTCGCTCAGGATGTGATAACGTTTCTGCAGACCATCGTAAGGCCAGCTTAACCCTTTCGTCTCTTCCAGGATGTGGCGACCCCAGTAGAGTAAATAGGAGAGGGCAGAAAGCACGTCGCTTCGGAGTTTTCTGTGGAATAAAGGATCCGACCCAGTGAAGAGATTTCCTGAATCAATGAGAGAGAAGAATGTATCCAGAGTTGCTATAGATTCGCGCGCTTTCTCTCCTTGAGTCATGCCGCTCCTTCGTGGCCAACGTTCCCGCAGAACTCAGGATACTGTTGGGTGATGCATGGTGTCTAAAATCGGCGTAAAAGCTTTGTCAGCAAGCCGATGGTTAGTGCAAACGTGGCAACCTTATACATAGATCGCTGACCATGTCAACTGGCCTAGAGCCAGAGAGGCAGCTCTTTTGGTGTACTGGAGGAATAGAAATTCCAAATACCAAAGACTAAGGTTTCAGGTTTCAGTGTTCAGGTTTCAGTTTTATTTGTTTTTCTTCCCTGACACCTGACACCCGACACCTGAAACCTCAATGTATGGAGCTTGAGATTTCATAGACTCCATTACTCCATCACTCCAACCGACTTGGGCACGGGGGAAAGAGCATGGGAGTCCCTCAGGCGGCAGAGCGAACCGGGCATCTTGGATCCGGATTTTGCTGCAGGAAAAGTCTTGACAGTTAAGCCTGAGCTCCTTATGATGACCACCTGGTCATTTTATTGTCCACACATCGAAACACTCCCGATCGCATGGAAAAAACCGTTTACGTCCGCCCAACCTTTACCAAGCTGCCCTCCGATAAAAAGGAGCGCATTCTGGATGTGGCCATAGACGAGTTCTCACGCTGTGGCTACGACAAGGCCAGCATCAATCGGATGGTTGGGCGCCTCGGCATCGCCAAGGGTTCCATATTTCAGTACTTCGGTAGCAAGAAAAATCTCTATTTTCACATTTTTGAACACGCTGTTGCTCTGGTGAAAAGGAGCCTCAAAGGAGTAAAGGCAGGGAGCGAAGGAGAGGACTTCTTCATCCGTCTTGCCATGTCATTGCAGGCAGGAATTTACTTTATCCGGCGGTATCCGAGAATCTATCAGATTTACCTTAAAATGCTTTTCCAGGAAGATTTTCCTTTCAGAGCCGACCTCCTCAAGACCATACGCTTGTTCTCCATAGACTACCTGAGGCCAATAATAGAGGAGGCAGTAACGGCTGGCCAACTCAGAGAAGACCTCGATCCGGAGTTGGCAGCTTTTTTTCTTGACGCAGTGCTGGATCGCTTCCTTCAAGCTTACTGCGTGGCTTATATGGATTCAGGATTGGGGCTCTACCAGGCGGACGAGAAGGTAATCGAGGAGAGGATACAAGATTGCATTGAGATGGTGCGGCTGGGCATGGCGACTGGCGACTCACCTCCCGGTGAGTCCGCCGCAAAGAGCATGGAGCATAGGGCATAGAGTTGAAATTGCGAATTTCGAAAGTAATGATAGGAAATTCCTTGTTCGTAATCCGAAATAATCTGGCACTATTCCCTCTGTCCTTTGTGGTAAACATTCTGCGGGGCAACAAATGGAAAACTTGTCAATGATTTCTGCAGGAAACACGGATATTCCCCAGCGGTGGGTGGAACGGGGTGAGTTGGCAGATATTTATGAAAAAGTCGCTGCCGGGCAAAGACTATCGCGGGAAGACGGTCTCAGACTCTTTGAATCGCAGGATCTCCTGAGCATTGGTTTTCTGGCTAACGTGGTGCGAGAGAGATTTCACGGTGAGAAAACCTACTGGGTCTACAACCAGCACATTAACTATAGCAATGTCTGTGTTAACGGCTGCAGATTCTGTGCTTTTAGCAGGCGTCAAGGTGAAGAGGGCGGCTTCGTCCTGACCGTCGATCAAGTGCTGAATAAGGTCAGGGAGAGGTTGAACGAGCCCATTCGGGAGATTCATGTGGTGGGTGGCTGTCATCCAGATCTCCCCTTTTCTTACTACCTGGACCTCGTTCGTGAGGTCAAGAAGGTGAGGCCTGAGGCTGTTATCAAGGCGTTTACAGCCGTAGAGGTGGCCCATCTGGCTCACAATGAACGATTAAGCGTCTCTGAAGTTTTGCAGGCCCTTAGGGAGGCGGGAGTTGAAGCTCTGCCCGGTGGTGGTGCCGAGGTGTTCAGCAATCGGGTTCGGCAGCTTCTTTGTCCGGAAAAGTTGAACAGCGATGGGTGGCTTCAGGTGGCCAAGAAAGCTCACCTCATGGGGATGCGCTCTAATGCCACCCTTTTGTATGGGCATGTGGAAACCGCTGCAGAGCGGGTTGACCACATGCTGGCACTCAGAGAGGCGCAGGATGAAACCGGCGGTTTTATAACCTTCATCCCCCTCGCCTTTCAAACCGGTAACACAAACGTATCTGGTGTGCAGCCAAGGACCGGTTTTACTGATCTGAAAACAATAGCAGTGTCTCGTTTGCTTTTGGACAATTTTGCTCATATCAAAGCGTATTGGATTATGCTCGGGATGAAAATGGCCCAGATCGCCCTCCATTTTGGCGCAGATGATCTGGATGGCACGGTGATGGAGGAACGTATCGGCCACATGGCCGGTGCCCAGAGTGCCGAGGCCCTCACACCGGATGAATTACAAGGTCTGATTCGTGCCGCCGGACGGGAACCGGTGGAGAGAGATACATTTTTCAGACCGGTGGTTCGGTCGACATGGGGAGACGGAGACTCTGAGACGCGGAGAGAACACGCAAAGGGCATAGAGCATAGTGCAGAGAGTAAAGAAGGATAAATATGAGGCCTAGTCTCCTGATCCACCCAAGGAATTGTAGAGGCGGGGTTTATCCTCGCCCGCGTGGAGTTTCGGATAGTTGATATGCTGGATTCAATCCTCGAAAAGGCCTGGGAAGGCGAGCGGTTGACCAAAGAAGAGGGATTATTCCTTTGGGAAAATGCTGATTTCTATAGTTTGGCAGTGCTCGCCAATAATTGCCGCCTCCGTCTACATCCTGAGCCGGTGGTGACCTATGTGAGTGATCGCAACATCAACTATACAAATATCTGTCTTTCAGGCTGTCGCTTCTGTGCTTTTTACCGAGCTCCAGAAGCAGAGGGTGGCTATGTGCTCAGCCACGAAGAACTTGCTGCTAAAATTGAAGAGACACTAGCCTTGGGAGGAACGCAAATCCTGCTGCAGGGAGGTCTGCATCCTGAATTGCGGCTGAGCTATTATGAGGAAATGCTCCAGTTCATCAAGGATCGCTTTCCCATTCATATCCATGGGCTTTCACCACCCGAGATAATACATCTAGCGCGGACCGAAAGACTGGGGCTCGAAGCGGTTCTAAAAAGACTCCAACGAAGCGGGCTCGATTCCATTCCAGGTGGCGGTGCCGAGATCCTAGCGGATGAGATCCGCAGTAAGATTTCCCCTAACAAATGCAGTAGCGCTGAATGGTTGGAGGTCATGGAGTGTGCTCACAGCCTTGGTATGAGAACCACAGCGACCATGATGTTTGGACACATCGAGACTATTGAGCACCGCCTGGAACATCTTCTTAAACTGAGAGAGCTTCAGGCGCGGACTGGTGGTTTCACCGCCTTCATCCCTTGGACTTTCCAACCAGACAACACTGCACTGAAGACAAAACCGGCCACTGCAATGGATTACCTGAGAACGTTAGCAATGAGCCGACTGGTACTGGATAATATTCAAAACCTTCAGGTCTCTTGGGTAACCATGGGATCGGGTGTTTCCCAAGTGGCCCTGCAATGTGGTGCCAATGACTTCGGCAGCAGCATGATCGAGGAAAACGTAGTGGCTGCCGCAGGCGTACACCACAGGCTGTCAGTTGATGATATGAAAAGAATCATAACCGATGCCGGATACGAAGCCAGGCAACGTAACATGAGCTATGAATTCATCGAAGAGCAGAGAGCATAGAGCATGGGGCATAGAGCAAGGGCTATGCCGTTGGAGGTTGGAGGAGCGCTGCGCTTGAGGTTGGAGGCAAATCATTGAGGGTTTGGTATTTCATCCTACAACAAATGACAGCGGAGCGTACTGACCTAATGACAGCGAAGCGTAATGACTCTAAGCACTGGTGGCTCTTAGTGCCTAGTTGAAAGGGCTGTTTGCGATAGAAAGCAAAGTGAAGGAACTATGAGCACAAGAGACATCAACCTTTATGCTCCCCGTGGCCGCGTCTCCGAGTCGCCGCGGCGGCCTGATTCCCGTCCCGTTCTGCACCGGGCCCGGCTGGTTGTTCCCATAACTCGGCCAGCCATGGAAGATGGCGCCGTGGTGGTAGCCGACGGTGTCATACTAGACGTAGGACCATTTCAGCAGCTCCGTCGGCAATGGCTTGAGGCTCCAGCGCGGGACCATGGTGAGAGCGTCTTACTGCCCGCCTTGGTTAACGGTCATGCTCATCTGGATCTGAGCGGTCTGGCCGGGCAGGTTCAGGAGAAGGACAGTATGGCTGAGTGGATTCGAAGTCTGCTGACAGCCAGGGAGTGTCTCAGCCAGAACCAACTGGAAGAGGCGCGTCTGCAATCGCTGGCATCCCTGTATGATTTTGGAACGGGAATCGTAGGGGACATTACCTCCTCAGCCACTTTTGCCGGAGAAGAGAACGATGGCACTTTGGTGGTGCGGACGTTTGTGGAACTGTTTGGGTTGCAGACCGAGAGTCTCGAGGCTGCCATGAATAGACTTCCCCGTATTGCTCAGAGGACACTGGCAAACGGCCAAGAGAATGTCAGTCTGGCGGTCCATGCGCCCTATACAACCTCTGCATCACTGCTCAGGGAAGCGAAAGATTGGACCAGTGAGAGAGCAAAGGTTGTTTCGGTACACGCTGCCGAATCTGAGGAAGAGATCCTGTTTCTCCGCACTGGCAAAGGCCCCCTCAGGGATCTTCTGGAAGAACGCGGCATGGAACCCGGCAAGTGGCAGCCCCCTGGCTGTGGCGCGGTAGCCTATTTGGATCGGCTGGGTTTTCTCGATTCCCTTAGCCTTTGTGTCCATGTCGTTCAGGTGAGTGCAGAGGAGATTCAACTGCTGCAACGTTCCCGAGCGGGAGTTTGCCTCTGTCCGCGCAGTAATCTTTTTATTGGTAATGGTCTGCCGCCGGTGAGGCAGCTTTTGGATGCCGAAGTCCCCTGCGCTCTTGGAACTGACAGTTTGGCCAGCAACGCTGACCTTAATCTTTTCGAGGAAATGACCGTACTGACAGACCAGTGCGGAATTGGTCCTGATGTTGCCCTTGAAATGGCCACTTTTCACGGTGCCCGGAACCTGGGGCTGACGTCACACTACGGAAGCCTAGAGAAAAACAAACGATGGCTTGCCATCCGGGTCGCAGCCAAGGATATTGAGTCCGTCATTGCGGCCGGCTGCCAAGGAGCCTTGGAATGGCTGATCTAAAGAACACTGGGAGAATGAGAGTCGGCAAGGTGAGTTTCATTAATACCTTGCCTATTTTCCACCCTCTAGAGAGTGGCGCGGTTCAACACGATTTCGATATTATCGATGGCACTCCTGCTGTGCTCAACGCTTTGCTTGCTTCTGACCAACTCGATCTGGGAGTGGTTTCATCCATAGAATATGCGCGCCACTTCGAGAACTATCTATTGCTGCCTGATCTTTCAATAAGTTGTAAAAAAGAGGTCTGCTCAGTTTTGTTGCTCTCCAGGGTGCCTCTGCAAAAACTGGAAGGCCAAGAGATTTTGCTGACGCCCAAGTCCCACACTTCCATAGCGTTGCTGAAGTTACTGTTTGCCCGCAGATTTACCGTGACACCACGGTATCGGATAACAGATTATCATGGGTGCGGTTCACGGTGGCCGGCCGGTGCTCAGGCAATTCTGGCCATCGGAGACGATGCTTTGCAATTGCGCCAGAACCCGGAAGTCACAATGGCGCTGGATTTGGGCGCTGTCTGGCACGATTGGACGGGACATTCCTTTGTGTTTGCGGTCTGGGCCTTACGTCGTGAAACCCTGGCCCAGCGAGACGGGTTGGTACATCAAGCACACGCAACACTGCTAGCAGCAAGAGAGTACGGACTTGGCCATCTGAAAGAGATAGCTACGGCGGTAGACCAGTGCTCCTGGTTTTCCCGACAAGAGTGTGTGCAATACCTGCAGACCATAGAATACGATCTGGACGGTGACAAACAGAAAGGGTTGAGACTCTTTTTTGACATGCTCTACGAGACAGGGGAGTTGCGTAGGAGGGTGCCTCTCAACTTTTTGCCAGTTGCAGGTGATGGTAAGCAGAAAACGGTAAACGGTAAAGAATTTTGAGGACACGCTAGACCGTTTACGGTTCACCATTCACCAGGCAGCAACGGACCACGGATCCGCCTCTGGCGGAACAGCGGACACCGAAGGTTTAGACCATGCTGAACAAGGTAAAGTTGATATTAACAATGATCAAAATAGAACACACGGTGTTTGCTCTACCCTTTGCCTTTATGGGTGCATTTTTGGCTGCCAGGGGGTGGCCTACCAGTAGGCAATTTTTTTGGATTCTCGTTGCCATGGTGGGCATCCGCAGTGCAGCCATGGCCTTCAACAGACTGGTAGATGCAAAGATAGATGCTGCCAACCGAAGAACTCGTGACCGGGAAATTCCTCAGGGTGTGCTCAAGAAAAGCGAGGTTTGGGTTTTCGTTGTGGGCTCTGCCGCTGTATTTGTGTTAGCAGCTTATGAGCTTAATCGTCTCTGTTTTATTCTTTCCCCCGTAGCTTTGGCAATCACCTTTTTTTATTCTTTTACCAAGCGGTTCACCTGGCTGAGTCATCTCTTCCTGGGTGGTGCCATCGGGCTTGCCCCCATAGGGGGATGGGTGGCCGTTGCTGGTAGTTTCCACCCCATTGCTTTCCTTCTCGGGGTGGCGGTGCTCTTTTGGATTGCTGGTTTCGACATTGTCTACGCTTGTCAGGATTATGAATTTGACTGCAAACACCTGCTCAAGTCTATACCGCAGCGATGGGGAATTGCCAGGGCCCTGAGGGTTTCGAAGTTATGCCACTTGATTACTTTTGCGCTTTTGGTTACCGTGGGCTCAATGGCTGGTCTAGGGCCAGTGTACTATATGGGATTGGTCCTGATTCTGGCCTTCCTCGCGGTCCAACACCTTATTGTGTCTCCCGAGGATCTATCTCGGGTAAACGTCAGTTTTTTCACCATGAATGGTTTGATCAGTCTGGTCATTTTTGTGGCTACCCTCTGCAGCCTTTGAAGAGTACAGGATATATCCAAACACATTCGAGCTGGATGTGAGATGTGAGATGTGGTAATCAAATTCAGGGATTTTTCGAGACCAGGCTCAATTCCCTAATCTCTTAATTCGCAATTCCTGAATGAATAGATCACATGTCACACATCCCACATCTGATGACTTCCAATTTACTCGTTGGTACACGGCTCTATTGTTTAATGTTAAGCTCGGATACTCTGAGTAGTTTTTCCTTGAAGCTGACGGCTGCAAGCTGAACGCTCATTTTCTTCACCAGTTACGAAGGAGGAGTTATGGAACAGGTAAAGGTATTTTTGGACGAGAGTGAGATTCCCAGGCAGTGGTACAATATCTTGGCTGATATGCCCTCACCAATGAGTCCACCGTTGCATCCGGGGACAGGGCAACCAGTGGGTCCCGACGACCTGGCCCCAATTTTTCCGATGAATCTCATCGAACAGGAGGTATCCTCCGAACGCTGGCTCGACATTCCGGAAGAGGTATTGGAAAAGTACCTTCTATGGCGTCCTACCCCGTTATACCGGGCGCGAAATCTGGAAAAACTGCTGGATGCCCCGGTGCAAATCTACTACAAGAATGAAGGGGTGAGCCCGCCAGGATCGCACAAACCTAACACGGCGGTACCTCAGGCCTATTACAACAAAGCTTTTGGCATAGAGCGCCTTTCCACCGAGACCGGAGCCGGCCAGTGGGGAAGTGCACTGAGCATGGCGTGCCAGATGTTCGACCTTGAATGTAGGGTATTCATGGTGAGGGTTAGCTATGAACAGAAGCCGTACCGGAGGATGATGATGATGACCTGGGGCGCCAACTGCATTCCCAGCCCCAGCGACCTGACTCAGGCAGGAAAAAAGATCCTGGCCGAAGATCCTAATTCCCCCGGAAGCCTTGGTATTGCAATTAGCGAGGCCATTGAAGATGCCGTTGCCGATGAGAAGGCGCGCTACTCTCTGGGAAGCGTTTTGAATCATGTGCTCCTGCATCAGACCATTGTCGGCTTGGAAGCCCAGAAGCAACTGGAAAAAATAGGGGTGTATCCTGACGTGGTTATGGGCTGCTGTGGTGGGGGCAGCAACTTTGCGGGAATCTGTCTTCCTTACGTGCGGGACAAGATCCACGGCAAGGATATCTCTATTGTTGCGGCAGAGCCCACTTCCTGCCCAACCATGACCCGTGGTCCCTTTGCCTACGATTTCGGGGACACGGCCATGACCACACCCTTTATGGCCATGCATACTTTAGGACACGATTTTGTCCCTGCACCCATCCATGCAGGCGGTCTGAGGTATCATGGGATGGCACCTATCGTCAGCCACTTGGTCAAAGAAGAAATCATTGAGGCCAGGGCATTTGACCAGATTGAGACTTTTTCGGCCGGAGTGCAATGGGCCCGAGCCGAAGGGTTTATTTCGGCGCCGGAGACCAATCATGCCATCGCAGCGGTTGTTCAGGAAGCCCAGCGGGCCAAAGAAGAAGGCAAAGAGAAAGTGATACTGTTTAACTGGAGCGGCCACGGACTGGTGGACCTTGCGGCCTATGATGCTTTTCTTTCCGGCAAACTCACGCACTACGAACTGCCTGAAGAGGAGATTCAGAGAGCCCTGCGGGCCATCGAAAAATTCCCGAAGCCATAAGGTGGGAAGTTTGCAAAAATTGAGTAGCTGATGAGCGGCCCTCTGGAAATCAGATGTCCCAAGCTCGGCGGTGAGGTTACCTTCGCCTATTGCCTGGTGGAAGGCGGTGACCTCCCCTGTCCGCGCACTATTGTGTGCTGGCAGCAATATTTTCCCGTGGAGACCCACCTTCGGGCAAAACTTACGCAGGCGCAGTGGGATCGCTGTTTCAGTCAGACACCAAAAGGAAAGATGGTCTCTCTGGTCGAACTCATGGAAGCAGCCAAGAAAAGACAAGAGAAATGATTCGACCAACTCACCAACCTGAGCCAAGTCGGAGGGCATATTCAAGCTGGATGTGAGATGTGAGATATGGGATAAAAATGCCAAGAAAGATGTTGCAACTCACATCACATATCGCACATCCCACATCGTTTACTCAGGATTTGTTTTGTGCTTCTGATTTCGAATTTGAGTGCAAAGCGCAAAGTCATAAACAGGAATAGAGTATGGGTGATGCATCGAAGCGTCTGGTTGTGGGAATATCCGGGGCCAGCGGGGTAATCTACGGCCTGGAAATGCTCAGGGTCTTGAAAGACCTGGGCTATGAGAGTCATGTTGTTCTCACGGAAAGGGCGCGTGAGAACTTCCTTCTGGAGACCGACCACTCCTCAGAGGAGGTTGAAGAGGCAGCTGGCCGCATCTATGACGACGCTGATCTCGCCGCCCCTATTTCAAGCGGTTCTTTCCTCACCAGGGGCATGGTGGTGATCCCGTGTTCCATCAAGAGTCTTTCGGGTATAGCCAACTCCTACAACGCTAACCTGCTAACCCGCGCCGCGGATGTGACGCTGAAGGAGAGACGGACCCTGATTCTGGTGGTGCGAGAGACTCCCCTGCACCAAGGACACCTGGAGCTCATGCTCTCTGTCGCATCTCGAGGGGCGGTGATTTTGCCCCCGGTCCCGGCCTTCTATCACAAACCCAGGGCAATTCTGGACCTCATCCACCACACCGTAGG
>JAJDNL010000178.1 GCA_022340745.1 Deltaproteobacteria bacterium
ATCAAAAATCTAAAATCCACCTGTTGCCCCTTGTCTGCTCTTGGGATACACTTGGGTTAAGTGCATACTTCAACTGATCTCCTCGAGGAGACAAACCGTGTCTGAATCTACAAAAACATTCAAGCGGTTACCCCAGCACCAAGGCCTCTTTTATACCCCCTGCCGCGACCAAAGGCCCCAGAAACACCGGTGCCCTGATTGTCACTTCTGTCAAGAGTGTTCACCATCGCGCTGCAATGTCTGCCGGGAAACTGGCACCAAACCCGAATGCAAGCTTTCCCTCCAAGAACAAGTTGCCCTCTACGAACAGACCAATAGAGATACGTAAGCGGGGCACTTTCAAGCCAGCCTATTTCATTTTAGATTTAAAATTTTAAAACAAAGAGGACGCTTACGGACACCAATCTACAATCTGCATTCTGCAATCTAAAATCGTTACTCTAACTAGCTTCTTGTAGAATGAACTGGGAAGGCTGGATGCCGAGCACGGATGGATGGAGGCATTTGACGATTTGCCTCTTATATGAGCCGGTTTTCTGATCCTGATCTGCAAGATTCAACTTTTCACTGCCTTTCAGAGCTCCCTGGCCGTCATCAACCAGCAGCAATACTTGGGGCCGTGCTCTGTCTGACTCGTTTGGATAATCAATCACAAGCCCTAATTCTCCACTATCCAGTTTCAGTACTGTGCCAACCGGATACAGCCCCATCATGTTAATGAATGTCTTCAGCAAGATCGGGTCAAACTCTACACCTACCTTCTCCCACATCATCCTCAGTGCTTCGTCCGGGCTGAAGGATCTGGGACGATAGGCTCGATCTGCGGTGAGAGCATCATAGGTGTCTGCAATACGCAGGATTTTCACGAACAGGGTCAAGGTGTCGGTAAAATGAAGTCGTGGATAGCCGCTGAGATCATAGTTCAGGTGATGTCCGAAGGGTCCCATAACAACCCTCGACCTCATGTCACGCGAGGCATGCAGTCTGAGAACTCTGTGGACACCTATCAAAGGGTGCCGGCGAATATGTTCCCACTCTCCGGTATCCAGCATATCTGGTTTGGTTATAATGTCCTTGGGCACCTCTACCTTGCCTAAATCGTGAAACATGCCGCAGATAGCAAGTTGCTCGAGAAAGACCTGGGACAGTCCGATACGTCTGCCCAGGCTCATGGAAAGCAGTGCCACATTAACTGAATGGGTGTAGGTGTAATCGTCGAAGTCTCGAATTGTTGACAAGCCCAACAACAGGTTCTCATCCTCCAGAACCAAGTCGACCATGGTCTGGGCTAGACGCCTGGCCTTGCGTATTCCGGCAACGCTTCGCTGAGAAACTTTCTGAGCCACCTCTTTAACAGCAGCCAAAGCGTGCAAATAAGTTTGCTTGGCCTGTTCTTTGCGCCGCAATTCAATATCCGGAGGAACGTCGTCCATTTCCCGGAGGATCTCTAGCCACTGTATTCCATTATCCGCCAGTTGCTGCTCCAGCCAGGATGGGGGATCTTCTTGCATGGCAGCTTCATCGAGAAGCCTCGCAAAAATAATGAAATCTTTAAATGTAGCCTTCTTGAAGGTAGGATGAAATCGTATTCCCTGGAGTCCTCGTTGCGGAAAATACTCCATCATTTCGTTGATTAGTGGAAAGGTCTCTCTCCGATACAGAAGCTTTTCACCCTGCAGAAAAAATCTTCCCCGCCAAAGCAACATCTCCAATTCCTCGCCGCCAGCCATTTTGGCAAGGATTTTGCCAAACTGAGCAATGCACTCCTTCATCAATTGGTTGTTTTCTTGATGGATCCTGACCGTATGGATCATGTGGTGGAAAGCCTTGATAAACTTTCCCCCCAATTCCATCAGTTCTGCATCTTTAGCTGACAAGGTATCACTCCTTACTTTGATGACCCTAGTCCTGCAAGACCTTTCGGGCTATACGCCGGACGCCTGGCTTGAGGCTGCGGCTGGCATCTTCCAGCACCTCCTGAGCTCCCTTTATATTCAATGCCTTTAGGGCCAGGGCTGCACCCTGCCGATAGGCGGGACTCCGTAGATCTGGCATCCAGCTTTTACCGAATAGGGTTTGGCGCAAGAAGGGAATGGAACGCGGTGAGCCGCACCGGCCAAGGACCCTAAAACACGCGATGATGTGTTTGTCATCTGAGCCTTTGATGTTGCCTTCCTCAAGATACTGCAAAAGAAGGGTCTCGCTGGTCTCGTTCCTTTCCTGTCCCATATGGTGCAAAATCAGGCGGCGTACTGAGTCGTCCTCATCCTCAAGGAGATGGAAGACTTCTTTAATGCTGGTGGCACCCCGACGCAATAACCCTTTGGCCGCTGCCTCGCGAACACGTGCCGACGAATGGTGAACCATCTTCGAGAGAATCTGTACGGGTCTTTCACCATCCAGACTTGCCACCACCTGAACGAGCTTCAGCACCAGATCTTCCTCTGGGCGATCCAGCATGGCCTCCAAGGGGCCAAGATCACGGGAGGCCAGAGAAAGGATCACCTCTGTGAGCATCTGTTGCAGTCGTAAAGACGGGGTCTGCAGCAGCATGGCCCCGAGAGTGTGGATGGCTTCAGGCTCGAGTACCAGGAGGAGTTCTTTCATTTTTTCTAACTGTTCGGCATTCATTTCCGACCACGCTGTTTGCAAAGGTCGAAGTGACTGGGAACTGGAAGCAGTGAGAAAAAAATTATCAATAATAGGTATCGCCCAGGTTGTTTCAGATTCGCAAATATGGCGCACGTGGTGCAGGCTCTTGAGAATTTTCAGGGTAACCTCAAAGTCTCTTCGCGCCAGTGAATCGTGAAATTCCTCTTCGAGGGACTCGAGAATAGGATCGAAATTCTCTTTCTCTCTGAGTTCCAGTAAGCTATCCAGCACGGCATTCAGATAGTCGTCTGTTGGATCCCGCTTTTCTTCGAGACGAACCATCTCCTGAAGCTCCGCCTCCTCCTCCGGCGTGAGCTCTAGAGTTGATGGATCTATTGAGGCAACCCCCTCCGATTCTGAGGGCTCATGCTCCTCTTCTTCAGCTAATACCGTTTCTATATCTTCCTTCGCAGGCTGTACAGTAAAGTCAGCTTCTGGCTCTGCCCCCCAGAAAAAATCAGCCACATGGTGCTCGATATGCTTCAACCCGGCTTCCCAAAGTGCTGTTACCAGATCCCCCTCGGGTTCGTCTGAGAGGAGTTGGTACTTGTTGAGAATCCGCAGGAAGGCTTCTATCTCTTTCGCCTCGATCCCATCCTTAAACTCCAACCACTGAATACCATCCCGGAAAAGGGTGAACGGTAAATTACCGTCCTCGGGGGTCTCTTTTAGGATCGGTTCTCCCTGAAAGATAAGTCGGTCTTTCTCTAATTCGAATCTGAGGTTACCGTGCGTTTGTAGGAAGGTTTCAAGTTGCTGCCAGAACCTCTCCATAGCTCTGGTACAATTGATGTGATCTTCGGGATAAAGGGAATAGTTCTTCCTGGCGAGCTGCAGGCTGGTGAGCACGTTTTCTGCTGCCTGCCACTCCTCGTCGGCTGTGTTTGAGCTACCGGTTTTTGGCTGCGTTTCTTTTACGGTTGCCAACAGATTGTTTCCTTGACCTTTGGTTAAAGCTCTCAACTACCTGAGATCTCATTCATTTTCTAAAATATGACCCTTTTCCTAATGCTGTCCGGGGCGGGAAGAGGGTTGCAGAATTGTGTGCAAATTCTGGACCAAACGGGCTAAAAGGAGTGGAGAAGCCCCAAAACTCCTATCCAGGTAACCATCAACGCTGCCGCCGGCTTATAAATATGCCGGTAACTGGCTGCCAGGCTGGCCTTGAAATAGTCTCTCGTGACCAGCAGGCAAATATGAACCGGCGACAGCATCATCCCTACGTACCCTGAGACATAGGCAAGGGAGGCGTGAAGCAAAAAGTCGAGTGGCGACAGTCCGACAAAGAGGGGGACGAGGATTGGAAAGGTGGCGCCTACAAAACCTATGGTAATGCCGGTAATAAGGCCTGAAATAAAAGGCATTGCCACGACAACTATGAGAAACGGAATCTGGTATTGAACCATTTCTTCTCTGATCTCTAAAACGGCCTGACTGTCTATCAAGGCTCCTTTGAAGGCCATGATCCCACAAATAAGGAGCAGCATAGGCAGGGTGTTGCGATCAACCAGAGCTGTGCAGAAAGCTCTAAAGCCTAGCCTGTTGACTCGCAGTACCCAAATCACGCAAGCCAACAGTCCAAACAGCAGAGGCATGGCGGCTGGAAGCTTGATGTCCATGCCGAACCACAAAGTTAGGCTTCGCAGTAAGGTAAAAAAACCGATACAACCAACCACAACCAGAATCGGCATAGTTTCCCAAAGAAAAGGGCCCAGAATCTGTACTTTGAAACTCCGCCGGTTATTCTTGTCTCTCGTTTCACGCAGCGGTTTCAGAAGAAACAGCGTGCCTGCTGCGATGGCGAGGAGGGTGAGTGGCGCCTGGACAAGAATAAAACGCCACATCTCTACCTGTAAAAGACTCACCGCTAGAACCACCCCAGGGTAAAGTGGCCACCAGAACTCCCAGATGTGGCGAAACCAGTAGTTGACCGCCGTTTTTCGGTCTTGTGACAAAGAGCAACCAGCCACTGCTGTTTCCACCATGGGCGCTGAAAACAGTGCTCCACCCGGCATGGGTAATAGGCCAATAAGGGCAGGCATGACAACAGTAACCGTGGCGGCATCCTGAACGATAGCAACAAAACTGTTCACAATTCGATCAAGTTGGCCGGAGACTTTCATCAACTGGCTCACCACCAGGATAAGACAAATGATCGCCACCAGCTGTAAGGTTTCCGCACTGGAAAGACTTGCCATCAACCCATGAGTGATCTGAACTGGCGTTTGTCCCATCCAAAACCCCACCGCCACCGCGCCAACAAAGAGACAAAGGCTGAGATGAACTCGCAAGCGGTTCAGGGCCAGGATAAGGCCAAAACAGCAAAGAACTTTAATTAAGGCTGGTAATTGCATGGGATAATAGATCTAGGATCTAGGAGTCAGGAGAATTGCGCATGGAGCATATAGCATGGAGCATGGGGTAGAAGCAACATCCTTCACTCTATGTCATTAGCGAGTCCCCTTGAGCTCATCGACAGCTCTTGTTGCGGGGCTGCCAGCTGCTCTCTGCCTCCTGCCTGCTTTTTTCATATCTGCAATCTGCAATCATGAATCTACAACGTACCTACCTGCGGTCACGCTGGCGCACGATAGCAGAAAAAGGAGGGAGGGAAAAGGAAAAAGGAGGGAACACATTCCCTCATGCCATCAGCCTAGGAAAGAGCCTCAAAGAATTCCACTACGGTTTGGTGGAATGTCTGAGCGCGTTCAAGGTAAATGAGATGACCAGTATTGGTGAAGGACTTCAACTGAGCTCCAGTAATGCGCTTCGCCAATAACCGGCCGTTTTCTGCTGGTACCAGTTGGTCACAATCCGCTGTGAGGATAAGAGTCGGGGTTTGAATACCGCCGAGGCGGTCACAGACATCGAAGCTGCGGATCGCCTCCAGTTGTCTCTGCAGAGCGTAATCCGGCTGCAGAGGAGCGTTTAGCTGCCGTTCTCTGTAACGTTTCAAGGAGTCCGAGCCACTGTGCAAGAATGCAGGCGTAACCAAGAGGGTGAGGTTCTTGTCAATAATCTCTTCGGGCGAAAGACCCGCGTTATTGGCAAATCCTTGAATGATCTCAGGAGCTGGTGGGATGCGCTCACTGCCGCCGCAGTTGGTGCATCCGAGTACCAGACCAGAAATTCGCCCTGGGTGACACAATGCCAACTCCTGAGCGATCATCCCACCCATCGATAACCCCACCACAAAGGCTCGCTCTTCTTCGGCGGCATCCAGGACAGCTGCGGCATGATCCGCCATCTCCGCGATCCCATACGCTCGATCAGGCATGCTGGAACGACCTGAGCCCATATTGTCAAAGACAATCACCCGAAAGTGAGGAGACCAGGCACCGATACATTCTTCCCACGTCCAGGTGCCGCCGCTGACCCCACTGATCAATAGCAGAGGTTCACCTTCTCCGTGACTTTCCCAGTAAATTTCAATATCACTTACGACTATTGTTGGCATACTTGAGCTCCGGATTCAGGTTTTCGCTTTAAGGCCATTTGGCTTCGCCGTCACGTGGGCTGACGCCCGTCATGAATGGTCATTTGTAGTCGTTTGCTCCATTTATTATTAGCAATCACAATGACCTAGTGACAACAAGTGACAGCGAAGCGTAATGACAGCCTAGCGTAGTGACGGCCACGTATAGTGGCTAGATGACTATGAATGACTATTGGTGTTAAGAGGTTTCACAGGGCGGATTCGTTTCCATCAACTCCTTCCTTTTTTCCTGAGTGAGGGCCAGTTCCAACTGCCAATCGCGATTAGCGTACTCATCGTTTTTCTTAATAAGAAGCCAGTCTTTGTCTGCACCTTCCCCTCTAGGCTTGAGCTTCCTCAAGGCAAATCCACCGTGAAGAAGTTTTCCGTGCAGGACAAAAGAAATTTTGTTTTCAGTCGCTTCCAGTAGCTCGAACTCACCCTCATCCCAAATAACCACCGCTCCGGCGCCGTAACTTCCTTCGGGAATAACGCCCTCAAAATCAATGTATTCCAGAGGGTGATCTTCCACCTCCACCGCCAGCCTCTTTTCCGCTGGGTTCATGGAAACCCCTTTGGGAATGGCCCAGGACTTGAGAACGGTCCCAATCTCTAATCTGAAGTCGAAATGCAACTGGGACGCATGATGCTCGTGTACCACGAACCTATAACGCATGGTAATGAACCTCTGTCTGTTCAGTTCGTTAGGCCAAATGTAATGAGCTATCAGCCGCCAGCGCCATAAAAGCTTTGCACTTTACCTCTTACAACAAATGACAGCGAAGCGTACTGACTGATTGACGCCGAAGGCACATGACCAATGTCAAATGCAAAATGATCAATGCGAAATGCGAGATGTTTAATCCGCACTCTGCAATCCTAAGTCCGAAATTGTGAGAGTGCCTAATTCCTCGTTCCACGTTTCTTCCCGTGCTATCTTTCCAGATCGAAAAAGCACGGTCAAACTATTTTTATTCTGGGCGGATATTCAACCGTCAGCACGTTTCCTATCTCTACTGCTCTCTCGCTTCCTCTGTTGATGACCAGTCCCAATAGTAATCCCATAAAACAGACCCCATACTCTTTGAACTGTAATAAAAAAAGGGTTCTTGTAGACTAATGAATTGCTTGTGCAGCTTCATATATAATTCCTCTTCCCTTGACAGGTGGGTGATACAGTGGATATTTTTAAAGATTAGTAACTCCAAGGTTGTCTATTTTAATGAGCCGCCATACTAAATCTTGTTACGTTGAAGCGATCCGGAGGCCTTGATGTCTTTCACTCGCGAGGGTCTGGTCTTCATTTGGTCTTTGAGCTTTTTGCTTGTTTCCAGCGGTTGTGCGCCCACGAAACCGGCCAGAGTATCAGCAGTGGCCTATACCGCCGAAGACGTTTTCATCGCGGCTAGCAAGCAGTCGGATCCTACCATCGTTCGTGCCGGCACCCCTGCTTACCTCATGCTCGTTGACGGCCTCATAGAGGCCTATCCTGGCAACAGTGAGTTGCTGACCGCTGGCTGTCAGGCGTACGCAGCATATGCCTCCTCGTTCGTAGAGGACACTGACCCGGACAAAGCGGCAGCACTCTATGCCAAAGCCAAAAGCTACGGTTTCAGAGCTCTATCGAAAAAGCAAGATTTTCAACAAGCTGCGACAGGACAGCTAAATGACTTCGTTGCTTTCCTCAAGCAATACAACAAGCAGGACGTTCCGGCCCTCTTCTGGACTGCCAGTGCCTGGGCTAAATGGATCAGTCTGAATCTGGACAGCGTGGAGACTCTGGCTGACATGGCCATGCTGGAGGCCACTATGCAGAGGATTCTTGAACTGGATGATTCATTTTACTACGGCAGCCCCCACCTCCTTATGGCTGTTTACCTGGCGGCCAAACCTGACTTTGTTGGCGGAAATATAAACAAAGCTAAAGAGCATTTCGACAAGGCTTTTTCTCTAGGAGCCGACAAGCTCCTCTCAGCCCAAGTGCTGTTTGCCAGATATTATGCTGTCCGCCTCCGAGATAGAGATCTTTTCGCTAGAACCCTTCAGGGAGTGATGGACGCTCCTGTTGATGTGGTTCCTGAGCTAACTCTGGCGAACACACTGGCCAAAGAGAAGGCCAGTGAAATGTTGGAGAAAATGGATGACTACTTTGGAGAACTCCCCTAGACGAGCCAATCGACGACACCTGAGAATTATCAGCACTAGGGTTTTTGCTGCAGGTATTTTCCTGTTTTCTTTCTCGCTCCTTTGGCCATTTCCCCTCAATGCAGCTCGGCCACAGCATGAGATAAAGCTGGCCACCCTGGCACCTGAAAACAGCTCTCTCATGAAGATTTTTCGGGAAATGAACGATGCATTGTTGAAAGAGACGGACGGGCGGGTTGGCTTCAAGCTCTATTCTGGCTTCGTGCTCGGGGATGAGCGGGATGTATTCAGAAAGTTGCGTATCGGAGCAATTCATGCTGCGATTTTTACCTCCACCTTCCTCGCCACCATCAACCCGGACATCCGCGCCCTTCACGTTCCCTTCCTGTTCAGCAACTATCAAGAAGTTGACTACGTCTTGGAAAAGATGGTCAATGACTTCAACCAAAGCTTTTCCAAAAACGGATATCAGATGCTTGGTTGGTCAGAAATCGGCTTCATTTATGTCATGACCACGATTCCCATCAACAGCATTGATGACTGGAAGGGGAAAAAGGTCTGGAGTACGGCCGATGCTGCAATGGCAAACGCCGTGTTCAGCAGAGCAGAAGTTTCGCCGGTAACTGTCGGCGCGCCGGACGTGTTGGTAGCCCTGCAGACCAACCTCCTGGAAGTAGTATACAACTCACCATATTATGCCCTGGTGACTCAGTGGTACACCCGCATCAAATACGTTACTGATGTGCCGCTCGCTTATATTGGCGGCGGACTGATCATCAGTAACAGGGCTTTTTCGCGTCTTTCTCCTCAGGACCAAGAAATCACCAGAAAGGTCTGTGCACAGTATCTCCGCCGCCTTACTGAGAAAACTAGAAAAGACAACCGAGAAGCCCTGGACTTAATGCTCAAAAGAGGGATCCAACAGTTAACCATAGAGCCCGACGAACTGAACCATTTCAAGGAGCTGTTCGATCAAGCCATGGCTGATGTAGACCCAAAATTCCTGCCCAGACAAGCCCTCCAGAAAGTCAAAAAAGCCCTCGAGGAGTACAGGGCAGGTACGAGTAAAACGGAGTGAATAAATCATTGCCCGGTCACTTGAAAAGAATAAGCCAGTTTCTTGGTAATCTGGAGAAATGGGTGCTTGTGCTCCTTCTTGGCTTTCTGGCCGCCTTTGCCGTGACCCAGATCATCCTACGTAATTTTTTCTCCACCGGGCTTGTCTGGGGTGATGATCTACTCAGACACGGCGTGCTGTGGATAAGCTTCCTGGGGGCTACCAGGGCTACCCTTGAAAAAAAGCACATCGGCATCGACCTTCTGCCAAGAGTCTTGCCAGGACGGATGAGCCTCATCGCTGATTTTGTCTGTTGTTTCATTTCCACGGTTGTCTGTGTTCTCCTGCTGTGGGCCTCCTGGAACTTCGTCCAGGGAGAAAGGTTGGCCGGCGATATTGCCTTTGCCTCCATTCCATATTGGTGGCTGGTGCTTATCTTTCCCATCAGCTTCGGGCTGATGGCTTTCAGGTTTAGCTTCAACTGCATCAGTGGGCTGGTCAGGAGACCGGAAGGGGTGGAGACGTGAAGATAGTTTTGACTCTCCTCCTGGTCGTCCCAGCGATATCCGGCGCCCCGCTGTTTGTTATCATCTCCGCCGTCGCTCTGCTCTGGTTCCATTTTATGGGGATCGACCTCTCCATTGTGATCATTGAGATGTACCGACTGGCCTCCAATCCCCTGCTCATCGCTCTGTTGTTCTTCGCCTTCGCCGGCTATATTCTGGCGGAAAGCGGTGCCGGAAAAAGACTGGTTAAGCTTTCCACTGCGTTCTTCGGTTGCGTCCGGGGGGGTCTCGCTGTGGTCGCCCTGCTGTCCTGCGCTTTTTTCACCGCACTTACCGGGGCCTCAGGCATCACCATCGTCGCCCTGGGGGGATTGCTTCTGCCGGCTCTGCTGGAAGAGAGATATCCGGAAGACTTTTCGCTGGGACTCCTTACTAGCTCTGGCAGCCTCGGCCTTCTCTTTCCCCCGAGTCTTCCCATGATTATCTATGGGGTTGTTGCCGGCGTCAGCATTCCTCAGCTCTTCCTGGCTGGTCTCATCCCAGGCATCTTACCGATTGTCCTGCTTTCCATGTACAGCATGTATAAGGGAGTCCGCGGTGAGTGCAGGGGTATTAGCTTTGATTTCCAGGAATTTATCGCCACTTTCCGGGAGACCATCTGGGAGATATTGCTTCCTGTGGTGATTTTTGGTGGAATCTACAGTGGTTTCCTGGCGGTAAGCGAAGCAGCCGTGGTCACTGTCGTGTATGTTCTCCTGGTGGCTCTCCTCATCAATAGAGATGTGAAGCTCAACCAAATGCCCGCCATCGTTGTCAAGACCGTGGTAATGGTTGGCAGTATTATCATCATTCTAGGTGCTGCCTTGGCCTTCAACAGTCTTCTCATTGATCAGCAGGTACCCAACAAGATCTTGCTCTGGATCCAGGGCCAGGTGGAGAGCAAGTTCGCTTTTCTGCTTATCTTAAACATTTTCCTTCTGCTCGTGGGGTGTTTGCTTGATGTCTATTCTGCCTTGGTTATCGTGGCACCACTCATCGTCCCTCTAGCCCAAGGTTATGACATCAACCTCCTGCACCTTGGGATCATCTTCCTCACCAACCTTCAGATCGGTTACTCCACTCCACCCATAGGGATGAATCTCTTCATTGCCAGCCTTAGATTCGAGAAGCCCATCCTCCGTCTCGGTGTTGCTTCCCTGCCATTTCTGGCCATTCTCCTCGTAGCCCTCATTATCATCACCTATTTTCCTGGCCTCAGCCTTCTCCGGGTCAGATAATGCCATGATAGATCGCCGAACCGAGACTGGCATCATATTTGCTTTTGTGTACCCTCATATTATTCAGACCTTTTTTCCGTCCTCGTACCGGAATTGTTAGGCCTGTTGCTCCCAGGAGTGAAAAGCTGAAAAGATTGAAAACCGGATTTGCTGAGCTGAGGGGAAGTCATGCAGAAGAATAGAATCTTGATCGTCGACGATGAACCTGACATTGTCGAAGCTCTCCAAACGAGGCTTGAACAGGAAAACTTTGAATGTTTAACAGCCTATGATGGCAATGGGGGTCTGGAACTCGCCCGCGCCCAGAAACCAGACCTCATAATTCTCGATGTGATGCTCCCTAACCTCGATGGTTACAAGGTGTGTCGGCTTCTGAAATTTCAGAAGGAACTTCAGCGGATTCCTATTATTATGCTAACAGCAAGGGATAAGACTGAAGATCGCCTCTTGGGTGAGCAAACTGGTGTCGATTACTACATGACGAAACCGTTCTCCATGGATAAGTTGGTCGCCACAATCAAACAATTCTTGGTTTAATGATCTATCACGTCCGCGTCTCACGAACTCAGATAGCTCTCATATTTTGCGTGCTTGACTTACGATGTGAGCAGGCGAAAAATACAGATTTTCCTACTATTTTTCATACTTGACTCCATCACTTTTCTGTGTTAATGGACGAATTTAAGCTTTCAAGTCGGTTGGGCTTTCGAGGATTTTTTCCTTTGCCAGAGTGGCGGCCTGGGGCTTGGAAAAAACTCATTGAGGAGGTCAAGGCAGTGGCAGAAGGAACAGTTAAGTGGTTTAGCGAAAAGAAGGGGTATGGCTTCATTGAGCAAGACGAGGGTGGGGATATCTTTGTCCATCACTCCGCCATCGACATGCCCGGTTTCAAAATTCTTTACGAAGGTGACCGCGTAAGCTTTGAAGTGGGACAGGGCACCAAAGGCCCCGCCGCCCAGAACGTCAAAAAGCTTTAGTTGGCAAAAACTCGTTTATCAGGGGCATCTCATCTGAGTAAGATGAGATGCCCTTTTTATTTATCTGCGTCTCGAGACCGCATTTAGCCCGGATAATGCATAAAATTTGTGGGTCAGGCAAAGAAAAAAGCCCCTTGGAGAGGTCACCTACACCCTCTTCAAGAGGCTAAAATTATCCCTTGTCCAGAAGTAATTCAGACTGAGAAACCGATTTTCCCTATCTCACCCCATCCTTCAAAGCTTTCCCTGCCACGAACCTGGGAACTTTCCGAGCTTCAATAAAAATTTGTGCGCCGGTCTGAGGATTCCTCCCTTTCCTTGCCTTTCTTTCTGCAACCTTGAAAGTTCCGAACCCTACCAGTGTGACTGCGTCGCCTTTTTTCAACGCATTGGTGATCGACGAGAAAACGCAGTCTACTGCAGCCTGGGCCTCTTTTTTTGTTTTGACTACCTTGGCTACCTCGTTAACCAGATCGGCCTTGTTCATGTCGTCCTCCTTTGTTGAAGGCAGTGCGGCATCTTAATCCGTGACGTATACAGGGCTGTGGCCAGTTTGTCAATAGTGGGCTAGAATGTCATGTTAAGTGGGAAAGATTATCCCTTGTCATGGTAACTCTATTTATATTTTATAACTAGCTAAAATTATTTATATATTTTTTTCTTCCATCCCGCAGATGTTAACTTGGTTGACAGTTTTTCGATCAGCAAGGTATGCCGCATCTTTTATTTCCCAATTACGAGAATGAACCCTAACGTTGCATACCCACGCCGAGGAAAAACGCGTCAGAGTGCGCCAAATGTGGGTGCGCGCAGGCTGGGACAGGATGAACAGTACTTGACCGTACGTGATATCCTGTCCGAGACGAGCACGCTCGCAGATGGCGCGCTATCACGCGAGCGTAGCGATTTTTACCGGTTTGGGTATGCAACGTTAGGGTTTACATGATTCATGATATTAAATAGTTGCACAGAAGGAGCTCTTGGCTCTCTTCTTGCAGATCCTGGTGTTTGCCCTACTGAAGGGTTGGTTGACAAACTGTATGGTTTTGGGAGGCCAATGATATGAGCATGAATGGTTTGGTCAAACAAAGTACCTTGAGAGCGTTCGCTATTCTCACATTCTTGGTGGCACTATGGATTCCCATAAACGTCGCCTATACCCAGCAAAACTCCAACGGCAAAACAAAGAAAAATTTCTTGTGGTCCGTAGAAAAGGGGAACAGTACCATTTATCTTCTCGGATCAATCCACCTCCTACCAAGGGAGTTGGAGGCGCTTGATAAGGCAATCGAAACCAGCTACAGTGATGCCAGTATTATTGTTTTCGAAGCAGATATGGATGACCTCAGTGATCCGGCTTTTGAAGCTAAGGTGACAAGCCTTGGCCTTCTTCCTGAGGGTCAAACACTGGAGCAGCAAGTCTCCAAACAAACGTATACCTTGCTGCAGCAAAAAGTTGGCGAACTTGGTCTTCAGGTGGAGATATTCAATCAATTCAAGCCCTGGCTCTGCGCATTGACCCTGACCAGTGTGGAACTCCAAAGGTTGGGGTTCAATCCAAATTATGGCATAGATAAATATTTTTTTGATAAGGCAAAGCGAGATGGGAAAGACATACGCTTTTTGGAATCCATTGATGACCAACTTGGCTTGTTTACCGAGATGAGTAGGCAGGAGGAAGACTCATTTCTTGCCAAAGTACTGCAGGAACTCGACACCATGCGGGTGCAGGTAGTTGATATGATCAATGCCTGGAAAAGTGGTGATTCCGACACATTGGCATCTATGGTGAAAGTGGAGTTTGAAGACTATCCCGAAGTCTATACTAAAATGCTGGTAGAGAGAAACCAAACGTGGGTTCAACAAATTGAAGACTTGTCAGGAAAGGATGGTAATAGTTTTGTGGTCGTTGGGGCCGCTCACTTGGTTGGAGATGACAGCATACTGGAGCTTTTGAAAGGGAAAGGATTTGAAGTGGAACAGAGGTAAGATCAGAAGAAAACGGACATCAGTAAAACACCAACATTTTACAGCTTTTCGTTCACCGGTCTAGGGGAACCATATCAGCACGAGGCGGCGTAACAATAGCCGTCCGCATTACTCATGAACCGGTTGTGCAGCCCTAGCTTGTTCCTGCAACCTCCTTACTCGCTCCACCATTGGTGGATGGCTGTAGTAAAAAGCAGCATAGAGGGGATGAGGGTGGAGATTGGCCAGGTTTTCCTTGGAGAGCTTTATCAAAGCCTCTGCCAAGTCTAGCGGTCTTCCCGTGAGTTCAGAGGCAAATGTATCCGCTTGCCATTCATGCTTGCGGGAGAGAAGGCTCAGAGCTGGAGTCAAGGGAAACAGTAACAGCGAGCTGAGAAATCCGAGTATGAAGACTCGCACATAGAACGAGCCCTGCTCCAGCCCAATTATTCCCGGCAACCCCTCCCAACCAAGCAATCGGTAAGCAAGAAAAATTCCTCCCAGGGCCACTATCTCGGTTAGGATGATTCTTTTGATCACGTGCTTCTTCTTCCAATGCCCCACCTCGTGTGCTAAGACCGCCAGTATTTCCCGGTGAGTCATACTTTCCAGAAGGGTATCAAAGAGAACGATCCGCTTTACTCTTCCGATTCCCGAGAAGTAAGCGTTGGAGTGGAGGCTACGTCTGGAAGCATCCACTTGAAAAACATTTTTCACCTTGATCCCCACTTTTTCAACCAAAGCTCTGATCTCAGCTTCAAGTCCATCAGTCTGCACCGGTTCAAATTTAAGAAAGAGCGGTTCGATAACATAAGGCGAGATGTACATGAGAAAGATGCTGAAAAGCAGGAAGACAGCCCACACCCACAGCCACCACCACCCTGGGCTGAGGCGAACAAGAAAAAGGGCAGCCGCAACCAGAAGCACTAAGAGCACGGTGGAGATGACAGTGGACTTCAGCAAATCGCTTAGCCAGAGCCGCCCTGTCATGGTATTGAAGCCGTAGCGGTTCTCAATGTTGAAATTCTTGTAAAGACTGAAGGGGATACTGAAGATGGTCCCAGCGTACATGAGACCCAGGACAAAAAAGACCCCCCGCACGACAAAGGACTGTGAGAGGGAAGTGACCCAGCCATCGTAAATGGTGATAAATCCGCCGAACAGAAAAACAATCACCAGAAGGGTATTGAACAGCGACAAGACAGTACTGAGTCTGCTGGTTTCAGCCGTGTACGATACGGTTTTTTTTAAGGTCTCAGCATCAATGGCAGTGGTGAATTCGGCAGGGACTTCATGGCCTTTTTCTTTCAGGTACTTGATGTTCAACCACTTGAGTCCGAGGGAGACACTGAAAAAAGCCAGATAAACAATGAGAATAATCACTTTCATGGAGCAAATGATACTGTATTCGTCTCTTGGAGTCGAGAGCCATGGTCAGGAAGCAGCGGGCAGTCGGCAGCAGGCAGCTGCGGTAAGGAGTAAGCGGTAAACAGTACGCCGTCGGCAAAAAATGTCGGTCTAATCTGCTTACTGCTTGCCGCTCACCGGAAACTATGGGTGAAACGAATTACCGTGAACCCTTCGCCTTCTTTTGTCTCTTCGCTTCCTTATAAAGCTCGTAGAGCTCGGGAAAATGCTTTTTCACATGCGCGACCGCCTGATCGCCGCTCAACCCCTCTTTCTGGCTCAGCGTTTTTACGAGCTGATCCCAAGCCTTCAGCAGTTTCTCATTTTTCGTCATCAACGCTCCTTGGGATCAGTGGTAGCACCACCTTCTTTTGTAGACGTCTCCACCGAGGAGAGTTTCTTATCAACTTGACTCAGAAGTTTTTTCATGACCTTTTCCAAGATAATCCCCGCCAGGTAAGCCTCCTTGATTCCGTTCTTTTCGGTATGGAGCAGGCGTTCTTCCGCCAGGTACAATTCCTCGGCTAACGCATTTTGATGATCAGCGGCAGCCTTCTCCAAATCCATATGCAGGTCCTGCACTCGATCTTGCAAACGCGGTGCCAAGGATTCGTTTGCACCAAAAGGGCCCAACGAGTGATGAAAAAAGGCAGGATCCAGCGGGCAACAAGCAGAGAGTCTCGTATACAGTGCTAGGTTCTACCGTCTACTGGATGTCTTTGGTCGGAGGTGCTTTCCCAGTGCTCGCCGGCGGCGATTCTGCTTTTTTCGTCACCCGTCCAGACACCCAGCCCACAATAATACCCAGAATGAAAGCCCCCAGCAAAATAAGAGCCCGAGATGCCTGTGTGCCCCAAAAGAGAAACCGCACCTGCACCACATCAGAATTCTGAATAATGAACGTTGCAAACAGCACTCCGAGAACCAGGAAAACAATTCGCTTAGGAGTCATTACTACCATCCTTTCCACATTAAATGCCCAAGATGAACTAAAGTGAGCTAAAGTGACTAGAGTAACTAGAGTAACTAGAGTCAGCTATGGGAGGTTCCGAAAAACCGTACCGTAGCTTCACTATGCTTTGCCTCTCTTTCTTCTGTCTTTTGCCTTCTGCTTACCTATCCCGCCCTCAGTCGCGGACTGCGTGCTGTCTGCTGCCTGCTGCCTACTTTCTGCTGCCTTCTCAGCTACTGTCTTCTCGTAGAGCTTTAAGTATTGTTCAGCGGAGGACAGCCAACTGAAATCCGTGGCCATGCCGTTCTTCATAATTTGCCGCCAGGTCTCAGTTTGGGAAAAGAGATCGAGAGCTGTCTTGGCGGTCTCCCAGAACGACTCCGGTTTGTAATCGGTGAATCGGAAGCCAACACCTTTGCCTTTGGTGGAATTGAAAGGGGTGATGGTGTCGTACAGACCGCCGGTGGCCCGCACGATCGGCACGGTGCCGTAGCGCAGACTATACATCTGATTCAGGCCGCAGGGTTCGTACTGGGACGGCATCAGGAACATATCAGCGCCGGCTTCGATTTTGTGGGCCAACCTTTCATCGAATTCCAGCCGTACTGCGACTTTTTCTGGATAGCGCTCAGCGAGCGCGGTCAGCAGTGTGTGATACTTATCTTCCCCAACCCCAAGAATTACCAGGCCCAGATCATAAGCCACGAATTTGTCCATAACAGCCGCTAAAAGATTTAACCCCTTCTGATCTGCCAATCTGGAAACAACGCCAAGCAGCGGCCTGTTCATTAGTCTTTCTGGAAGCTTTACCGTGCGCAACAAGTCCAGCTTGCACATGTGCTTGCCTTCCAGGTTCTCCCTGGAGTAGTTGGCGGCGATATACGGGTCGTTTTCCGGATTCCATTCCTCGTAGTTGGCACCATTTATAATTCCGTGCAGCTTGCGCTGATGCATTTGAAGAACGCCTTCCAACTTATGTCCGTATTCCTTGGTCTGGATCTCCTCGCTGTAACGAGGGCTGACTGTGGTAATGACATCCGCACAAACTATAGCCGCCTTCATGAAGTTGATCCCGCCCCAGAATTCCATGCCATCCACGCTGAAAAAACTGTCGGGCAACCCGGTCTGTGGGAACAGGTTTGCCGCGAACTGCCCCTGATAGGCGATGTTGTGTATGGTAAACATACTCGCGGTCCCGGCCAAGAGGTCCTCAGCTGCAACCAAGTGTTTCAGGTAGGCTGGGATCAGGCCGCTCTGCCAGTCATGACAGTGCACGATGTCAGGCTGAAACTGTACCGCAGAACATACGGAAAGAGCAGCCTTACAGAAGTAGGTGAAGCGCTGGAAATTATCAAAATAATCACCTTTTGGGGTTCCATAGAGATAGGTTCGGTCAAAGAATTCATCCCTGCGGATGAAGTAGACTTCTATGCTATCGTTGAGTTGGCCGCGATAGATGTCAGTGTCAATCACCTGGGAGCCGAACACCACTGGTACGTTCTCCACCACAGGGTCTGCCTCAGCTAACTCCTCGACGAAGCGGTTATAGAAAGGCATTACAATTCGCACTTGGCAGCCTAGGTTGCCCAAAGCAAGGGGCAAAGCACCGCCCACGTCGGCAAGCCCCCCGGTCTTGGCAAAAGGCGCAACCTCGGAAAACGCCATGAGTACCCGCAGTGGTGATCTTTTCTTTTTCATCCTTGTTGACCGTCGATATCAGTGGTGCTGAATTGGTTTATTTATATTGGGAAATTCAGGGGAAGTGTTGTGACACTATCTATTTACATTTCTGTGCTCTTAATGCCCGTAGACCCTCGATAATTTCTATAGAGTCTTTAAGCTCTCCATATCTATTATCAGATATGAGCTTGTTGAGCGTATCTTTCTCTTCTTTGATCAACTCGTCAATTGTCCTACAATAGACCATGTTTGCAATGCGTGCCTTCACCTTTTTGGGTGTACTTTCTATCTTTATACTCCCATCTCTTTGTTGTTTTACCGTCAGCTGTTGACAGAATGTCGAGCCGGCGACTGTCACGTTCAACATCAACAGAGATACGAAAATACACGCTGCCTTTCTTGTTTTTTTACTCATACAGTTGTCTCCTTTGAGAGTAAAAGAACTGTGCAGCTCTTCCTATTTTTTGCGGGTTACTGCTTTAATGACGACGAGACTCCCTACCCTGTATATTTCATAACCATTCGGGCTAACACGGAATCCTTGAGTACAAAGAGGTTTGGTCTACAAATAGATTACTCAATTGAATTTACTGAAGCAAGAGAAAAGATGATACTTCGTCCCTTAGTCAACAATTGTAACCAGAACACCACCTGTGTATGTCGTAATGCTGCATAGCCAAACCGGTAAAAATCGCTGCTCTCGCCTGTTAGCGCTTGCAAATCAGCCGGGCAGGAGGGTAAACTATTCCACGAGTTGCACCGCTCCGCAGCCCGAAACAGGTCTGCGACCGGTCTCCGTAATCGGGGACGACAACCCTCTTGAGGTTCTGATCGCACTTCACTGAGAATTGTTGCCCAGTGGACAGGTAATTGGTACCTTATAGACGTAGTGCGAGGGTGGCGGAATCTGGTAGACGCACTGGATTTAGGATCCAGCGCCTTCGGGTGTGGGGGTTCGAATCCCCCCTCTCGCACCAGCGGCAATTGCAAAGGGTTGGCTCAGGCCGGGCCAACCTTTTTTTTGAGCTTTTTGGCTCGGATTGTTGACAAAACGGCTACTGTCAGTGCACATATGGCGTTGTCAATATCACGGTTAAGGGTTGCCAGATACCACTTACTATGATTATATTGTCGGGCGGTTCAGGGAGCACTACCTGCGATGTGTTGCCTGTGGATTCTTACAACCAGCTTGCAGGAGTTGAAGCTGGGCTCATTGCTAGCCACATTGGGGAGGAGTAGTAGATCATAGACAAATGAAGATTTCCGTTGAAGAAATTAGTGAGATTGCACGCAAGGTGCATGTAGAACTCCCTGAGGATCAGGTGAATCGTCACCTTAAGAAGGCTTATCGACAGCTTAATCGTACTGCTAAGGTCAGAGGATTTCGCCCTGGTAAGGTCCCGTTGGCAATTCTCAAGCGGCAGTATGCAGACCAGATCTACCATGAGGTGGGCTTGGAACTCGTCAACGAGACGTTAATGGAAGCCCTGGAACAAATCGACATTGAGGCTGTTGGTCAGTCTGACCTTGACAGAGAACCCCTACAGGAGGGAGAACCATTCCGCTATTCATTTATAGTGGAGGTGAGACCGGAAGTCGTTGTCAATGATTACAAAAAGATACCGGCTCAGAGAACACAACGAGTTGTCAATGAGGAAGAAGTTGACGCTGAACTCGAGTTGCGGCGGCAAGCCAACTCTTATCTCAAATCTCTTGAGAAGCCGCGTCCCATTCAACAAGGAGATCACGCGGTCCTTGATTTCAAAGCCTTCGCTGAGGGTAAGCCTGTTCCTGATGGTGAGGCCAAGGGCTTTCACCTGGAAGTAGGTGGTAACCGCTTCAACCCCGATTTCGAAACCAAGCTTATTGGTGCAAGCAAGGGTGAACAAAGAGAGATCGAGGTCACTTTTCCACCTGACTATGGCAACAAGAATCTTGCCGGCAAGAAAGCCACCTTTCAGGTGGAAATCAAGGATATTAAAGAGCAAGGGCTTCCAGAGCTGGATGATGAGTTTGCCAAGAACTTTGGTGATTTTGACAATCTTGAAGATTTGCGCACTGCTGTACGCCAGGAATTGGAAAGCAAGAAGGAGCAGCAAGTAGATGCGGAGGTCTGGGCGCAAGTCTTGGATGAGTTGATCAGCCGTAATACCTTTGATGTTCCTCAGAGCATGGTGGAACAGGAATTGCAAAGAATGTTGGACACCATTCGTTATCGCCTATCAGCACAGAATCTCACCCTAGCGCAGGCAGGAATGGATGAAGAGACCTTCAAGGAACGCAATCGAGAAGCTGCTGAAAGAAGGGTGCGAGCCACTATTCTCCTGGAAAGAATTGCTCAGCAGGAAAGCCTGGAGGTCAGCGATGAGGAAGTTGACCAGGGGCTCCACAGATCCGCAGAGGATATGAACCAATCGTATGAACAGGTGAGAGATTTTTACAAAAATAACAATTTGATGGAACCCTACAAGCGCCAGTTAATGGAGGAAAAGGTTATCAATTTCCTCCGGGACCACGCGGACCTGACAGAAGTTGAGGAAGTGGCCTCTGGCCCCGGGGAAGACAAAAATAAAAGAGAGGAACGTTCATGACCCTGATACCCATCGTTGTTGAGCAAAGCAGCCGCGGGGAGCGTGCGTATGATATTTACTCCAGGCTGCTCAAAGATCGCATCATTTTTCTGGGCACGGCGGTGTCCGATGAGGTGGCTAACCTGATTATCGCCCAGATGCTATTTTTGGAATCTGAGGACCCGGATAAGGACATAAACTTTTATATTAATTCACCTGGAGGACTGGTCACTTCCGGCTTGGCCATCTACGACACCATGCAGTACATCAAACCGGATGTGGCAACCCTGTGTCTGGGACAGGCCTCCAGCATGGGTGCTCTCTTGCTGGCAGCGGGGACTCGCGAAAAGAGGTTTACCTTGCCACACTCGCGTATTCTTATCCACCAGCCCTTGGGAGCGTTCCAAGGACAGGCAACCGATGTGGAGATTCAGGCCAAAGAGATTTTGAGAATGCGCGAGAGACTTAACGACATATTATCTCATCATACCGGCCAATCCCTGGAGAAAATTCAGAATGATACTGATCGAGACTTCTTCATGAGCGGCGAGGAAGCACGAGAATACGGTATCGTTGACAAAGTCATCGTCGAGCGGGAGATTCTGCAGGAGGACTCCAAGGAAAAGGGACCCAAGAAAGCTCCCGAGGGCAAGGATGAATAGAGAAGCCATTGAATATAACCTCTATTCTGCTATAATATTTACGGTACATGAGAAGAGAAAAAAGGGACGCTGTGCGACATTGGTTTGTTAAGGAGGATTAGATGACGAGAAAGAAAGACGACCGGGGCGGAGATCTGGTCTGCTCATTCTGCGGCAAAAGCCAGGATGAGGTCAAGAAACTCATAGCTGGTCCCACCGTTTACATTTGTGACGAGTGCATTGAACTCTGCAATGATATTATTGCTGAAGAATTTGAGAAGGAAGAGGCTGCCAAGTTAAGCAGTGTACCCAAACCAACCGAGATTAAGGAGGCAATCGACGATTATGTCATCGGCCAGGAAAGGGCCAAGAAGATTCTCTCGGTGGCAGTTTATAACCATTACAAGCGCATTGAATCCCGGGCTGAGATGGAGGATGTTGAGATTCAGAAGAGCAACATTCTTTTAATCGGCCCGACAGGATGCGGGAAAACGCTATTGGCCCAAACCCTGGCCCGCATCCTCGACGTTCCTTTCACCATTGCCGATGCCACCACTCTTACTGAGGCGGGTTACGTTGGCGAGGACGTTGAAAACATTATTGTCAATCTGCTTCAGTCAGCTGACTACGACGTGGAAAAAACATCCCGTGGCATTGTGTATATTGACGAGATTGATAAGATCGCTCGCAAAGCGGACAGCCCTTCCATCACCCGGGACGTCTCCGGTGAGGGAGTCCAACAGGCTCTGCTGAAAATCCTGGAAGGCACCATTGCCAATGTCCCCCCCAAGGGGGGACGGAAGCATCCCCAGCAAGAATTCATTAAGATTGATACCACCAACATTCTGTTCATTTGTGGTGGCGCTTTCAACAACCTGGAGGGCATAATCAAGTCACGCATCGGGGTTAAGGCCCTGGGGTTCGCAGCAGAGATCAGAAAACGGGAAGAGCGCAAATTGGGCGAGATTCTGGTGCAGGTGCAGCCCGAAGACCTGATCAGGTTTGGTATGATTCCTGAGTTTGTCGGACGCCTTCCAGTGGTGGCAACCTTACATGAACTGACTGAAGAAGAGTTGATGAAAATCATGCTTGAGCCGAAGAATGCTCTGGTAAAACAGTACCAGAAGCTTTTCGGCATGGAAGATGTGACCTTGCGTTTTACTGAGGGCTCTTTGAAGGCTGTGGCCCGTGAAGCCATGAAGCGTAACTCTGGAGCTCGAGGACTTCGGAGTATCCTCGAAAACATCATGCTGGACATCATGTACGAGATTCCCTCCCAGCCAGATATTCGCGAATGCGTTGTCAGTGAAGAGGTAGTAACAAACAGGGAATCGCCACTTCTGCTGTATGAAGGCTCCTTGGAATCAGCCTAAGGACACAGAGGCGTAAGAATAGAAAGTATTGCTTTTAAGAACCTAGAAAAAGGCTACTGGTACTTTGCAGCGTAGCCTTTTCTTCACTGAACGGGAAAACGATGGGTATGTTCAAGAAAAATCGCGACAGTGTTGACGAAGGGGATCAGTTCGGAACTATGGAGTATCCGTTGTTGCCTCTCAGGGATATCGTTATTTTCCCCAACATGGTTGCTCCTCTTTTCGTTGGTCGGGAAAAATCAATCAAGGCCTTAGAGTACGCCATGGGGCAAGGCAAAACCATTTTTCTCGCCACCCAGAAAAAGGCAAAAACTGACAATCCCACGGAAAAAGACATCTTTCGAATGGGAGCCGTGGCGACAATTCTGCAATTGCTTCGCCTGCCAGATGGTACGGTAAAAGCCTTGGTGGAAGGGAAAGAACGCGGCAAGATTTCCCAATTTTTGAGCAACGATGACTTTTTCATGGTAGAAGTCAAGTCAATCGAGGAAAAAACTGAGCAGAATGTTCAGATCGAAGCCTTGATGCGTAGCACTGTTCAGGCATTTGAAAAATACGCCAAGCTGAATAAAAAAATCTCCCAGGAAATGGTTCTCTCGGTGTCCTCAATTGAGGAACCGGGGCGATTGGCCGACACCATAGCCTCCCACATGCCGTTCAAGATCGAATACAAACAGAAGCTGCTTGAAGCCATCCCGCAATTCAATCGGTTAGAGATGCTCTATGCGTATATCAGCGGTGAGATCGAGATCATCCAGACTGAGCAGCGCATCAAAGGCCGGGTCAAAAAACAAATGGAAAAGACCCAGCGGGAGTACTATCTGAACGAACAAATGCGTGCCATCCAGAAAGAGATGGGCGAGAAGGATGATTTTAGAAACGAACTCGCCGAGTTACAAAGACGCATCAAACGCAAACGTATGGCGCGGGAGGCGGCTGCCAAAGTTCGCTCTGAGTTTAAAAAGCTCAAGTTGATGTCGCCTATGTCTGCTGAGGCCACGGTTGTACGGAACTATATCGATTGGCTGCTTTCCCTGCCGTGGTATGAACGCACCAAAGACAAATTAGATATAGACCAGGCCTCTATCATCCTGGAAGAGGACCACTATGGTCTTGAAAAACCGAAAGAGAGAATCCTGGAATACCTGGCGGTTCAGGCATTGGTGAAGAAAATTAAGGGCCCCATCCTTTGCTTCGTAGGTCCCCCAGGAGTGGGCAAAACATCGCTCTCCAAATCAATTGCTCGAGCTCTAGGGCGAAACTTCATTCGTCTTTCCCTGGGCGGTGTGCGGGATGAGGCCGAAATCCGCGGTCATCGCCGGACCTATATCGGAGCACTGCCAGGAAAAATTATTCAGAGTCTGCGCAAGGCCAAATCCAACAATCCTGTCTTCTGCCTGGACGAGGTGGACAAAATGAGCATGGATTTCCGCGGTGATCCATCTGCGGCATTGCTCGAAGTGCTCGATCCGGAGCAGAACTTCGCTTTTAACGATCACTACTTGGACGTTGACTACGACCTGTCCGAGGTTATGTTTATCACTACTGCCAATACGCTGTTCACCATTCCGCCGGCGCTTCAGGATCGCATGGAGATCATTCGGTTGCCGGGATACACCGAATTCGACAAACTCAACATTGCCAAACAGTTTCTGGTCACGAAACAAAGTGACGCAAATGGACTGAAACCAGAGAACATTCAATTTTCTGACGGCGCTATCTATGAGATTATCCGCCGCTATACCAAAGAGGCTGGAGTCCGTAATCTCGAGCGAGAAATAGCTTCCATTTGTCGCAAAGTGGCCAAAGAGGTGGTCAAGAGGGGGCCAAAGACCAAAATCAAGATAACCGAGAGAAGTGTAAATAAGCATCTCGGGGTACCCAAATTCCACTACGGCAGCGCTGAAGAGAAAGATGAGGTAGGCCTTGCTGTTGGGCTCGCTTGGACCGAGGTCGGCGGCGAACTGCTTGGTATCGAAGCAGCGACCGTGCCCGGTAAGGGAGGCCTCACCATCACCGGTAAGCTTGGCGACGTTATGCAAGAGTCAGCCCAGGCCGCCCTTACGTACGTGCGCTCCCGGGCTGCAGCTCTAGAACTAGACCCTAATTTTTATAAGAAGCTAGACATACACGTCCATGTGCCCGAGGGGGCTATTCCCAAGGACGGACCATCGGCAGGGATTACAATGGCAACAGCTATCGCCTCTGCTCTGCTCAAGGTACCTGTTCGCAAAGACCTGGCTATGACCGGTGAGATTACCTTGCGAGGCCGGGTGCTTCCCATAGGAGGTTTGAAGGAGAAGGTGTTGGCAGCGCACCGCGGCCTGATCAAAGAAGTTTTGATACCGCAAGAAAATGCCAAAGATATCAAGGAAATTCCCGGCAAGATTTTGAAAGGCGTGGAGCTAATTTTGGTGGCCCACATGGATGATGTCCTTAAACAAGCTTTGCTGGTGGATGATCCCGAACAACTTTTCAAGAAGCCTATAGAAGAAACCGATGAGGTTTTGGTTCCAACCGAACCCCCAGAATCTTCTGAGGAGATTCTGGCTCACTGATTACCAAAGGGTCCTGCAAGAGTGCAGAGTTGACAATCATGCGTCCAGCCAAAATACGGTTGGACGTTTTTTACTTGATGTCAGTTGTCAGTGGTCCGTTGTGTTGAAGGCATGGGGCATAGGGCATGGAGCATGGGGTAAAGAGCCAGGAGTCGGAGTCTAGAATTCAGAATTCAGGAGAAAAACCATCAAGATTGACGTCCTCTAAGTTTCTCGCATTTTCGGCGCGTCTCCGTCTCGTCGTTTCTCCGCGTCCCCGCGTCGTCCCACTGTGCTTAGTGTTTAGTGCCTAGTACTTAAGTCTTAACTGGTCTATGTCATGCGCTTCTTTGCTACTGGACACGGACCACAGACGCGGCGTGACAGAATCCTCTTGACAGAAGGATGCTGACCTGTTAAGGGCAAAACGTATGTGGGGGCGGGTAGCTCAGTGGGGAGAGCATCGGCCTTACAAGCCGGGGGTCCGCAGTTCGAGCCTGCGTCCGCCCACCAGATAAAATCAAGGGTTTAGGATGTTCCTAAACCCTTTTTTCCTGTGAGCATGAAATCGCGAACGCTTAGCACATATTCAAGGCCAACAGAATAATGGTGACGTCAGTTTATTGCGTGTTGATAAACCTACTCTCCCAGATCCTCAAGGTAAGATTCCA
This sequence comes from Deltaproteobacteria bacterium, assembly GCA_022340745.1. Taxonomy (GTDB): domain Bacteria; phylum Desulfobacterota; class Syntrophobacteria; order BM002; family BM002; genus BM002. Next base: position 25,889 of record JAJDNL010000178.1, read on the forward strand.
GCATTTTCAGGTTGACTGAAATGCGCTGTTTCAACCGATCACTCCCCGGTGAATCCATATCGGTCCTGACCTCTATTGTCTCTTGAATGAATGCCAGTGCCGATTTCACCTCCTGCCACCTTTCTGCCCCAGATGACTCAATGGTAGGATCCGGAACTTTTGCCTCCCGAGCGTCTGAGGCGAGTTCGATAATCAGCGTGTTCTTTGAGACTCTTTTTCCCCGCTTGACAGTTTGTTCTGCAGCTTTCAGGGTAAGCCAATCGTCCAGGTCTCTAGGCAACCGTAACAGCCATCTCTTCTCCATACCTAATCCCCTCATTATGATATATTTAGTATCAAATATATCATAAGTAGGCAACTGTCAAGAAAAATTGAACTATTTGGGGTAATGGTCGGTTCAACCATTGGCCGGAGGTTGGAATCCCAGTCTACTCCTAACCCGGATATTTCATGAATCACTTGCTGCGACCACGAAACTGGGAACCCGCTTGCGGGACTGAGCGGAGCGCAGCGAGCGCGAATTATATGGCCGTCCTTCCTGGCGTCCTCGGGTGTCGGCCCCTGCGACGTACCACTCAGGTACGCCTCGGAGCCAACACCCTGTGGTTGCCCGGTGGCACGCCCATCTTCGCGGTCTCGCGACAGGGATTGAAGCTCCCTGCAGGCCGCCTGCGGCGGACAGGGAATCTTCGAAATGTAAGGTGCTTAGACCATTTTGTTGTAGTTCGCTCGCTCACCCAAGTCCGCTCTTGCCGACTGGGGATTGCGCTCGCTAGAGCATTTTCATGAAATATCCGGGTTAACGGGTTGGCTATTGCTGCAAAATAAGAAAAGACTGTTGGATTTGATGAATAAGGAGCAAGCCTCCGCTGGTCGCAGGCCCAGGAACTGTTTCATTTCCCTTTCAGACCATAGCGATAAGAAGTCGGGAAGGAGGGATTTAAAATGAGCTCTCTCTTGATGTTTTATCAATTAGGTTCGCTCTTTATTACATCCACCACTTACCAGGGCCAAGGAGATCTACGTAGTAGATAATTTTTACCCCCCGCCGTAATCACGGCATTGATCTTGCTACCAACACACTGCTGGCACTACGAGATGTTTCCATTGGCACTCTTTCCGTAAGTGGAGTAAAAGGAGGGGCACCGTGGCGGAAAAGATCATGGTAGTTGATGATGAGAAGGAAATAAGGGATTTGCTCAGCATCTATCTTGTTGAAGATGGATATGATGTAATTGCAGCCGCAAGTGGTGAGGAGGCCATAGATTTGGCGCGGAGCGAAGAGCCGCAGGTCATTCTCATGGACGTTAAGATGCCCGGAATCGATGGGGTGGAAGCGTGTAAGAGGCTGAAAGGGGCAGAGAGAACCAAGTCAATCCCGGTGATTATGGTAACCGCATATCAGGATAGAGATGTGGAAGCCTATCTGGAAGGAGCCGACGACTTTGTTAACAAGCCGTTCGACAGAACTGAAATAACTTTCAGGGTAAGATCCATGCTCAGAATTCGCCACCTTAACGACGAATTGGAGAGAGCTATGGCTTACATAGAGGAGTTAGATAAAAATCTTCCGAAGCGTTGAGCCCACTCCTCAATTGAACCAGGTTACCTTAGAGCGCATATTTACTATCCGACCTCCTAACCCTAAATGGTGGCGATGTATAGCTGATTAGGTGGAGAGAAACCTCGGATCCAGGTTGTATCTTCCCCTGCCTGAACTGCAGCAGTTGGGACTCTATTGCCCCTTCTACTAATGCCAAAGTGGCTCGGTATTAATGTATCATCGCCATACCCCCTACCCTTTTAACAGGTGTCCATCCGAAAATTACCATGTCATTCTAAGCGAGCGATGAATCTCTGCGGACCCATTAATTATTGGATTCTTCGTCGCCTTGCTTTTCAGAATGACAATAAAAAGCAGGGTTTGCGGATGGAGACAAACTGACACCAAGCAGTGGACTTTGGCTCCTACCTTCCTTGCCAAGTAGATTTCCAGTCTTATCTTAGG
>JAJDNL010000184.1 GCA_022340745.1 Deltaproteobacteria bacterium
GAGAAGTCTGCGGAAATGGGAGGACTACTGCGAAATCTGCACAGATTGGCACCCGCTAACGTGGATGCACAAGAGTTGCTAGCCAAACAGGTGGAGGCGGTCAGTAACCACGAAAACATCAGCATCTTAACCTCCACCACCATTAATGAGATACAAGGATACATCGGCCACTACCAAGTGAACGTGTCAACCAATGGAGTTGAGCAAGATTTCGGTGTCGGCGTGATCATAATCGCAACCGGCGCCAAAGTGTTTAGACCGGAAGGACTCTTTCATTACGACGGTAAGCGGGTGATCACCCAGTTTGATTTGGAAGCACTCTTTAGAACGAAGAAATTCAAAGCCGATAACGTGGTCATGATCCAGTGCGTTGGCGCCCGCAATGAGGAACGCAAGTACTGCTCACGCATCTGCTGCATGACGGCCATCAAGAATGCCATTGCCATCAAGGAGCAGAATCCTAAGAGCAACGTGCACATTCTCTACCGCGACATCCAGGCCTATGGCACCGAAAATGAGGCCATGTTCCAGCACTCCAAACAGCTGGGGGTACGTTACATAAAATACGATCAGGAAAAACCTCCCGAGGTTCAAGAGAATGCGGTAAAAGTCTACCATCACCTTTTGGGCCGCGAACTGGAAATACCGCAGGATCTGGTGGTCCTCTCCACGCCGCTTATTGCCGGTGAGGACAACGAAGCCTTGTCCAAGCTCCTGCGCGTTACCCTGGACGAAAACAAGTTTTTCCTGGAAGGTCACGTCAAGCTGAAGCCGCTGGATTTTGCCACTGATGGTGTCTATCTGTGCGGAAACGCCCACTATCCCGCCTCTTTGCGCGAGGCCATTTCCCAAGCACTTGGGGCGGCTTCACGCGCCTCAATCCCCCTGGCCAAAGGAGTAATGACCATAGAACCAATTGTCTCCGTGTTGGCCAACGAGGATGCGTGCAGAGGCTGTGGGCTCTGTGTCGCGCTCTGTCCTTACGGCGCTTTGGAAATAGCTCAGACAGATAAAGGTCGGAAGGTGCGGGTAATCCCTGTGGCCTGCAAAGGGTGCGGTATTTGTGCTGCCACCTGCTACGTGCACGCACTGAGCATAAATTCTTACACCGACCAGCAGGTCGAGGAACAGATAAGGGCCTTTTTGAGCGGATAAACTTTGGACTTATATATTTCGATGTGGGATGTGAGATCTGGGATGTGGGATTAAAAACTTCTGACTCTATTATCTCACATCGCACATCTCACATCACACATCCCGTAAGGAGGTGACTCTCTTGTCAGATTTCACTCCCAGAATCCTGGTTTTCTGCTGCACCTGGTGAGGGTACGCAGCGGCTGATTTCGCTGGAGTTTCCAGGATTCAATATACGACGGATATTCGCATCATCCGAGTCATGTGCACAGGCCGGGTTGACCCCACTATGATTGCCGAGGCTTTCACCAATGACGCGGATGGAGTCATGGTGGTCGGCTGTCACTTCGGCGACTGTCACTACATCACCGGTAATGTCCAGGGCAAGATCAAGGTTGAGCTCGCAGCAAGAGTCCTGACCACTGTGGGCCTCAGTCCCAAACGCGTTTCCTTTGATCAGTGTTCCTCCGCCGAGGGTGAACGGTTTGTCAAGCTGGTTACCGATTTTAACCAGGGTATTCGGGACATGGGTCCCCTGGGTACTGGAGATGCTCTGGAACTTTCGGAACTCAAAGAAAAGCTAACCATAGCGAAAACTGTCCTCGCCAAGGAAAAGCTGCGTTGGGTGGCTGGAAAATTCACCGTGTTCGCCACAGAAGGAAACAAGTACGGCGAAGTTTTTACCGAACATGAAATGTGGCGCACCTTGGACACCATTGTAATGGATGAGGTGGCCACCCACGAGATTCTGCGAGAATTGGGGCAAAAAGCTTTCGCGGTCAAAGATCTTGCCGCCCGGCTGAAACTGCCTCCGCCGCATGTGCTCAGATATGTCCTGGCCCTGCAACGGCGGGGGCTGGTGGACCTGGATGGTGTGGAAGGGAGTTCACCTCAATACAAGGCGGTTGAAGTTAAGCGAGAGGCCGCGTAGTCAGAAAGAATATCGCATCTGCACGAGCTGTCGACTGTGGATGTGAGATATGAGATATGAGATGTGAGATGCCAGGTTCCATCGAAAGTTCTTGAATCCCACATCTCACATCACACACCACACATCGCTGATTCGAATTTGAGACTACTTTACATTATTTGATTTCCTTTGTTGGAGGGCTGAAAGGTGCCAAAGAAAAGGGTAATTGTTTTTGGGGGTGATCCTGCTGGGGTGACTGCAGCATTGCAGCAAGCCGAGGCTGGCATGCAGGTAACACTGGTGGAACCTTCTCCTAGTTTGGGAGGTGAATGCTTGCCGCAGACCAGGATCATCGATGGTGACTCCCCATATATAAAGCCAGATTTGGAGGCTTTGAGAAATCATCCGAATATTCAGGTGATTACCAATGCGGAGGTGATGAGGACCGTGTCTGCAGATGGTCAGTACAGCTTCCGAATCAAGAGGTCCGCCCCCAGGGTTGATATGGAGAAATGCAACGATTGCAAGGAATGCATCCGGGTCTGCCCCATTCACATGTATGATGATTTTAACGAAGGAATGGGCTTTCGCACCGCCATAGACTATTTCAATCCTGAAACGGCCAAGACGGGTGAATACAACCTCTACAAAGAAGATATGCCCATTTGCCAGGCCACCTGTCCGGCAAACCTGAACATTCGCTCTTACGCCGGACTTATTGCCGATGGCAAATATGCCGAATCCCTGGCGGTCATTCGCGAGCGCTTACCCTTTGCGCTCTCAATCGGCCGGGTTTGCCCCCACCCCTGTGAGACCGCCTGCAACCGTGGTTATGTTGACGAGCCCATCGCCATCTGTGCTTTGAAGCGTTATGTGGCGGATTTCGAAATGAACAACAATGTAGATCCTCCGGTTGAGGTTCCTGACCAATTCCAGCCTGAAAAGGTGGCCATTATCGGGGCTGGGCCGGCAGGGCTTTCCTGCGCTTATTTCTTGGCCAAAGCAGGCTACCATTCCGTAGTCTTTGAGGCCATGCCGGAGCCGGGCGGCATGTTTCGCTACGGTATCCCTGAATACCGTCTGCCCACGAAAACGCTTATGCATGAGATTAACTGGATTCTAGCCCACGGGGTAGAGCT
>JAJDNL010000196.1 GCA_022340745.1 Deltaproteobacteria bacterium
CTCGTGTCAATCTAAGATTGTAGATTTTAGATTTGAGATTTAAGATTTCACTCAGAAGACAGCAGCCCAGACTGCACAAGGAGTTGAGGGTTCAAGGAGTATTAATCCTCTCTTCATTCCTCTCATTCCTCAATCTGCAATCTACAATCTACAATCTACAATCGATAATCCCCAATCTACAAAGTACTTGTTTTTTTGGCAAATGTTGGTATACTCGCACAAAATTTTTGTGCGATAGATGCTGTTTCAGCGACCGTGGTGTGACAGAGACAGAAAGAAAAGGGTAAATTGCGCAGTTGAAAATGCTACAGCGAGCGCATTCCCTGTAGTCCGCCGGAGGCGGACGGGGTTAGCGAGCGAACTACAATAAAATAGAATCACTTCCTTACATTTCGAAGATTCCCTGTAGCTTGCTGCAGGGAGCTTCAACATCGCAGTGTTCTCCGATAGGCACACGTTTCGGATGACACGAGGTTTTGGAAGACACTTATGCAGAACTTATGGGCGCCCTGGAGAATGGAGTACATCTTGGGTGACCGGCCAAAAGCTTGCATATTTTGCCCGGACGGTAACGGAGAAACCGACGAGGAGAGGCTTCTCCTTTATCGAGGCGAGCTTTCCATGGTGGTGATGAATCGGTTTCCTTACAACAACGGCCACCTGCTCGTGGCTCCCTGGAAGCACTCTCCCTCACTGGACGACCTGAAAAATGATGAATTGCTGGATCTGATCCGCACGGTTCGGGCGTCTGTGGGAGTGCTTCGTGAAACCATGAGCCCTGACGGCTTCAACGTGGGACTGAACATTGGTACTGTGGCGGGGGCCGGCTTTGAAGCGCACGTCCACTTTCACATTGTGCCGCGGTGGGATGGTGATACCAACTTTATGACAGTTTTTTCCGAGGTGCGTGTTGTTCCGGAACATATCCAGCAAACCTACAAGAAGCTGCTCCCCTACTTTACAAAGGAGAGATTGAATGAAAGCAGTTAAGTGGGTGGTTCTGTTGCTCTTGATGGTTCTACTCATTGTTTTCCTCTTTCAGAACTATGAGGAGTTTCTTTCTGCAACCACTCTTGAGATCAGACTACCATTGCTTCCACCATTGGCCTCCAAGCCTATCCCTCTTTATGCCCTGATTCTGGGATCTGTCTTCGGGGGGGGACTGATGACTGCCCTTTACCTTGGCTTGGGAAACTTCCGTTTACGCAGAGATCTCCGTTCCGTTCAGCGGCAGAATGACAGCCTCCAAGAAGAACTCAAATCCCTGCGCAATCTCCCCATAACCGAGGCGGACGTGCCGACCAGTCAGCCGGTAGAAAAGGGTGGCAATGATTCCGTTGGGGGAGCGGAGGAGGCAAACTCCGGGTAAACCGGCGTGATGGATGGATGTGAATACCCTACATATCGGGGGAATGAACCTTAATGTTGTTGCTGTCCTGGTTACGGTAACCATTGTGGGCGGTGCCCTCGGATACTTTCTGGCTCGACGTAAAGCACGCAAAGAATCGTTACTCCAGCCTGGTAGCCCTCCAAAAGACTACACTGTTTTTCTTAAAGGAATCCAATACATTCTTGCCAACGACACAGATCAGGCCATTGAGGCTTTTAGCAAAGCAGTACAGATTAACTCAGAGACCATCGAGACCTACGTGGCTTTAGGGAATCTATTCCGGGCCAAGGGTGAAATCGATAGAGCCATCCGCATTAGACAATCCATTCTTCTTCGGGAAAGAGTGGATGCTGAAACCAAGCTGCAGGCCTTGTTCGACATGGCGATGGACTACAAGCGAGGCGGATTTCTGCAAAGAGCTATATCCACTTTTGAAGAGGTAATCAGTCGGGCGCCCAAGAGGTTTGATGCTTATGAGGAACTGGAATCTCTTTGTGAGGCCACGCATGACTGGCAGAGGGCTTATGAACTGCAGCAGGAGATGCGCAAACTGAGCAACACGAACAACCAGCACATCATGGCTCACTTGCGAACAGAACAAGCCAAGATAGAGATAGAAAAGGGTAATCTGGACAGTGCCCAAGCACATTTGAAAAAGGCACTGTCTTTGGATGCTGACTGTGTGCATGCCAGCCTGCAACTAGGGGAACTCTACTGGTTGAAGAATAAGAAAAAGAAGGCCCTCGCTATCTGGAAAAAATTGGTTCACAAAAATACCAAGTGGGCCCATCTGGTGCTCGTTCGTTTGCAAGAGAAAAACGGGGCGGCCGACGAAGAAACACGAGTATTGAATTTCCTTGAGCATATCTCAGAGGAAAACCTAGACGCTGTAGCTCAAATGTCTTTGGCTCGCTGCTTTATGCAGCGCAACAGGAAGGAACAAGGTCTTGCCTCTCTGAAGCGGGCTCTGGAGATGGAACCCGATCTCGCTGAAGCCCGTCAGATGCTGGGTGAGATACTGTTGGAGGATGGCGACGAGGCAGGGGCGCTTTTTGAATATCGTGAACTCCTGAGCCATCTCGGGCCAGCGAGAAAGCGGTATCGCTGCCAACAATGCGGGTTGGAAACGGATAAGATCCTGTGGAAGTGCCCAGGGTGCCATGATTGGGATACGGTTCAGCCCAGAAAGAGAGGTGGCTAGCGGGCGAACTCCAACAACATGGCATAAATACCTTACATTTTTGATTCCGTGTGAGCGGCACCGCAGCGATTCGGCCTGAAGATTTGTTGTGAACCTCCGTTCGGCCCGAGCCTGTCGGCAGTGGGATCTGCCAACGAGACCTGTTGACGAGACCTGTCGACGAGCTCAAGTCGAGTCGTTCAGGTCGCGTCGCTGCAGTCCCGACATGGCGGGACAGGGAGCTTCAAGTGAAGCCACGTCCTCTGGACGTGGATTTTTTACTTTAATTAGTTGTAGATGAGATTCAGGCCCTCGATCTTTGATGACTGGGCCTACGATGCTGAGTAATACGGGCTAATGGGGTGGATGTAATATGAGTAAAGTCACGCCCATGATTCAGCAATACCTGGAGATAAAAGAGAGCCATCAAGATACGATACTCTTTTATCGCATGGGAGATTTTTACGAAATGTTTTTCGAGGATGCCATAGTCGCATCTCGAGAACTTGAGATCACCCTGACCTCTCGCGATAAACAGGCGGAAGATCCAATCCCAATGTGCGGCGTACCACACCACGCAGCGGAGACTTACATTGCCAAACTTTTGGAAAAAGGCCACAAAGTGGCCCTCTGTGAACAGGTGGAAGATCCGCGGCAAGCAAAAGGGTTGGTGCGTCGCGAAGTGGTGCGCGTAGTAACACCGGGGACCGTCCTGGACAGCTTGGAAAGTAAGAGCCCGAATTATTTGGCAGCTGCCCACTGGGCTGGAGAGAATTGTGGCTTGGCATTTTTGGATCTTTCGACCGCAGACTTTCGCATGACGCAAACGGAGAGTCTGACCTGGCTCCTGGAAGAATTGGGTAGGATAGAGCCTCGAGAACTCCTGGTGCCGCAGGATGCTGAACGAGACTCAAACTGGTGGGGCCATCAGTTATCGGCATGCAGAGTCCAAGTTCTGGAGACGGAGTCTTTTGATTTCGTCAGAGCTCACAAACGGCTGCTGGATCAGTTCCAGGTTCACTCCCTGGAAGGTTTTGGTGTTCGCAATCTGCCATTGGCAGTGAGTGCTGCCGGGGTGGTCCTCTCCTATGTGCAAAAGACCCAGCGGCAGACCGCTGAACACATCCGTCGAGTTATTCCCTACCACCGCAGTGACTACATGGTCATAGACGAGGTGACCACGCGTCACCTGGAACTGTTTCGTTCCTGGCACCATGGTGGCCGTAAGGCTACACTCGTGGAACTCTTGGATCAAACGGTCACCGCCATGGGAGGACGGTTGCTGAAGGTCTGGATGCACTACCCATTGCTTCAGCCTGAAGCTATTGACGCTCGGCAGGATGCTATTGTTTGTTTTCGAGAGCACGAAGCCATACGTGCTCAGGTGCGCCTGGAGTTGGAGACTGTTTACGATCTTGAACGGCTTAACAGCCGAGTAGCCATGGGTTCAGCCACCCCACGCGATCTTGCCTCTTTAAGGAAGTCTTTGCAGTCTCTACCCCGCCTTAAATATCTCCTCAATAGTTTGGAGGATCGAACCCTGTCTGAACTGACTGAAAGATTAGATCCTCTGGAGGACATCTCCCTCTTGCTGCAGGAGGCCCTTGTGGATAGTCCACCCCCAAGCCTTGCAGAGGGTGGCGTCATTAGAACCGGATACGATGAGGAGTTGGATCGGTTGCTGGGCCTCAGTCGTGATGCCAAAAAATGGATTGCCCGGCTGGAAGCAGATGAGCGGCAGAAAACCGGTATCACCTCTCTCAAGGTTGGCTACAACAAGGTTTTTGGCTATTATCTTTCAGTCTCAAAGGCTAACATTGCCTCGGTACCGGATCGATACATTCGCAAACAGACCTTGGTCAATGCTGAGCGTTATATCACTGAAGAGTTGAAAGAGTACGAAACCCAGGTGCTTACCGCTGATGAGCGCCGAAATCGGCTGGAGGGAGAACTCTTTTTGGCACTACGCGCCAAGGTTGCCAGCCACGGGGAGCGCATTCAGACAACCGCTGCTGTGATAGCGGAACTGGACGTCCTTGCAGCTCTGGCAGAGGTCGCTAATCTCAGAAACTACTGCCGACCCCGCATTGATGACGGGCAAGAGATTCAGATAGTGGAGGGACGCCACCCCGTGGTTGAGGCAGCCCTGCCCCAAGGGAGCTTTGTTCCCAATGATGTGCATCTAGATAATGCCAGTCAGCAAGTAATAATAATTACCGGGCCCAACATGGCAGGGAAGTCCACCGTTCTCAGGCAAGTGGCGCTCATAGTCCTCATGGCGCAGATGGGGGCACCTGTACCTGCAACTTCTGCTCGACTCGGAGTTGTCGATCGCATATTTACCAGGGTAGGTGCTACTGACGAACTGACCAGGGGACGTAGCACTTTTATGGTAGAGATGCAGGAAACCGCACATATTCTTTATCAGGCTACGGACCGCAGCTTGGTTATTTTGGATGAGATTGGCCGAGGAACTAGTACGTTTGACGGCCTGAGTATTGCCTGGGCTGTGGCCGAATTTCTCCGTGACTGGCAAGGGAAAGGAATCAAGACCCTATTTGCTACCCACTATCATGAGCTCACCGATCTCGCCACAACCGGATCACGAGTGAAAAACATGAACGTGGCGGTCAAGGAGTGGGGGGACAGGGTCATTTTTTTGCGAAAGCTGGTGGATGGCGGTACAAATCGGAGCTATGGTATTCAGGTAGCACGGTTGGCAGGCTTACCCACTGAGGTCGTGGAAAGAGCCAGACAAGTGCTTCAGCACTTGGAACAAGAGACCACTGATGTTGAAGGACTTCCGCGGTTGGCGCGCTCGTCAGCAGGTAGCCAGAGTGGACAACTCCAGCTCTCTCTCTTCCAGCAGTCAAGCGAGAAACTTCGTCGTCGCCTGCAGAATCTGGAGCTTGAGGTAATAACTCCTATTGAAGCCCTGAACGAGCTTGCCAGGCTGCGAGAATTGTGTGATGAAGAGTGAGCTTATCGAACATTGAAAACCTGGTCCTTAGGGCCAGTCTATGTATGATTTATGATTGCAGATTGTAGATTGCGGATTGAGCTGGATGAACTCTTTACCGAGAGGTTTTGAGCTTTCAAATCTGAAACTGGGAACCCGTCCGAAGGGTGGGAGTCCGAAGGACAAATCTGCATTCTAAAATCTAAAATCACTGGGCTCCATCACTCCAGCAGACTAATGCAGGAAACGTATGGTCCTTTTTTCAGTGTTCCTTAATTACTGTTATATTTGATATTTATGTTTATTAGTTAATATTGTATCTTAATAAATTCTGTGGTCTTCTTATGCGGTTTTTTCGTCCTCTTATAAACAAGTTGCCGCGATTCAGCTGGCTGATTTCCCTGGTTCTTTTACTGGTGTGGATGGCTGTTGCTGTTGGCCCGGTTTCAGCGGCAGGTCAGGATAGGTTGAAGAGTGCAAAAGATTGTAGTCGAAGACTCTACAAATCAAAGAAACGCATAAGATACCGGGATCAGTGGTTGCGGTGCATTCAGGGGCATGAGAGCTACTACCGTAAATACCCCAAAGGCCGCCAGGCAGATGAGGCCCTCTATGCCACAGCGAAACTCTACAAAAATCTCTACGGCTACTCGCGGCTGTCGAGTGATTTGGACGAGGCTATCAATAGGTTCAGGCAGGTTGTCAAGAGATTTCCGAAAAGCAGATTTGCTGATGACGCCCAATATCAACTAGGGGAGATCTACCGCAGGTACAAGAAGGATCCGGAGCGGGCTTATGTAGAATACTTCAAGGTGGTGATGGATTTTCCTCATGGCGATATGAAGCCACGGGCGCAAGAGCGGCTCGCGCGACTTGAGAACACGACGGGCAAGAAAAGGTCGAAGCAAGGGTTACCACGCCTGCCGAACATACCAGCTGTGACCTCGACTTCTCTGTCGAGGGTGACCGATATTCGCCACTGGTCTGCGCAAGACTATACCAGGATTGTGATTGATGTGAACGATCACATCGAATACAGCAGCCACTTACTCAAGCCCGATCCTGCAAGAGGTAAACCACCGAGGCTTTATATCGACCTGCAGAATTCAACACTGGATCCAACTTTTGTAGGAGCCATTCCCATAGGGGATGGCCTGTTGCGCAAGGTAAGAGCTGGACAATACAAACCTAAAGTGGTGCGGGTGGTATTGGATATCGAATCAATAGAAGATCACAAGATTTTTTCTTTGAGTGATCCCTTCCGCATTGTGATCGACGTCACGGGGGAGAGCAGAAAACAAGTACCAACACCTGGTAAAGGAGAGGTTCCGAGCATTACCTTGGCCCAGCAGCTGGGCTTAGGAGTGAAAAAGGTTGTTATCGATGCTGGCCATGGGGGTAAAGATCCGGGAGCGGTCGGTCCGAGTGGGGTGCGTGAGAAAGATGTTACCCTTGCTATTGCCAAGAAACTGCAGAAGAAGCTGAGGGAAGAACTGAAGCTGGAGGCTATTCTCACTCGAAAATCGGACACATTTCTACCGCTGGAGGAACGCACTGCTCTTGCCAACACCCAGAAAGCGGATCTGTTTGTTTCCATCCATACCAATGCCCATAAGAGTAGACGTGTTTATGGTATGTCCACCTACATTCTCAACGTGGCCACCGACGCCGAGGCGGCGAGACTGGCGGCCTTTGAAAATGCTGTTTCCGCCAAACGGATCAGTGACTTGGAGAAGATTCTCAATGATTTGATGTTGAATTCCAAGATTAATGAGTCCAGCCGCCTGGCCGGCGAAATTCAACAAGGCCTGCTCAAGCGTTTGCCGAAAAACTACAGTAGAATAAAAAATCTCGGGGTGAAACAAGCACCTTTCTATGTGTTGATTGGGGCGCGGATGCCCTCGATCATGGTGGAGGCTTCGTTTATCACCAACAAACGAGAAGAGAAGAGATTGGCAAGTGATGCCTACCAGGACGCAGTGGCCGATGGAATCCTAGCTGGCATTCGGTCCTACATTAAACAGATCGAGTCCGTTTCTGGTCGAGGGTAAAAGAGATTGCAGATTTGGGATATGGGATAGTGAATATTTTTTACCGCTTACCGCTTACTGCTCACTGCTTACCGTTTTGCCTTTACGATTTAACTAATAAACAAATCAACTAATCAACGATTTTACGGATTTTAGCTTGAAGGACAGCATGGAAACAGCAATCAAGCCAGGAGCGAAAGTCGAGTTTTTTGAGAGTAAGAAGCTCCTGTGTGCGGTATGCCTGGAGGTGAAGAACAGTCGAGTGCTGGTGCTGACTGAACAAGATCGCGAGGCGAATGTTTCTCTCAAGCGAATTCTTCACATTGATGATGAACTCCTTGATGTCGAACAAAGCCGGATTCAGTTGGTGGCTACCCTCCAGCAGGCGGCAGCAAGGCGCCATAATCTCATGAACCGTGTCTTCGTGGAAGAGTTGTGGGATTTGCTGCATGAGGAAGAAGGAGGATTCGACAGCCAACACCTGGCAGAAATCTGTTTCAATGAAGAGATTACTGCAGATCATACCTCGGCTCTGTTCAGGGCTCTGCTCACAGATGGCCTCCACTTTAAGTACAAAGGGGGGCTTTTTTACGCCAACAGCCCAGAAAGGCTCGAGCAGATAAGAATTCAGTATGAGCGACAAGCCCAGAGGGAAAAAGAGTTGGCAGAAGGGAGTGCTTGGCTCGCAGCAGTGTGGAAGGGTGAAGCAGCTTTAGACGTCGATAATCGGGAACACTATGTACAGATGCTCCAAGATTTCTGTCTCCTGGGCAGCGAGGCCCCCAATTACCAGCAAATCAAAAAGATCCTTACCATGGCTCACGTTCCTGTGCCGCAAGGAGTATTTGACCTACTGGTCAAGTTGGGTGTGTGGGGGGTGGATGAAAACCTTTACCTCCACCGTTTTGGCATTCAGCAACAGTTTTCATCTACCGTTATCGATGCAGCAGCTCGGGTTGCAGAAAATATGGTAGGTACGAGCAAGAGGGATGAGAGAGTCTCACGTGAAGATCTGACCTCAATTTCCATTCTGACCATCGATGGATCTAAGACGAGAGATTACGACGACGGGCTCAGCATGCGTGCAGTGGAAGATGGCACTGAGGTGGGAATCCACATTGCCGATGCGGCAGCGGTAGTTTTTCCTGATAGTCCCTTGGACAATGAGGCTCTGGCAAGGGTTACCTCTCATTATCTACCAGATACCAGAATCCCCATGCTACCTACAATGATTTCCGAAGATGTTTGTAGCCTCAAACAAGGGGAGGAACGGTTGGCTTTGAGTTTGCTGGTTCGCTTTGACAGTGAGGATCAGTTGCAAGATTATCGGTTTGTTCCAAGTCGAATACGAGTCCAGCGACAGCTTACTTACTCAGAAGCCAACGAGTTGGTGGCAGCTGAAGAGGATCTGGGTAAACTTTACCGTCTTTGTACCCGACTTCGGCGACAGAGGATTAAACAAGGAGCGCTCCTCTTGCCACTGCCCGAACTCCGTATCTGGGTGAACAGCAATAACGAAATCACTATTGGCAAGCTGGATCGTGAGACTCCTGCACAGCTGATAGTCTCAGAGCTCATGATCCTGGCCAACGGTTTAGCTGCTCAAGCGCTGGCCACCAATAATGTTCCAGCTATCTATCGCAGCCAAGAGAAACCCCAAGAGAATCTCGTGGGTGAAGGCACTGATGATCTCTATCTCAATTATTTGCAGCGCCGTTATCTGAGTCGAGCCGAACTGGGCGTTAAACCGAAACCACACAACGGCCTGGGCGTAACAGCATATACTAATTGGACCTCTCCCATCCGTCGTTATATGGATCTGGTGGTTTTACGGCAGCTCAAGAGTATGGTGCAGGAAAAACTTCCTGTCTATACCTTGGAGGCCCTCGAGCAAATTGTTGCCAGGATAACCATTGGTCAGAGTCAAGCTATGCAAATGAAAAGGGAGTGGACAAGATATTGGATTCTTAAATATTTGGAAAAAGAGCAGATCAAATTCTTGGACGCTTTGGTCTTAAGCCTGGGCAGGAGAACCTACAATTTGTTAATACCAGAGTGTCTGTTGGAAGCCAGGATGCCTCTGGAGGAGGGAAGGGGCCTAAATCCTGGAGATCATTTTCGAGTGGAGGTGGTGCGGGTGAATGCCAGGGAGGAGGTCCTGAAACTAAAGATGGCATAAGGACTACAAGTAGCTGGCAGCGACGCTGCGCGTCATTTCTTCGCGCTCGCTCCGCTCCGCTCAGGCCCGCAAGCGGGACCCTAGTTTGCCTTCGGCGTCATTAGGTCACTACGCTTCGCTGTCATTTGTTGTAATAGGTAGAGGACAAAGGACAGAATAAAGGTTTTCCTGTTTTCTGACTACTGACTACTGACTACTGACTGCTGCTACCTTTTCCCCCACCGCCCTCCTGCAGAAGATAGGCCTCCATAAGATCGTCCAAATCACCATCCAGGACTGCATCAACATTTCCCCGTTCCAATTGCGTCCTGTGGTCTTTCACCAGCCGGTAAGGATGCAGCACGTAGGAGCGGATCTGACTACCCCAAGCGATGTCTTCGAGGGAATTGTGGATTTCCTGCATTTTTTCTGATTGGAGCTGCTGTTCCCTCTCATAGAGGCGCGAACGCAACACCTTCATAGCCATTTCTCTGTTGCGGTGTTGTGATTTTTCATTCTGGCACTGAACAATTATCCCTGTGGGTATATGGGTTATGCGAACCGCTGAGTCGGTCTTGTTGACATGTTGGCCACCAGCCCCACTGGCTCTGTAGGTGTCTACCTTGAGCTCCGCTGGTTTGATTTCGACAACAATTTCATCTTCCACTTGAGGATAGACGAATACCGCCGCGAAAGAGGTATGACGCCGACCGCTGGCGTCAAACGGGGATATGCGTACCAGGCGGTGTATCCCCTTTTCGGCTTTGAGTAAGCCGTAAGCATACTGGCCGCTGGAGGTAAAAGTAACGCTTTTAATACCCGCCTCCTCACCGGGCTGTATGTCGATAATCTGATTTTTGAACTCCCGTTTCTCGGCCCAGCGCAAGTACATCCGCAAAAGCATCTCCGTCCAGTCCTGGGCTTCAGTCCCCCCGGCGCCCGCGTTTATACTAACAATTGCACCAAGAGGATCATCAGCACCACCCAACATTCGTTGGAATTCTAGGGCTGAGATCTCCGCATCTGTGGCTTTGAGTTTTTGGGAAATTTCGGCCAGTTCTTGAAGGTCCTCTTCTTCGAGGGCCATATCCAAAAGAATGGTGACATCTTCCAGTTCGTTGCTCAACCGCTCGAATCGCTCTAGGATATCGGAGAGAGCCGCGCGTTCTTTTAGGATCTGAGGTTGTTTATCGGGGTTGTCCCAGAAACCTTCTTTGGACATTATGGTTTCAATTTGCTTGAATCGGTGGGCTTTCTGGGAGATGTCAAAGATGACCTCGCAGGTCTTCGAGGCGACCGAGGAGTTCTTCGATGTCTGTTTTAGATGGAGAACCCATGAGTCTCTCTCCTTAGCTTCCTGTGGTAATATGTCATTAATAGTGAATCATAATTTGCACCGTTTGTACAGTTCCTTTGTCACTCACTATTCTGCCTGTCTTTTTTCTCCTGACCCCTATCTCCTGACTCCTGTCTCCTTGCTTCTAATACGTCTCAGTGAATAGCCAAATGCCAGCAGCGTGATAGCCACACAGGACCAAGCGAACCAGTCGCCATAACGGGTGTAAATGGTCTTGCCGTTTCCTAACTGGAGAGTAGCCAACAAGGTCGCGTTCTCGTACAAACCGGTCTTTTGAAGGATACGGCCTTGAGCATCGATGAAAGCACTGATTCCGGTGTTGGCACAGCGGGCAATGGGTATTCGATTCTCAACTGCACGCAGTACCACCATGGAAAGGTGTTGGTAAGGGGCGCTGCTACGACCAAACCAGGCATCGTTGGTAATGTTGACCAACAGATTGGCACCACCCTTGGCCAGGTCGCGGCTCAGTGTGGGAAAGATGGCTTCGTAACAAATAAGCACGCCCACCCGCGCTGCAGACACTTGCAGCACAACAGCTTGTTTGCCGGAAGCGAAATTTCCAGCAGCTTGAACTAGTTTATCCACAAAAAACAAGATTTTCTTCCACGGAACATATTCGCCGAAGGGTACCAAATGGATCTTGTCATAATAACCGATAACCATCCCGTCGCCATCGAGCAGATAGGCGCGGTTGTATAATCTCAATTCTGTCCCTTTTCTGCGATAGGCAGGGCTACCGAATAGCAAGGGTTTCTTCAGTTTTTGCACCTCTTGAATAAGGGTCTTGGTGTTCTGCCGGTCTGCCAGGAAATAGAACGGTGTCGCTGTCTCAGGCCAAACCACCAGATCGGGTTGCTGCGTGGCGATCTCATTGGTGAGCCGTAGGTATTTTTCCAAAGTGGCATGCTGGAAAGCCGGGTCCCATTTGGTATCTTGGCTTACATTACCCTGTACCATGGCAACTTTGAAGGCTTTACCCTGGTGGGATTCCAAAGTGGCCAATCGCCACCGGCCATAGCCATACACTACCGCGAGCAGGCCGACCAGCAGTAGGGTGGAAATAAGTGGAGTCACTCTCTTCCTCTGATGCTTTGAGGCGAAGATCATCCCAAAGAGCAAAGCACTCGAGAGGACTAAAACAAATGAAATTCCATAGACGCCGGCGAGGTCAGCCATTTGTATGACCGGAAGCCACCGGTACTGGCTATATCCCAGGTTTTCCCACGGAAATCCGGTCAGTAAATGACTCTTTCCCAATTCTAGGGCAACCCAGAGAAAAGGCGCAAGAGGAAGCCACGGCAGACCCCTCTGCCGCAGCCAGCTTGATCCTGCGCAGAAGAATCCCGGGAATAGAGCCAGATAGGCCACCAGCAGAAAACAAACCAGCAGGCTGAGCGGGAGAGGGAGATTACCGTAGTGGTTTACTACATAGGTGATCCAATAAAGCAGGCTCAGACCATGGCATACCCCGGCGAACCAGCCGAGGGTGAAGCAAACGCGAGGCTCATTGGTTGTTGCCAGGAAGAGCAACGGCACAAAAACCGCCCACCCAACCAGCGGGTGGCCGATGGGGGGAAAACAAAAAGTGAGAAGCAGGCCCGAAAAGGCTGCGATTACATAGTGCTTTGGACTCGCATTGAAGAACTGTCGAATGTTCACTCTAGCTCCAAAGGTTATTCAACATCGGAAACCT
>JAJDNL010000066.1 GCA_022340745.1 Deltaproteobacteria bacterium
TTTCCACTGGGGTTTTGCTGATGAAATTTCTGGCGAAGGACAAAATAAATTCAGCCATCCGCTCTTGGGCAACCGAGGAAACTATCTCCACGTAGTACGGACCATGAACGAAGTAGAGCGCGTTTTCTGTACTGTAGGCAAAATCGCCTACATCCAATTCTGCGGCCTCAGACCTTTTCTGCAGACTATAAACAGCGTAAGAGCCCCGCGGGGACCCCATGTCGTAAATGAATGCTTCCATCCAAGCATTGGGCTCATCTCCAATGGCAAAACGTTGACTGACAAGACCAACAAATCCGGCAGAAAGATAGAGTTCGGCCTTACCGTCTATCTTGTCAGAAAGATTTTCGGGCCCAAAGGTTTCGGGGGGAGTGAGTGCGGTCAGTGACTTCGGTGCATACTGCATGAGGTCTGATGGAGAGCTGGCCGGGGGAGATGTTACAGCAGGATGTTCTGGCTGTAATGTGGTTGGTTTGAAGATAGATGGGTTGTATTGGGACTGTTTGAGGAGAATCACGCCAGAGATCACCACCAGAACAATTAGGATGGTGTAGCCAACGTAGATTTCGGTTTTGCTAACCGTTCTAGCCATCCGATTCCCGCCGTGATGAACAATCGGGCTGCAGTGCATCGCGGCTAGAAAGCCGCTCCCACTGGAGAGGCTCCTCTGATGCTGTCTCCGTTTTCTTGCTTACGGACATAGGAGATAAAATCTTCGACACAGGTCAAGTGGATATCCAATTCGTTAATGTATCTGCCCACAATGAAGGCATCGTGGGCATCACTGTTGTGAAAGCTCAATATGTTTTTATCGGCGGCAACTTTTCTTGCCTTGGCCTCGGCTTGGCGGTGCATGTTACTGCTGGCCACCTCCATACCATCAGGCCTTACGTGTTTCAACCACTTAGGCCACTTTGAGCTAAAGCGGAAGGGATGAGCCCAGATGACGATTCCCCCATAATTGTGGACCAAAGGGATCAGTTCGAGAACGGAGCACCACCCAGGAATCTCGCCGTTTTCGGGGTTGGGGAGAAACACCAGGAAATGCCCTTCGGGGCAGGAAAGTTCCATGCCTCGGATGATTGTAAGTTCTGGAAACCTGTGTCGCAGTTTTTGGATCTCTGATAAGGGCCACCAGACATCGTGCTCGGTCAGAGCGATTCCCGCCAGCCCTTTCTCAACAGCCCTCTGGCACATTTCCTCAGCCGAGCCTATGGAGCAATCCGAGTAATTACGGGTATGAATGTGGAAATCGTATAGCATACAGTCAGTCCGATTCGGTGCAAAGATTTACGGGTGTCGGGCTCTGCTCACTGTTGGCCCCTGGGATGGAACCTGCAAAACTCCAGAAGGTACTTCTACAAAACATTGAGCAGAAGTTTAACAGTTAGCAGCAGGAATGGCTAGAGGGTGACCAAGGTTCGGTCATTTTTGTGTGAACAGATAGACAGCGAGACCCACCAGAACACATGCAAAGATCTTCTTGAAGTGGGCTGTTGAAACATGCTCCAGCAGCCGCGCTCCGATTTGTGCTCCAACAATGCCGCCCAGGCCCAGTAATATCCCAACCCTGTAGTCGACGTTGGCCAGTCTGTTGTGAGCCACCAGGGCGGAAATAGAAATCACCAAAATGGCGAGAAAGGAAGTTCCCACTGCTTTGTGGGCTGAATAACCAGCAAAGAGCAGGATGGGCACCATGAGGAACCCACCCCCCAGACCTGAAAAGGCGGCACCTATGCCAACCAGAACACCCAGGACGGGCATTAATATGATATGTCCCATCGTTTCCCCCCATTGCAACAGACACCTGTAAGCTAACCGCGGGCAGTGTGCACCAACCACATAGCAGGTTATGGGTCATTGGTAACAGGTCATGGATGATGCCTTGCGGCATTTTAGAATATTCGCTACGTCCACCATATTGCCTATCACCCATTACCCATTACCCATTACCCATTACCCATTACCCATTACCCATTACCCATTACCTATTACCCATGCCTTATGCATTATTCTACAATAATATCTTCCAGCCTTCTCTTGGGTACGTGGTGCAGGCCCTCATCGTCCCGCCAGTACTTGATGTCACCGTCCGGTCCCACAGTTTCGAGAACAACAGTTTCTTTGGGCTTGCCCAGCGCCACCACCAGAAGTATCTCAAGATGATCAAAGATGTTGAGGTTTTTTCTGAGTTTGTCTCGGTTCACTGAGCCTATCATGCAACCACCCAGGCCTTTTTCAACCGCACCCAGCATAATGTTCTGACAGGAAATACCATGGTCACAGCCGAAGGATTTGCATATTCGTGTGTCTCCCAGAACAATGATATAGGCTGAAGGTCGCTCGCCCTCACCCGGGCCGGGCCAGCCCTTGAGGTAGCCGGCCCAGCCAAGATTTTTAAATATTATCTCATTTTTCTCGGGATCGTTTGAGAGCATGTACTTGAGTGGTTGGAGATTGCCTGCCGCCGCCGAGAGCCTTGCCAATTCCACGAGCTCTTTTAATGTCTCGAGTTCAATCTTAAAGTCCTGGTGAAATCGTCTATAACTTCTTGTTTTCTCAACTAAGTCCCTTATCATCTTGGCCTCCCCTTTTCTTGATGACGCGGCGACACGGAGATTCAATGCGGTACTTGTCCGTGGTCCGCGGCGAAAATTCATTTACGCTTTCTTTGGGGTTCGCTAACGTAACTGTTTTTTCCTGTTTGTGCACCTGAGCGCTTCCGCATCTTGTGCCTCGTTTTTTCACTAACAACGGACGACTGACAACTGACAGCAGTCACCGCCCTGGTATTACATAGCTTCAATCTACTCAGTGCTCAATGGGTTCGAGGTTTCTATCCCAGAATTACTGCTCCGAGGATGGCATACACGAGCGCCGGCAGGAGGTTGCCCGTTCTTATATATTTGAGCTCCAGAAGATTAATACCAATTCCCAAAATGAGCAGTCCTCCCGTCGCGGTGATGGCGTTCAGGACATGGGGGTCCTGGAGAAACAACAGTTTCGCGGCCAGGAGGGTTATGGAGCCTTGGACCACCAAGACTGAAAGAGCAGAGAAGGCAACCCCCACTCCGAAGGTAGATGCTAGGGCTATGGAGGCAACCCCGTCCAAAAGAGATTTGACGTATAGAGTGCTCGGATCTCCTGCGGTGCCGTCTTGTATGGAGCCGACAATCATCATGGCGCCAACCAGATAAAGGAGAGAGGCGGAAACAAATCCTTGCACGAAGGATGAGGAGTCGGAGCCTGAACGCTTTTTCAACCACTCCCCTACTCTTTCGATACGTTCTTCGATGCGAAGGATTTCTCCCGTCAATCCACCGAGGAGAAGATAGCCGATAGTGGCGATCAATTTCTCGCCCGAGAGGGCCATTTTCAAACCAATGAGCACTACCGAGAGGCCAAGACCCTGCATGAGAATGGTCCTGATCCTCTCAGGTAAGCGTTTGCCGGCAGAGATCCCGACTGCACTACCTGCTAAAACGGCTCCGGTATTCACTATGGTTCCGATCAAACCTCGCTCCTGTCACACACAAGAAATTAACTTCTTGTGAAACAGTCGGTGTTTATTCAAAACCGACCCCCAAGAGACGGCAGAAACAGGCGATAACCTATAATAATTATGTTCGGAAGACCAGCGCAAAATACTCATCCGGGCTAGGATTTCGTGTGTTTTACCAAAAAGTGATTATAGTGCAGGGGTAACTCATAGGAACGGTCCGCGGGAGAAGTGGAAAATGATTGCTGTGAGAGTCTTCTTGATTGCTCTGGCCATAACCGTCTCGGGCTGTGCTCACCATCAGAAGTTACCCCCGGAGAAGGTGCATACAATCTACTTAGCCGACGGCGAAGATGGTGAAGTCCTGAGCAGATATGCTCCTGTCTTTCTAGATTACGATTACCAGAGAGATTACAATCGCATTGGTCGGCCGGCGGCTCGGTTTGATGAAAAAGGCGAAGAGGTTATCTACGTGGATGCCACAAAACCGGCGATCTTTTATCTGGAGCAAGAATTTTCTACCGAGCACGGAAAATACACCAATTTGGTCTACCGGGTCCACTTTCCCAAAGTTCCTTTCAGCATAATTCCTTTTAACCTTACCAGCGGCAATAACGTTGGTGTCATAGTTGTCATAACCTTGGATTCCCAACAGCGACCAGTGCTGGTCACTACTGTTGGCACCTGCGGCTGCTATGTTGCCATTGTACCCACTACCTATCTACCCCTGGATGATTTTCCCGAGGATTGGAAAGATATGCCTCTCGATGTTTACGGGGAACAATTGCCTGCTATCCTGGACTACCAGGAAAAAGAACACCCTACACTGCTTGTACATTTGAGACCGGGGGTACACCGGATCATGGATCTGGAAATAGTTGACCTAGCGGAATTGTCACAGCCAGGAAGGTTTTTTGCTATTCAGGCGCCACTGGAGCCAGTGAGTGATCTGGAGAGGATTCCTCTGGACGGTGAGACGACCAGCTTCTATTACGACTATGGCCCTCAGAAAGGGCATGTGAAGCGTTCGATGAAATTCTGGGAAACAATGCTGTTGAGTTTGATTTCTTGGGACTTTTTTGTGGGAACGGACAAAGTCTACGGTGACAATGATAGATACGAAAACCCCTTTTATACCAGCTTGAAACCATGGAACAGAAAGGCATCGGACATGTCCGATTTCGCCGGCTTTCTTCAGTTTTGGGGCTGGAAATTATAGTGTTAGAGATTAGCGGGCAGCGCAAAACCATAGAATGTTGACCTCAGGTGGCCAGCCACTGCTTCACTTTTTCCGAGAATGCTACCGAATCAAGGTCTTCCATTTCACGGTAGGTCTTGAGAAAGTCCTCACCACTTACTAGATAGCATCTATCGGTATGAAAAATGGCCACAACAACCCCAAAGGCTGCGTGGGGATCCACTCCTTTGGCTTTTAGATAGCGGGCAAAGAGAGGATATTCACGATCGCGCATAAACTGCCACGGCTTTTCTTGCATGAGAGAGACTTCATAAAATAGGTATGATTGAGCCAGCTGTTCTTCCACCTCTTGCCGGTACTGGTTGTAGGATTCACCTGGAATGACTTCGAAGGATTCTTCAAGTAACATTGCAAGATACGGCAACATGGGCGATTCTCTCCCCACTTTCCCTCAGATGACAGAGTTCTTCCACCTCTTTCCTCAACTCTAGCCGATACCTTCATTCCAGTCACGGTAAAAAATGGATGGCTCGCCGACAGCTTTCTAACAGGCACAGCATTTGCACTGGTCATACTTCGAACCAAGCCTCTGTCCTCGTTCAGTGGCTGTTTATGTGGATCTAAAGCACCTCGGGTCTGTTGGAGAGCCGGGTGGAGTCTAAAAAGCTGAACAGTTGGAGGTATGTTTTTGAATACCCCTGGGGTATCAGAAAAAAGGTCGCATTCCAGAGTCGAAGTTAGTTGGCCTGTTGTCCTTTTGACCTCTCAAGGTGCCACAGTGGCAGAGACAAAGAATATCGGTGCCAGTGGGGCATTTATTCTCTGCCGAGCCCACCTCCGTCCTAAAGAGAAACTCAGAGTATTTGTCATGGCCCCCAATCGTAATTCTCTGAATATTTCTGCCGAGGTGGCCTGGTCAAATCCCCACTGCTCCGAAGAAGACAGGCCTCCCTGTGGGGTGGGCCTCCGTTTCACCAGCATTTCTCCTGCCGACCGCCAGTATCTTCGCGACATCATAACTGCACACTACGGGAGAAAGATCAAGCGCATGGCAGGGAAGCAGTAGAGAGTCCGGGCTCAAAGGATCCGGCTTTGTGCTGCTCTCTTAGTGGACTCCTAGGGTTTTTCCTTGATGCAGAAGTCTGCCTGATTAATGGAGTGGTGGAGTAATGAAACGACCAAATCAATTTGAAATTCGGGATCAGGAACTCGCTCAAGGTTTGCGGGAAGCTGGAAACAAGATTGGTGCCAGGTATCCGGTAACCTTCTACCAGAAATTCCAACCCGAGTTTCCCAAGCCTTATAAAGTACTCGGTGAAAAGTTTGGTATCTTGTAGGCACCTGGAGTGATAGGGTACTGGACTACTAGTGCTTGGTTTCGTTTTCCAAGGAAATTATCTGCTCCGGGTTGGCGAGGAAGGCACCAGCAATGAATCCAAGCAGGCCCAGATAAGCAAAGACAACCTGCCAGTTTCCCGAAAGTTGCCAGATGAGACCTGCACCAACGATTGCTGGAATTCCGAAGACGATGCTGATTCCTGCTTTTCTTTCAGGTTCCATTATTCACTCCCTGACTTTATTCCAATGTGCAGATTTTCACTCTATAGCGGAAAATGGGGAGCATGTAAAGAGTTTTAGATTGTAGAATGTAGATTTCAGATTTTAGGTCTCAGGTAGGCCTAAGTCTAAATAGACAATTCATAATATGGTGGAACCAACAATCTGCAATCTCAAATCTTAAATCTCACATGTTCTCACTGTCCAAGAAAGCCTTCGGCGTAGAGCTGAAAGATATACCAGTCCAGTCCCTTGCTCACAACGATATGGTTCGACTCAACCTGGCAGTCCAAGTCAAAAAAGTTTTCCACATACATGTCGAAATCTCCGCGTGACCGGTCATAGAAAAAGTGCTTTATGCAAGTCCACTTCCTCTCCAGAATACAAAAGCAGAATAAGATTGAGATAGGATCGTCGCCTAGATTGTCTACGTGGGTTCTCAGTGAGCCGGTAAGCTTGGCGAAAATGTCCTCTAGGGTATCGTGGTCTATGTCCTCAAGGATGTGAAACCAGTTTCCGGTTATCGGGTCCCGGACCAATTTTTGGATGTCCTGTCGGATTATTTCTCTTCCGGGATTATGAGCTTTGAACTCAACTCCAGCAACCTTTTTAAAGCTGCCGTTTGTAACTTCGTATAGATTGAGATCGGATGTGGCGCTCATCTCGCTGGGATTTTCAATCAAATAGTAGTAATTCAGACCATTCAGCAGACCGCAATACAAAATCATCGGTTCATATTCGCCAACACGCACGTCCCCGCTTACTTGGGTTGGCAGTAGCATCCTGGGAGACAACCCGCTCGGTTTTTCATTGATGGTTGTAATGTGCCACAGTTCGAAAGAAAGTCTGCGATTGATTTCCAGAAGGTCGTGAATCAGTTTGTTCATCTGCATCCTCCGGCTCGATTTCCGGATTCTCCAATCAGGTTCACCACCAGCCCTGTTGATAAGCAAGAATCATGCTGAACCCTAGCAAGGTCAAATGCACTTTTAGGATTGCAGTCTATCTAAACCTCTTTTGTGGCATGGTATTCTGTAAAAAGATCTGAGGGGGGCGGCTTTGCCGCGAGTAACGCTTGACAAAACGCTTGTGCGGAACAATATTTGGCAGTAGATATGATGATCTCTTCTTTGAATGCGACGTTGGGATAAGGAACTGAGAATGGCAGAAAAAGAGTGTGAAGATAATAAACTTTGTGAAACCTGCGATCTTGCGAACAAGTGCTCTTCTGGCGAAAAAACAGAGCATGATAAAGAAAGGTTACGGGAAAGACTTGTCAACATTCGCCGCAAGATTATGGTCATGAGCGGCAAAGGTGGCGTGGGGAAAAGTACCGTAGCAATCAACCTGGCTGCTTCTCTGGCTCTCAGGGGTCATCAAGTCGGAATTCTTGACGCTGACCTGCACGGTCCGGATGTACCGAGAATGCTTGGTATAGAGGGGCAGCGCTTGACCGGCAGTGGTGACGGTGTCAATCCGGTCGAAGTATTCGAAGGTTTTAAAGCGGTGTCCATGGCCCTTCTCTCACCGGAGCCTGACAAGGCTATTATCTGGAGGGGACCGCTCAAACATTCGGCTATCAAGCAGTTTCTCGGCAATGTGACGTGGGGTGATCTAGACTTTCTCTTCATCGATCTGCCTCCCGGCACTGGCGATGAACCCCTCAGTGTTGCCCGGCTCATCAGAGAGGTGGATGGTGCCGTGATCGTGACTACCCCGCAGGATGTTGCTCTTCTCGACTCGCGCAAGGCCGTCAGTTTCAGCAGGCTGATTGGAGTACCGGTGTTGGGCATTGTTGAAAATATGAGTGGTATGGTCTGCCCACACTGCAGTGAAAAGATAGATCTATTTAAGATAGGAGGAGGTGAGAAGGCAGCTGGGGAGTTGGGGGTAGAATTCTTGGGACGTATACCCATTGATCCACGTGTGGTACATCAGTGTGATGCAGGACGACCATTGGTGGCAGAACCAGTCGAGTCGGCGGCCAAGACCGCATTTGCTGATCTGGTTCGGAAGCTCCTCGATCGATTGGAATGGTCAGAGGAAGAGGCAGGTGCGGTTTCTTGAAAATGCTACAGCGAGCGCAATCCCCGCAGCGACTCGACCTGAGCGACACGACTTGAGCGACACGACCTGAGCTCGTCGACAGGTCTCGTCGACAAGTCTCGTCGACAGGTCTTGCTGCAGGGAGCTTCAAACGAAACGTATGTAATCCTCAACATTTAAGGACCTATGACCGGTTACACGGGCAAATAGTGAAAAATCTCTCTTGAATCCTTGACAATGTTCACGTAATATACGCCATAACTTCTTTCGAGCCGAGATACTTTAGTACTTATTTGGATACTACGGAGGAAAGCGATGAGTGAATTTGAAGAGGTATGCTACACCCGGGAAGGAGCAATTGAGAAGGCAATTGAAATGGAGAAGGAAAGCTTCGATGTCTATCGGAGAGCTTATGAGATGGTCGAGGATAAGCGAGCCAGGGACTTGGTAAAAGAGCTGGCTCTCGAAGAATTGGAGCACAAATATACTCTGGAGAAAGCCTTTCTCGAGGAAGAAATCGCCCTACACGATGCTGGGGTGGAAGAGGGTCCGAGCATGGAACTGACCATGCTGCTGCAGATAAAGTCTCTGGATGAGGATTCAAGCTCCCAGGATGTAATGATATACGCTATCCACGAAGAAAAACGTTCGGTGGATTTCTACGGTAAAATGGCGCAGGCGTGTGTGGGTGCACCCATGGAGTCTATGTTCCGTCGGCTGCAACAGGATGAGGGCAAGCACCTTGCCAGCCTGGAAGAGCTGTACGAAAGTATTTACATGCCGGAGATGTAGGAATAGTCCAAAGGTGGTTGTCAGTTGTCCGCACTGAGCGCGGGCAACTGACAGTCCATTTTTTCAAAGTTATCCTTCCTGATTTGGTCATAGCCCCGACTACCCCGGTTTTTACGCTAACCCTGCTATTTTTCTTTTCACTTCATTGCGATTGTAAAAAATCGCTCTAACCACTAACCTAGTTATGTATTTTAATGACGACTGACTAACGACAACGGACGGCTGTTTTCATTCAGCAGTTGATTCCTTCACAAGAAGTCTTATCCTTTCTGCAGCGTTGTTTTAAAAAAATGGAGAACTCCACCGATGGTATTAATAAAAAAGATCCGTTCTGCTCTGTTGATCTGTTCAATATGGGCCGTTGTTTTTTGGTCACCGCTGCCAGGGAAT
This sequence comes from Deltaproteobacteria bacterium, assembly GCA_022340745.1. GTDB lineage: Bacteria > Desulfobacterota > Syntrophobacteria > BM002 > BM002 > BM002. The sequence continues at coordinate 9,483 of JAJDNL010000066.1, forward strand.
ACAGCTTCCATGCCTCACCACCACATAGAGATCTCGTTTGATCTCGCCGAACACAAGATTTATGGAACAGTGGATGTTGCCCTTCCTAGCACTGTACGGGCAGTAGTGGTTGGCAGCGATTTGCAAATAACCAGGTTCACGATCAATGGAAAAGCTGCGAGCGCAAAGGTGCAAGATGGTCGGCTCCATCTGCCCAAGCATCAGGACCGGACCCGTGTACTTATTGAGTATGAAGGGATTTTTCTTAATGAAACCGGCGGAAATCTAGAGAACATTATCAGTGGAGAGGGCGCCTTTTTGCTCTCAGATTGGTATCCCACTGCTGAGGCCGATCTTTCCTATTTCTCCCTGCGAGCAAATATTCCCAAGCCCTTTCATGCGGTATCTGAAGCCGACCATATAACAACTAAGGATGTGGGCAATGAAAAGCAGGTGACTTTTGATTTTCCACATCCGGTGGACCATATTCACCTTATCATGGCACCGTATGTGGTGAGCAAAGACCGGTATGGAAACGTTGAGCTAGAGACCTACTTGCTCCCCGAGGACAAGGGTCTGGCAACTCGCTACCTGGACTACACCAAGAAGTACCTGGAGATGTATGAGGAGATGCTAGGGCCCTACCCTTTTCGTCGCTTTGCTGTGGTTGAAAACATTCTGCCCACCGGCTACGGCATGCCGACTTTCACCCTGCTGGGCCGGCAGGTACTCAAGCTGCCTTTTATTCCGGAGACCTCACTGGGTCATGAAATCCTTCACTCCTGGTTTGGTAATTCTGTCTATGTGGACTACGCAAAGGGCAACTGGTCTGAGGGCTTGACCTCATATCTGGCCGATCATTACTACGATGTCTTGAAAAAAAAGGGGTGGCAACATCGCAAGAAGCTTATCGAGAATTACGAAAGTTACGTTCACCAAGACAATGAAATTTCCATCCGAGAGTTCGTGAGCGGAGGGGATCGCGCTTTACGGGCGGTGGGTTATGGCAAGACGGCCATGTTCTTTCATATGCTCAAGAACCGTGCCGGTGAAAAAGCATTCGCTGAGGGGCTGAAGCGGCTGGCTCAGGAGCAGCGGTTTCGGATAACCTCGTGGCAGGATCTGGAAACGATTTTTTCACAGACGGCCGGGGAGGATCTCAGTAGTTTTTTTGCATTTTGGCTCAACAACAAGGGAGCGATGGCGGTAAATCTCAGCAAGATTCGGTTGAATCAGCCCGGAAGTGACTATAATCTGCAATTCGAAATTCGGGTTGCGAACAGTATAATGCCTGTGTTCATCCCGGTGGTTATCCATACCGAGAACAATCAAGAGAAACATATCTTGCCCGTTTCAGCCTCAGAGCAAACCCTTTCTTTGCCTTTGAAGGAAAGACCCCAAAAGATGGTTGTAGATCCAGACTACGACCTTTTTCGCAGATTGGAGCCAGCTGAGAGAGGAGCGGTGTTAAGTCGTCTTTTGGGAGATCCGACCCGAACCATTCTCTTGCCTGCAACCAATCAGGAAATCTATGAGACCCTGATTCAAGAATTGCTGAATCAGGGTTTTAAGACCGAGAGTGCAGAAGAGATCGATCACTCCACCTTAGGCGAAAAGAGTTTTCTTCTTTTAGGATCTCAGACTAAACTCAACTCCTTTTTCCCTGGGGTGCCCGAGAACCCGACGGGTTTTTTTCTCCAGATAAGGAAAAATATTCTGAATCCCAAACGCGTCCTTGGGCTGGTCCTGGCCGAAAATGCTGCTGAGGTGAATGATGTGGGTCGAAAGCTTTTTCACTATGGCAAGTACAGCAGGCTACAATTTTCCGGAGGCAAAATCGTGGAAAAGGAAACAGCGGCAAGCGACCGAGGGATCCAGCTTGAAGTGGGCCGGCCGGCTACCGGTATTGCCCTTGAGGCAGTGCTTCCCCTATCCGAAATTGTTTCCCGGGTAGCCGATAAAACCGTGGTCTACGTGGGCGAAAAGCATGACCGTTATGGCGATCACCTCGTTCAGCTTGAAATGATTCAGGCTTTGCACCGGCACCATCCGAAACTAGCCATCGGCATGGAAATGTTTCAACGCCGTTATCAGAGATCATTGGATGACTATATCTCCGGGGAAACCGAGGCCCAGACCTTTCTCAAGGAGTCCCACTACTTCAACACCTGGAGGTTCAACTATCATTTATATGAAGATATCCTGCTGTATGCCAGGGCTAATAGAATACCGGTTGTTGCTCTGAACCAGGACAATGAGTTGGTTCGCAAGGTTGCTAACGAAGGGCTGGAAAACTTGAGCCCGAAGGAAAAGGATCGCATACCTGAAGAGCTTGTTCTTGATGACGAATCGTACAAGAAGCGCCTTCGAAGTGTTTTCGAAATGCACCAGACGAACCTGGATGGCGATAGCATCCCAGAAAAGTTCGAGTACTTTCACCAGGCACAGATTTTGTGGGATGAGACCATGGCCGAGAGCATCGCCACCTTTCTGGCAGATCATCCCGACTATTACATGGTGGTACTAGCAGGCAGTGGCCACCTAGCTTACGGTGTGGGGATTCCCAAGAGAGTATATCGCAGAATCGGAAAAGACTATGCCATTATCCTGCCCGATCCGGGAGAACCACTGGAGCGTGGTCTGGCTGACTACATAGTTTTCCCCAGTGAAGTTCAGGCGCCGGAGGATGCCAAGATTGGGATAATGCTGGATTCGTCTGAAGGTTTGCTTACGGTGGCCGGCTTTACTCCCGAAAGTGGGGCGGAGAAGGCTGGGATGGAAAAGGGTGATATTGTCCTGGCTGTGGATGGTCAGAAAGTGGAGAACATTGACGATCTTAGAATTTTTCTGGCCACCAGGCATGTGGATGACGTGATTCGGATCAAGGTGCGGCGCGACGAAGCAACGGTGGAGTTAGAGGTTGAACTCGGGGCTCCAAGCAGGCACGGAGGATAAAGGTAGGGAGGTTTCAGGTTTCAGTGTTCAGGTTTCAGCACTATGTTTCTTTTCCCTGACACCTGACACCTGACACCTAAAATCTGAGATTCGCTGCTTGTAATTTGATATTTTACAATGCGCCATCACTCAAGCAGACTGTCATAAAAGGGGAAAGACCATTGCAGTTCGCTCAGGGGACAGGCCGAAGCCGGTTCCTATAAACCCTGCTTTCTTACTTTCCATCCAGGATCTTACGAACCAGTTGCAGCAACTGGGTGGTATCGTAGGGTTTGCTGATAAAACCTTTGGCGCCGCTGTCAAGGGCTCCTTTGGTGGGACCATCGGGCGAGTAGCCGCTGGCTATCAATACTCGTGCATGTGGATCTATATTGAGAAGTTCCTCGAGACACTTGCTGCCACCCATGCCAGGCATGATCAAATCCAGAATCACCAAATCAATCTGAGTCCGCTCCTGACTGTATAGTTCCAAGGCGTTCTCCCCATTACTGGCAGTGAGAACAGTGTAACCAGCACGTCCGAGTACATCCGCCCCCAATTCCCTAATGAACTCCTCGTCATCCACCAGTAAAATGGTTTCTTTACCTCCTCTGGCGACAGCCTTGGGTTCTGGTGCTATCATTAGGTCTACAGGTAAGGTTTCCGGCTCTATTGTCGGTAGGTAGATTCTAAAAGTGGTACCAACCTCGGGGCGGCTATAGCAGGTGATATAGCCTTCGTGATTTTTTATGATTCCATAAACTATTGCTAGGCCGAGGCCTGTGCCCTTTCCAACCTCCTTGGTGGTGTAAAAGGGATCGAAGATATACTCCAGCGTCTCTTTACCCATGCCATGTCCGGTATCGGAAATGGAGAACAGCACGTAGTGCCCTGGCTTTACTTCAGCATATCTTTTGCAAAATTCCTGATCTAACCTCACACCTTGCGTCTCGATGAGCAGTTTGCCGCCTTCTGGCATGGCATCTTTAGCGTTGACCGCGAGGTTCACGAGCACTTGCTTCAGTTGCGCCGGGTCAGCGTTTACCATTTTGAGATTGTCGGCGAGTTTGAATTCGACATCTATCATTTTGGGAATGGTGCGCTCGAGCAGTTCCCGTAATTCTCCCACCTCCTGATTGAGATCGAGGGGCCTTCTTTTGCTCTCCACCTTGCGACTGAAAGTGAGCAGCTGCTGAGTCAGCTCCGCTCCTCTTTTGGAGGCACGGACGACTTCCTGTAGTTCTCGCCAATCAGGCTCTCCCTCCTTCTTGCGCATGAGTAGGAGTTCCGTATAGCCTTGTATGGCTTGGAGCAGGTTATTGAAATCATGAGCGATTCCCCCCGCCAGAGTGCCGACGGCCTCCATTTTTTGAGCTTGCTGCAGCTGGCCCTCCAGGTTTTTTTGTTCGCTGATGTCTCGTAAATTGATGACACTCCCCACAGGGTTGCCGTCCATATCTCGAAGGACGGCCCCACTGATGCTGACGGGAATGATCTTCCCTTCCTTGGTGTATCGGCGGGTTTCTATGCCAGAGAAACTTTTGCCGGCTAACACCCCACGGACCATCTTTTGTGTCTCTGGCCAGCTTTCCTCAGGCACGAAAACATCCATTTTCTTGCCCAAGCGCTCACCCAGGGACCAGCCGAAAACACGGGTGAAGGCAGGGTTGTAATAGACAACTTTGCCCTCAATGTCGTAGACAACTACGGGATCAGGATTTGCTTCCAGAACCGTGCGGTATTTTTCCTCGCTGGCCCGGAGTGCTTCAATGAATTGTTTGCGCTCGGTGATATCGTGAACGATCGAATACAGAAGCTGTTTGCCGTTCAGTACGATCGGACCACTGAAGACCTCAACATCGACAATTTCGTCTTTTGCCAATCGGTGACGGAAGAAAAAATGTTGAGTCTCTTCTGACTTCGCTCGTTCTATTTCTTGAAAAACTTGCTCGTCAGTGAGTGTATTGATATCGGTAATTTTCTTGTTGGTAAGTTCTTCATGGCCCCACCCATAAAAGGAGCAGGCTGCAGGATTGGCATCTACTATGTCTGCAGTCTTCGGATCAATCAATAGCATAACCGTATGATTGTTTTTGAAAAGGCTCCTGTAACGCTCTTCGCTTTCACGCAAGGCCTCCTCCGCCCGCTTGCGTTTTGTAACATCGCGGACTACGCCTCGGAAACCAACGGACTCGCCCATTGAATTCGCCATTAAAGATGCAGAGAGCTCCAAGGTTTTTGTGCTGCCATCCTTTTTAAAAATGTCATAGTCCACAATTCTTGCGGGCTCTCCGGTCTGATAGGTTTTGCTAAAGACTTGATACATCTTTTTGGCGGTCTCCGGGGTGGTGTAGTCCCGGTTGTTCATGCCAATCAGTTCGTCGAGGGTATATCCCGCAATTCTGCACAGTGAATCATTTACAAAGGTGAAATTCCCAGCAAGATCCACTTCGAAGTAGCCCTCCTCAATGTTTTCAAGGATGGATCTGTACCTTTCCTCGCTTTCTCGCAGTGCTTCCTCTGCCTGCTTGTGTTCGGTAATGTCATATCCAATGGATTGATATTCGACCGCATTACCGTGCTCATCAAAGAGCGCGCGGTCAGTCCAGCGCTGCCAACAGATAGTTCCATCCGGGGAAATTACTTGATGGTCATAGGTAGTCATGGGGCTGTCAGGGTTGAGGGATAGGAAGTGGTGCTTTATTTTTTGTTGATCCTGTTTGGGAATGAATTGGAAGAAATTCTCCCCTAGCAACTCTTCTCTTTGTTTCTTGAAGTAGGAGCAATAGGTTCCATTAACGAAAGTCAAGGTGCCGTCAGGAAGAAAACGACAAATCATTGCCGGCATGTCTTCTACAACTGCACGATACCGATTCTTTCTCTTCGTTGTTTCATTCTCCGCTTGTTTTCGCTCATTTATCTCCCGCGCCACGTGCTTGTTTGTTTTTGCCACATCAGTGGCTTTATCCTCAGCGCGGCCTCCCAACTGAGCCTGGATTCCGAGGAGTTGTATCTCCTGCTGCCACTTTGCACCGAGCGCCACGGCAAACTGTTTGATTTCCTCTGGTGAAAAGGGTTTTCTTATGTAGAGCAGTTTTCCAGCGGGGGGAACGCGAGAGACAATTTCTTCTGGGCCGACATCATTGTGAGCTGTGACCATGACAATTTCGATGTTTGGATCCAGGCTTCGGATCTGCTCTGCTGCCCACATACCGTCCGGACCTGAATCCATGCGGGTGTCGAGGAAGGCAACAGCAAAAGGCTCCTCATCCTTGAGGGCCGTTTGCACCGCTTCAACCGCGGTTTCACTTTGGTGGCAAAGCGTTAGGTCAAACTGGTAGGCAGGGGTTGGTGAGGAAAGAAATTCCTCATAGAGGTCGAGAACGTTTTGGTCGTCATCAACCGCAAGAATTCGTACCCTGTCGGACCGATCTGTATTCATAATTGGAGTTCCTTGATTACAAGGACCTTCAATGTGGTGAGGGGAACACAGATTTTTATGCAAAAAGCTTGCCCGACACTCTGAGATTTTTGATTTTAGATTGAAGATTGCAAATTGAGAGTTACTGATTGCAGTATTTAAAATTAGTCCATTTCAGTTAATAGCAATCTTAAATCTGCAATCTAATATCTTAAATCTTTGACTCATCACCGATGAGTCTTTACACGCCTCACGAACCCCCATAGCCGATTTCTACCTTTTCACCTACAACGATGACAGGCACTTTCCTAACCCCTTTGGACACTTTGAGCATTTCCTCAAGCTTTTCTTTGTCGTTAACGACATCTACATACGTTGCTTTGTCTCCGTAAGCCGACCTGGCTTTGTTTGTGTAGGGTCAACTGGATTTGCCATAAATAATTACTTCGTCTGCCATAGGTATCCCCCTCTCATTTTAGATTTCAGATTTAAGATTGTAGATTGCAGATTTTACACTTCAAACCAGCAATCTGACATTGTTAGTTCTAGTTCATTGAGTCCTCAGTGGCACTAGCTAACAAGAATTCACTTTACGTTAGAAATAGCTTGATCGGCAGGAATATCTCATTATCTATGAAATAGGGTCAATGTTATTTTTTCAAATCTTCAATCTGAAATCTAAAATCTACAATCGTTACAGCTCCACTACTCCAGTACTCCAGTACTCCAGTACTCCATTCATTCTATTATAAAGCTCTCCTCGAATGTGGGAACCACCACATCCCATCCCAATCTCTGCTGGATTTTCTCTGCCAATGATGCCGAAGCATCAGGCTCTCCGTGAACGAGAAAAGTTCTTTTGGGGGGTCGATTGAAGCCCATAAGCCAGGCCAAGATCTCGTTGGAGTCTGCGTGGGCGGAGAATCCGGATATATTTTCAACCTGGGCTCGAGTGGAGATATATTTTCCATGGATTTTTACTGTACGCTCTCCGTCCAAGATTGTTCTTCCTCTTGTGCCTTCCGCCTGGTAGCCAATAAACAACAGGGTATCTTGGGCACGAGGCAACCGATGCCTCAAGTGATGCAGGATGCGGCCGCCGGTGGCCATGCCGCTGGCAGAAATGATAATGGCACGTTCATCGAGTTCATTCAGAGCCTTTGATTGGTCGCGGTGTCTACAGAAATGAATCTGCTGCGGCTGAAGAATGCGGATGCCGTTCAGTTCCAGAACTTTGGCTGTCAGATCATAATACCCTTTTCTCTGTTCAAAAACAGTCGTTGTATCTATTGCCATGGGTGAATCTACATAGACAGGGAGTGGAGGTGTCTCTTTCTGGTCCTCCAATTCCCTCAAGGCGTAAAGGAGTTGTTGCGTGCGGCCCACGGCAAATGCTGGTATGACCAGCACTCCCCCTCTTTCCACGCTTGCATTGATTACGCGTGCCAGGTCCTTTTCAGGCGTGCTATTGTGATGCAGGCGGCCGCCGTAGGTGGATTCCAAAACAAGATAGTCCACCTCGAATGCCTGGACCGGATCTCGGAGGATAGGGCGCGCCGGTCTTCCAAGGTCGCCACTGAAGACGATCCTCTGCACCTTTCCTTCCGCCATTGACTTCACGTCTACAAATGAAGAACCGAGGATGTGTCCTGCGTCTTTGAACTTAACCCGCAGTGTATCAGTAATGAATATGTCCTCGCCGTAGTGATACGGCGCAAATCGTGACAGCGTTGTCTCCGCATCCTCTACTGTGTACAGTGGCAGTGCGGGTCGGTGCTTGGAGAATCCCTTTTTATTAGCCCAATGGGCGTCTTCTTCCTGCAGGTGGCCGCAGTCGCGTAACATGATCTTGCAAAGATCATAGGTGGCATGGGTGCAGTGGATCTCGCCCTTGAAACCCTCGTTGCACAGACGGGGCAAAAAACCCGAATGATCAATGTGAGCATGGGTGAGAAAAACCCGATCTATTTGAGCGGGAGGAACCGGAAAAGGATCCCAATTCTTCAGTCGGTTTTTTTTCAACCCTTGGAAAAGGCCACAATCTATCAGCAGTCTATTCCCGTTGACTTCCAAGAGAAATCGTGATCCGGTGACCGTACCTGTGGCACCGAGAAAGGTCAGAGTTGTCATACCAGCTCCGGTAGTGAAAAAGGCTAGGCACTAAGCACTAAGAACCAAATTATCTAAGAATTCAGGAGTCAGAATCCAGAATCCAAGAGGCAAAAACACAGAGAGTGTTATTCCTATTCTGGCTACTGGCTACCTGAGCTTTTACGATTTAAACGACTTGAACGATTTCAACCCCTCACCGCTTGCCGCTTACCGCTCACTGCTTACCATTTACCGTTCACTGGTAACCAGGACGTTATGCTTTCAGATATTCTGTGTATTCTCTGCAAAACCTGTCGAAGCTATCCTCTTCTCCTGCTCGTAGTCTTCTGAGCTTTTCGCAAATCAATAAGTCTGTTGGGAAGGCCATCCTTTCAGGTAAGGATTCAAGGAAAAAGAACTCCGCCTTGCGGGCGTCAGAGCCCGGTTGCAGTTGGCCTCCAGTCAGCCTTCCCAGAAACCAGACACCCACTGTCTGGTGCTCTGGATCATGGAAGTTCGAGTGGACGTCGAACACAGGCCCCAGCTCCACCTCCAACCCGGTTTCTTCATTCAATTCGCGGCTGGCGCAAAGCCGGATATCTTCATCCCACTCAACGTGGCCGCAGGGAATACACCACATACCATCATAGGAACCGCGCCGCTTGATCAGGAGCAACCTGCCCTGTCGCAGAATTATGACCGCAACCCCAACGGTTGGGTTTTTGTACTGAATGAAACCACATTCCAGGCAAGAGGGACGGAGTCGCTCGCTTTGAGGGTTTAGCGTAAGGGATCCACCGCACAATGGGCAGTAGTAATAATCCATCAGAGACGAATCTCCATTCAACGGTAAGCAGGCTATAAAACGCCCAGCCCCTACCCCACATCAGCGAAACAGATAACCCTCCAGTGTGCTGGAGGGTTACTCAACATCGAAAACCTGCTTCCTAGGGCCAGTTTGTGTATGATTTATGATTTGTCCTTCGGACTCCCACCCTTCGGGCGGGTTCCCGGTTTGTCCTTCGGACTCCCACCCTTCGGGCGGGTTCCCTGTTTCAGATTGTAGATTGCAGATTGAGGTGCATGCAATCCTTACCGTGAGGTACTGAGCTCTTCAATCTAAAATCTGCATTCTTAAATCTAAAATCTCTGGGCTCCATCACTGCATCAGACTACCCAAATAGGTGTTCATTTTCTCATAAGTCAATAATCATGTCCGCTTCACTACCGCATCTCTCGCAGGTGAAGGATTTCTTTTCTTGTTTCTCCACTCCTGCGGCCTTCTTCTCTGGATCTTCCACAGGTACAAGTTCGCAGGTCACAATCATCTCGGCCTCATTGCCGCAGTTCTCGCAGGTGCACACTTCCATCATTTGTCTTTTTTCGGTCATGCTCTTCTCCTTTGATAAGCAAGGTTGCTTTCCGGAATCTGCCCAAATTATAGTATCTGGCCTTGGTGAAAGCAACGAGAAGATTTGAGATTGAAGATTGCAGACTGTAAATTATAGATTTTGGTTGAGGATGAAGAAAACGAGAAATTCCAAATCCAAAACACTCATTCTGCAATCCACAATCCGCCATCGTTGGGACGGCTCGAGTGCGTTTATTCTTGCATCTTTCCTTCCCTTTCCGTAAGCTACTTTGGGCAATTTAGATTTCAGATTTGTGATGTAAGGTTGCAGTTCTTAGTTTGCTTGATCTTCTCTCGAGTACGATTCTCCAAACAGAGTTTCAATGTCCTTTCTGATTCCTTGCTATTGGGAAGGTTCCGAAAAGGAAGCGTTCGTCCCACCACTGTTCCAAGCACCTTTGGTACAGTGGGAGTAGTGACCCATTCTTCCTGTTGGTTGACATCAACTTCTGATACTATTGTAAGATTAACCCGGATGTTTCATAAGCAATTCATGAAACATCCGGGTTAAGGGGCAGGCACGATGGCCGATCCAGAACATATGGCTAAACTCAGGCAAGGAGTGAAGGCTTGGAACACCTGGAGGGAAGAGAATCCGAATACTATTCCTCACCTCAACGGGGCAGATCTTTCCAGGGTCAACCTGAAAGGGGCATTCCTTGCAACCGCCGATCTTGAGGAGGCTTCTTTCGAGAAAGCCGATCTGGAAAAAGCAATCCTTTGGAAAGCCAACCTGCGAAAGTCGATTTTCTGGAGAGCCAATTTGGAATCTGCTGATTTTCTGGAGGCAGATTTAAGCGGTGCCGAATTGGTTAGAGCTAACCTTAAAGGTGCTGGTTTCTTGGGGGCTCACCTGGGACAGATCTCTCTGGCCGGTGCGGATCTGGAAAGAGCGGATTTATGGAAGGCCAACCTGGTGCAGGCGAACCTCTACAAGGCGAATCTGCAAAAGGCGATTCTGTGGAGAACCGATCTGGCGAGGGCCAATCTTTCAGAGGCCAACCTGCTGGGGGCAGTGCTCTGGCGAGTCAGGCTGGTGGGAGCTTCAAACCTATCTGTTGGCCAGCTTTCCCAGGTCAAAACCCTTTATGGAGCTGAATTGGACGCGGAGATCAGAGTGCGGATTGAGAAAGAATGTCCTCATATTTTGCAGAAACCGCAAAGGTGATAATTGGTTTCCGAGCAAATTTGTTATATAAGAGAAGTTATCAGAAAGTGCTTGCATTACTCCAATACTCCAGCACTCCAAAACCACCGGACATGTTTACCGGAAAAGCCACTGAACTCTGACCTGCCCTCAAATACCAGGTTTGCGATGTAAGATATATTTCTGTTGTTATGATAAATAGGGAGTCACAGATGCAAAAAACATTACCAGAGGAAAAAGTCACCATTCAGGCAGCGGCCAGAACTCTGGGGGTTTCCAAGGGGACTGTGGTCCATTTCCTGAACAATGGTAAATTAACGCGCATAAAAGAAGGCTCGGCGGTTTTTGTCTCGATGGATGAGATTGAAACCTTGCTTGAGACAGAGAAAGAACCGGGTGTCATCACTCCTGAGGTCAAAGCCGCGAAAAGCGAGGCTGTGAGTACCGCTGAAAGTAAAATTGGTGACAGCGGCGGGACCACAGTCACCGTAGATAGAGCGCATTATGAGGAACTCCTGACCAGGGTGGGACAATTGGAAGTGGAGAAAGAAAACCTTTTAGTGTACAAGAAAAATATGGTCGAGACCAAAGGCGCCCTCAGCCATAAAGAGAGAGAATTTCAGCAGACGAAAGCCAAATTGCACCTGATGGAAGAAGAACTCAGACGACTCAAGAAAATGGGCTGGTGGAATAGGGTGTTTGGGCGCAAATGGAAGATGACAGGAGGATAACAGCGATGCAAGAGGCTTGGGCCAGCTCAGGGCTAGGTGGCCATGATTGGATATGTTCTGGTGCGTATGTTTGAAATCAAACATTTCTATTGAACCACGCCCTATCCGCAGTTTTTTCGAATCTTTGACCCCTTTACGCCGCAGTCGAACCTACTTCCGTCTATTTCCGGAGACTTTTTTCCTCACAATAACTAACTATATGATAATATGGAAAAAGCCAGAATTTTTTCCCCTCTGCCTTGTCGCTTCTCAGTTGTTGCCTTGAGTTTGGCACATATTCTGCTGTAACAGCTGGAAATACAAGCAGGGTGACCTAATGACCGATGATTCTGGAACTCAAGGAGATAGACGGCAAGAAAAGGACAGGCGGAGCGGTACAGATAGACGGTCCGGACAGGATAGACGGAGTTCCACTGACAGGCGGAGCAGCGAGGATAGACGGGAAGGCTGGGGAAAGATAGAAGATCAAAGGCTGCTCGGAGCTCTAACCACTGCGGCCACGGTGGCACATCTGTTCAGCCAACCTTTAACGATCATTATTGGCCACGTTGATTTACTTTTGTCCACTATTGAAGATAGCGTCACAAGAAACAAACTGCAAATAATCAAAGAGCAGTTACAATCGTTAAGCGTGACATTACAGGATCTTAGAAGCCTTCGCGAGTATAAGACAGTAGATTTTGATGGTCTTAGCCTGCTGGACATCAGCCTGCGAAGGACGAGAAAGCTGGATTAATCCTGGTATTGTTGGCCTTGAGAAGAGATACAACTTTGCCAAATGATAAAAAGATAGAGATATTACTATGGGACAAACACAGGACTGAAAGAGAAGTGGTCAATGAAATGCTCACCACGATAGGTTGCGATGTTACAGCCGTCCGGGATGAGCATGAGTGTCTCAGAGAATTTCGTGACCGAAAATATAATCTGGTAATTTTTGATCAAGATCTGCCCAAATTTGATGTACGAGGATTCGTTGATGATCTCGGAGAGATAGATGAATTGACGCCTGTGGCGATGATGGTAACGTTAGATGTTGAATTCTATCAGGAAAAATATGGTGATTCCAATATTGATTTTCTCATAGTCAAGCCCTTTGATTTGGGTCAGCTTAGGAACTTGGTAGAAGAAGCAATGAGGCTCTGTCAGAGGCTGAAAAGAACGGCTTGAGTTGCGAGTCTGGGCATTGACAGGCTGGGACCGAAACAACCGAGGAGGTGAGAAGATGGCTGGAAATGGCGGAGTTTATGACAGTGTGGAGAATATGTTAGCCAAACTCCACGTACTCAGGGATTCTTGTACAGGTGTAATTCATCGGGAAGAGTCCAACCCCAATCTAATCTGGTTTCAAGGCGCGGAGGCCATGTTGAAGGAAGCAGTTGATGAGCTGCAAAAAGCACTCAGTGCTCTGGAGGAGGGTAGCGCATGAGTAACCAAGGCGAAGTTTATGACAATGTGGAAGGCATTCTAGCCAAGCTCCACGTACTCAGGGATTCTTGTGCTGGTGTCATGCATAAGGAAGAGTCCAACCCCAATCTAATCTGGTTTCAAGGCGCGGAGACTTTGTTGCAGGAAGCGGTGGATGAGCTGCAAAAAGCTCTCAGTGCTCTGGAGGGGGGGAGCGCATGAGTAACCAGGGAGAACTCTATGACCGTGTGGAAAGCATAGTAGCCAAGCTATATGTGCTGCGGGACTCTTGCACAGGAATACTACACACTGAAAAGTCAAATCCCAATTTGATTTGGTTTCGCGGGGCAGAGACTTTGCTGCAGGAGGCAGTGGACGAGCTGCAAAAAACACTTGGTGCTCTTGAAAGTGGCGAAGCAGCTGAACCGGCCGCGGTCGAGGATACAGAAGAGGAAGTTCCGGCTGAATCGGATGATGAGCAGGAAGAAAGTTCATCTGAAGAAGACGAATGAGAGAAGGGTCACCGATTATGGGCTGTGCCCGCGCTCTTTTTCCGCTCGTTTAGCAATGTGGCAATACTCCTGCGGAGCCACTCCGGTAGGGGTTTGTTTATGTGGTTCATGGATGACAGCTCAGGAAACCCTGTGGTCCTGCAACTATGGGAAGACCTCGACAACTTCCGTAACCGCGAGATTGCTTATTGGTTGAAGCCCTCTCCCTTCTAATTCATCTTGGCTCAGGAGTTCTTTCACCGGTGAGTAGATATTCGGGCTTACAAATCGTTCCTGGTAAAGTCCCAGCCGAACACCAAATTCCACCCGCTTCCGGTCGGAGGGAGACAGATTTTCAATCACTTTCTTGCTGGCCCAAATAGCCCCCCTTTTACAAAATTCACTCAGCTTTACTGTCTCCATCAAGGTGTCACCCACCACAGTAAATTCGAATGCCAGAGCTGACGGTACCGTTCCCGCCCATTCGTGGCCGCAGTGAATACCTATATTTAGACGCAAGGTATTGTTCCAGGCTTGCTTGTATTTCCACCTTCGGTCAAGATCACCGATCATCCTCTGCAGAGAGTGACTGCACGCCAAGGCCCCGAAGAGGTAATCTTGAGGTGAGTCATCCGCGGCCAGAAAAAGACCGACAACTCCCTCAGGAAACGAACGTGCCGGGGTACCCCCGTGATCTTTGAAGCATTGATGTGAGGTCAGGATAATCTGGTTGATCAAATCGAGGTATTCGGCTGCAGGAAGGGTGGTTTGCAAATGGAGGTCAGATTCCAGCCTGGCCGCTAAAATGCAAAGAGGTAGAAGGGATGGACCTTTTCGAGACAGCATATTCCCAAAGAGTTTCGCTGTACCCAGTATCTGTTCCAGAATTTGGTCCAATTGCATACGACTTGGCACGTAGAGCAAAAGAGTCCCTTGACGCAAAGCACTGGAAAAAAGCGTGCAGTGTCTGGTTTCACCATCGATATGTTTGAGAACCAGTGTTTGATGATAAAATGGACGATCATCTAGGGGGTCAGCTCCACGCCATAATCGCATTACCTCCTCTTCCGCGTCGTATTCAGACCCGCGGTATATATGAGCGAAAGAGTCTTCGCTGAGATCTCTCTTGGCCAGTCGAATGTGAGGTGTAAGAATATCCTCCCAGTTTGTAAAGCCACTCGTTAGTTCTCTGATGGAGGAGGGAGCGAAAAACTTGTTCTTCATCGCTGAGGCAATTCCGAGAACTCGCCCCGTTAGAAAGAGGTTCTCGGCTGCATGATTTGATTGGATGATTTCCCAACTCCTATTCACCAAAACAGCGGGAAAAGGAATTTGTTCGAGCCATTGGTAGGTCAAGTCAGGTTTCGATTCAACTGTGGCGGGCAGAACTTTTATTTCTTCATCCATGAATTGCATGACAATCTGCGACATTCGCATTCCTTCGCTTTTGAGCTGGCGAACTCTATCTATTCTGTCCACAACCCATTCAGGGAAGTAGCCGATCTTGGTGGGGCCCCCAACCTCTTTCGGTTTGCGAACGGTGGGCGGGGGGATGAGGCTCAGCCCGATATAGTTATTGAGGGTAGCTCTGGATATTCCGGTCCGAGCTAAGATTTCCTTACTGGAAATCTGCTTTGAGTCAGGAGACGAATTCAAATCTTTCCTCTCTGGCTGCAGAATTTCTCCAGGTTTACTTGTTGGCTTGATAGACAAGGGCTGGAGGAAATAGTGAAAATGATATTCATTTAATTTACCAGATTGAAGCCTCCTGCAGCAAGCGAAAGGGTGTCAAGGATGCTGAACCAATTCTATTCAAATTTTTGCAGCTTTGACCTAAGTCAATGGAAATACCTCCTTACCTGGTTAAGCTGCTGGGCAAACAAAAGGGGGTGAATGCAGCATGAAGAAAATAAAGATGTTTGAGGAAAACAGTTTTAAGGACAGTGGTTTGAGTCGCCTCCTCGTCCATGACTCTCCCTACTTCAAGATTCTGAACTTTAATTTCAAAGCCGGGCAGGAGTTGCCCATTCACTCTCATGATATCGAAGGCCAGTTGAGTATCGCCGTGCTTGAGGGAAGCGGCGAGTTCCTGGGTGAGGATGAAAAAACAATACCTGCTCAACCTGGTGATGTTTTGATCTCTGAAATTAGCGAGCCCCATGGCCTCAGGGCTGAAACCAACATGCGTGTCCTGGTCACCATTGCGCCACCCATTTGAGGCATAGCATCTGAGATGACTGCAAAAGTTGCCCCACTTGAACTTGCTGAAGAAGCAGAGGAGAGGAAAAACGAAAACGATTTTCCAAAACCGACTCTGAAAAAGGCAAAACCGTACTCGTGGGGTTTGCGAAATTACGTCCAGTTAACCATATTTCTCATAACCATTGGGATTGGAGTCCATTTTTTTATCTATTTTCTGCAGGCCTCCGGTGATGGCGCTATCACCGTGTCAAGACCAGCGGGTGTTGAAGGCTTCCTTCCCATTGGGGCGCTTATGGGCTGGAAGTTGTTTGTCCTGACTGGGATATGGGATCCAGTACATCCCGCGGCTATGGTTATTCTCGGATTCGCTGGATTGATTTCCTTGACATTCAGAAAATCTTTCTGCGGCTGGTTTTGTCCAGTAGGAACCCTGTCGGAATGGTTATGGAAATTGGGGAGAAAGGTTTTTGGCAAAAACTATAGGATTCCGGTTTGGCTGGATTTCCCGCTGCGGAGTCTGAAATATCTGCTTCTCGGGTTTTTCATCTGGACAATCTTTTCCATGAGTCGGCTTGCCCTTTTAGCATTTCTCCGGAGTCCTTATTACAAGATGTCCGATGTAAAAATGTTGTTCTTTTTCACCCGGATGTCCATGACCACATGTGTGGTTCTGGCCATTCTGGTTCTTGCCTCCTTGGTCTTCCGAAACTTCTGGTGCAGGTACTTGTGTCCGTACGGAGCGTTAACGGGATTGCTGGCTTTGGTCAGTCCTACAAGAATTCAGAGGAATTCCGACACCTGTATAGAGTGTAAACTCTGTTCTGAGGTGTGCCCTTACCACCTGCCTGTGGACAGAAAAGACAGGATCATCAGTCCTGAGTGCAACGGCTGCATGGATTGCACCTTGGTCTGTCCGGGGGGGAATAATACGCTGGAACTGCAAACGCTAGGGGTCAGAAAGAAATTTTGGTCTCCAGCAAAGCTGGGAGTCGTAATTATCGTCTTGTACGTTGGATTGGTGTACACAGCTACAATTACGGGGCATTGGAAGAGTAGCGTTTCAGAGCAAGAATTCCGCATGAAACTGCAAGAGATACATATGCCCCAGTATACGCATCCCTAGTCCGGATAATTCACGGTCTCGCGACACCAATTCGTGAATTATCCGGGCTGGGACTGAAATGCAGGTTTCAGTGTTCAGGTTTCAGGTTTCAGTGCTCAGAGATTTTGCCCTCATTTCCTGACACCTGACACCTGGTAACTCTCCAGTCATTTTCGCAAGGATCAGAACAAGCAAATCTGAGTAGCAAGTCTCATCAGTACTCTCATTTCGTTCTGTTGGTAACGACAACCTCGGATCTCCTTAATCACATACATCGCCTGAGACGTCTTTGCTTGAGGTCAACGTCTGTTAGAGGTAAAGTTATTGATTAACAGGAACAAAAACAGATATATATTGGCGAACGATCATGTGAGACAATGTGACCTCCGCACCTGAGGCAGACAAGCATATGCTTGAACGATGGGTAAAAGCCAACGAGCAGTCTCTTATTAATCAATCCCGTAGTTTTTCCCTCCCCATCCTGAACCTGGACGATCGGTTTAGGATCCCGATCATGGTTGAATATAATCTGAACAAGACTATCGACACAATTGAAGACTCAACAGGTTTGGAACCAGATGAGAAGATTTATCTGATTACCACCTTTTGTGCATACTTGGAACGAGATAGCTACTCGGCTGCAGTGCAAAACCGTATGCTCGAGGTTACTCCCGAAGAGGAGGCGTTCGTTTTCAATAACTACGAAGCCACCATACGTCTTTACAACACCTTATCAAGCGAAGAGAAGAAGCTGGCACGGAGATGGACTGGCGAAATGGCCAAAGGAATGTGCACTTTCCTGAAAAAACCCATTAACACTCACCATGACCTAAATGAGTACTGCTACTACGTAGCCGGTACTGTGGGCCTCTATCTGACCAACCTTCTGAAGCTAAACGGCAGCAATGTTTCAAACGAAATCTTCGAAAGACTTTCAGTGAATGCTGTCTCTTTCGGATTATTTCAGCAGAAACTAAATATAATAAGAGATTTCGTGGAGGATAAGATTACCAAGAAAAGATCTTTTTGGCCCCGGAGCTATTTTGAAAAAGAGAAAGACAATGTGAAAATTTTGAATAAGATGTGTTTCGACGTTCTCAAGAACGATATACCTCGAGCCATTGAATACTCTGGACTTGTGCCACCCGGGAATGAATCATACGATTATTTTATTCGCTTCATTCTGTGTTCAGGGATTGAGTACTGGAAACTTCTCAAGAGCGAAAGATCGGTTTTTTCTGAGACCAAGGTAAAACTAGCCAGAATATTCATTCAGAATTTGTACGGTAATGTTTCCTCTCAGACTCAGGAGGAATTTCTGGACTATTGCCAACGATTCTACCAGGAAGAAATCTCGACCTGGCCCGAGAATTAGCATGGAGCATAGAGAGAAAATTTCGAATTTCGAATTGCGAAATAAAGGAGTCAGAATTCAGAATCCAGAATGAAAGACCAAAAAGCAAATACCTCCTTTCTACTGACTACTGGCTACTGAATTCTTTGTTTGTTTTTCCTGACACCTGAAACCTGATACCTGTACCCTACTTTCACCTGATACCTGAATACTAAAAAGACCCGGCAGGGGCCCTACCCTGCCGGGTCTTTTCATTGGTCTTCTGAATTATGGAGGATGTCCTAGTCTATTTCGCCCGCTTCAACCTCCAGAGCCTGGCGATCGGCCATATCCATGAGCACACGCTCACGCTCACCCATAATGCCCAGGGCCTCGCGCTTTTTGTCGATATGGTCGATGATCAAAGCCGCCATCTCGTAGGGATCTGTGGCAAAACCCCACTTGCCCAGACCCTGCTTCTCCAAACCGTCAAAGAGCAACTTGTGGAACTTGGTCTCGGCTATAGTGGGGAAGGTCACACCAAAGACCGTATAGATCCCTGAAGCCACAACATATTGGCCAATGGCTATGGCCTTCTCGCTGTACCACTCAGGGGCAACACCGGCAACCGGCAAATCAGCGATGCTGTCTCCCAGACCACCGGTTTTTACCATCTCAGCGCAGGCAATCAAAATCCGGCTGTTGTCCACACAGGAACCCAGACCCAGTACCGGAGGCATACCAACGGTCTCACACACCTCCTGCAAACCGTCTCCTGCCAGTACCGAAGCATCGGGCTTCATCAAACCGGCCTTGGCCAGAGCGATCTGGGCACAACCAGTCTGGACCACCAGGATATCGTTCTTGATCAACTCTTTGACCAACTCCACGTGCACATAGTCTTGGCGAACCCTGGGGTTGGTGCAGCCAACCACACCGGCAACGCCGCGGATCCTGCCGTTGATGATGTTGTCGTTGAGCGGTACGTAGGAAGCCCTGAAGGTCCCGCCCAGCATGTAGTTGATATACTCGTGGCTGAAGCCGTGAATCCCAAGGGATTTATTCTGCGGAATCACGATCTTGACCTTGCGGTTCTTGAACCGACCGATGGCCTCCTTCACTATCTTGTCCGTGCACTGGCGCGGTTTGTGCTCATGAAACTCGATGTGCTGAGCACCTTCCATCTTGGCCCGGGGATTGGTGGTGAAGAACTTGGTGCCGTAACACTCAGCCAAAGGCGCCAAAGCCGGCATGATGCACTGCACATCCACCGCCATACAATCCACCGCACCGGTCACCAGCACCGCCTCGGTGCTCATGAAATTACCCGCATGGGGCACGCCGTGCCGGCCCAATACCTCAGCCCCAGAGCAGCACATCCCCAGAATATTGATCCCCTCTGCTCCGGCTTTCTCTGCTTCCTTGAGCAACTGGGGATCATTTACCGAGGCAATGATGGACTCAAATAAATTGGGCTCATGACCGTTGACGATGATGTTTACCTGCTTCTCATCCAGATAGCCCATGTCCACCCCGGCCAAAACCGGTGAAGGAGTGCCAAATAAAATGTCGGAGATCTCGGTGGCCACCATGGAACCACCCCACCCATCAGCAAGGGCTGTCCGGGAACACTGCTTCGTCATGTTCTCGTGATCCTGATCCACACCCATGTGCGTCCGGTGCATGATCTCCATGATCTCACGCATGGCCCCCCGGGGCACGATCCCCAACTCACGCCACTTCTCCAGGGTCTTCGGGGGTACCCGGTTGGCAAAAGGAATCTCTCCCTCAACCTGGGTGTAGGTCCGCTCCAACTCCTGGTAAAGATCCGTGGCGATCTCTTTGACCTCACGACCCTCAGTCTCTATGCCGAGCCCTTCCGCTACATCCAGAAGCTTCTGCTCGTCTTTGATCTGATAGTCCTTGATCTCGCCGTTTACCACTCCGCGAAACACATCCAACATGGTCATGCCGTGGTCGGTGTGAGCTGCGGTGCCAGTGGCCACCATCCGGGCAAAGTTTCTCGAAGCGATAACATCGATGCTGGCACCGCAGACGCCAGTCTTACCATAGGGATCTTTGGAAGAAAGTCGACAAGGGCCCATGGCGCAGTGCTTGCAGCAGGCAGAGTCCGCGCCAATAGGACAGGCCTTCATGTCTGCCGCCCGGTGCATGGCGGTCTCCACGCCATCTTCCGCTGCCTTGCGCAACATCTGCTGGGTTGACTTGCAGGTGGTTACCTGCGCAATGGGCAGCTCCTTTTTCTTTTTCTCTTGCTTTACCTCTTCTGCCATAATGTTCTCCTTAGGAAATTTAGATTACTGGGTTCCCTGGATTTAAGAGCCTTAATTCCGTAAATATTCGCAAACGTCTCATTCCTAAAAGCAGTAATCGTACCAAAAAAAATAATATTGAAACATACATGATATTCAATAGTTACAGATACGGTATAAATGTAGTCCAAAGCAAAATATGCCGTTTTGGAATGACACTATTCCAATTTGACAGAATGGAGTCTCAAGTTTTTTTCTATCGTTTGACTTAGGTCAATGGCTCTACCAATCTAATCTATTACGGTTACAATTATTCTAAGCAGAGAGTGAAAAACTGGCTTCACGCTTTGGATGATTTAACTATAGGCAAAGAATTAGAAAAGGAGGAGTTTTATGTTTTGTTATCAGTGTGAGCAAACGGCTAAAGGTGAAGGGTGCACCAAGATAGGGGTTTGTGGCAAGGAACCCGAAGTCGCTGCCCTTCAGGATCTCTTGGTATACGGTCTTATCGGCTTGTCCCAGTATGCAGTGGAGGGGCGGAAGGTAGGCGTTAACGACAGGGATATCAATGTCTTCACGGTTCAGGCCGCATTTTCCACCTTGACCAATGTTGATTTCGACCCGGATCGGTTCGTGGCCCTGATCAATGAGGCCGCAGAAAAACGGGAGCAGCTCAAGGATAAAGTCAAGGCGGCCGGCGGCAAGGTGGATTTCCCTGAGGGGTCAGCATCTTTTACACCTGCCTCCACCTTAGATGACCTCATTCAGCAGGGTGAGGCTGTGGGCATTCATTCCTATCCCAGCGCCAATCCAGATATCCTTTCCCTCAAACACATTTTGTTGTTCGGCCTCAAAGGTGTCTGCGCTTATGCGGACCACGCCCAGATTCTCGGGCAGGAAGATGACGCAGTTTATGCTTTCATCCACGAAGGTTTGGCCGCCATCCCGAGGGAGGACCTGGGTCTTGAAGAATGGATCGGCCTGGTCCTAAAGTGTGGTGAGGTCAACCTGAGGACCATGGAATTGCTGGATGCCGGAAACACCGGTACCTACGGCCATCCGGTGCCCACCAAGGTTCCCCTGGGTGCGAAGAAAGGCAAGGCCATCCTGGTTTCGGGTCACGACCTGAAGGACCTTGAAGAGCTTCTCAAGCAAACCGAGGGCAAGGGTATTAATGTCTACAGTCACGGCGAGATGCTGCCCACCCACGGCTACCCCGAGTTAAAGAAATATGACCATTTTTACGGTCATTACGGCACGGCCTGGCAGAATCAGGCTAGGGAATTTTCCCAATTTCCCGGTGCCATCTTGATGACCACCAATTGCATCCAGAGACCAAAAGACCTCTACAAGAGCAACCTCTTTACCTGCGGCCTGGTGGGTTGGCCTGGAATAGCCCACATATCCGACCGCAATTTTCAGCCGGTCATCGATCGAGCTCTTGCTCTACCGGGGTTTCAAGAGGATCAAAACGGCAAGGAAGTAATGGTGGGTTTCGGCAGAAATACCGTTCTCGGTGTAGCCGATAAGGTCATCGAGGCGGTAAAGGGCAAAGCCATCCGCCATTTCTTCGTGGTGGCAGGCTGTGATGGAGCCAAGCCCGGCCGAAACTATTACACCGAGTTTGTGGAAAAGGTTCCCGAAGACACTGTGGTTCTGACCTTTGCTTGCGGGAAGTTTCGCTTCTTCGACAAAGACTTGGGCGACATCGGTGGAATCCCCAGACTGCTGGACATCGGCCAGTGCAACGATGCTCATTCGGCAATCCAGATAGCTGTAGCCCTGGCCAATGCTTTTGAAGTAGGGGTCAACGACCTGCCGCTGTCCATTATTTGCTCCTGGTATGAGCAGAAGGCTGTGGCCATTCTCCTGTCCTTGCTCCATCTTGGAATCAAGGACATTCGCCTTGGTCCTTCGCTGCCGGCATTTGTCTCCCCTAATGTCCTGGATGTCCTGGTGAAAAACTTTGACATCAAGCCCATTAGCACGCCGGATGAGGATTTGAAGGCGATTTTGGGATAAAGGGAGAATTCAGGGGCGGGGGTACGCCCCCGCCCTTCATTCAAATGATGTGTGATGTGAGATATGAGATAGAGGATACGAGTTGTTACCCAAATTCAGTGGATACGCCTGGTTTATCCCACATCTCACATCCCACATCTCATATCTCTTAAACGAAGAGCCGAGGTTGATAGAAAATGGCCCGACGAGTTGTTGTTGATCAGGATGAATGCATCGGTTGCGGAACCTGCGAAGGGATCTGTCCTGAAGTCTTCCAACTCAATGAAGAAACAGGCAAGTCGGAAGTGATCAAAGCGGAAGGAGGACCCGAGGATCTCATTGAAGAGGCCATTGATTCATGTCCGATGGAGGCTATCCGCTGGGATGAGTGAGACCTATAGGACCTCGGGAGGAATGAGAAAAGATAATTATGAAGATTCTCAAATTTTGCCCTGCAACCAGATGACAAGTAATTCCTAAGTATGCGCTCTCACTGCTCTCTGAAAGCGACTTTCCGGTTCGAACTGATCTATTTTCTTTAGACGTAGACAAATTTCTAACAAACTAGTTTCTCAAGACTTAATCCAAGGGATCGAACATGGAGGGAACCCATGGCCAAGAAAAGCCTCCTGTCATCTCTCCGCCTTCTGCGACCTCGCGACGGGTGTGAAAAGGAAGCCATAGCCGGCGGTTGGGCCGAGATCCGCTGTGGCGAGCGGGAGTGGGAGGATT
Organism: Deltaproteobacteria bacterium; assembly: GCA_022340745.1. Classification (GTDB taxonomy): domain Bacteria; phylum Desulfobacterota; class Syntrophobacteria; order BM002; family BM002; genus BM002. Next base: position 32,738 of record JAJDNL010000066.1, read on the forward strand.
TCTACCGCAGAAGATGGCAATATGACAAAAAGGTCCGTTCCACCCACGGGGTCAACTGCACTGGATCCTGCTCCTGGGATGTGTACGTCAAGGACGGGATTATCGTCTGGGAAACCCAGAGAGGTGATTACCCCAGTTGCGGACCGGATTTGCCCGACCACGAGCCCCGTGGCTGCCCCAGGGGTGCCACTTTCTCCTGGTACACCTACAGCCCGGTTCGGCTGAAATATCCACTCGTACGCGCTGTTCTGTTAGAGATGTGGCGGGAGTCCCTTACGTCCCAGCCGGACCCTGTACTCGCTTGGCAGAGCGTTGTTGAGGACGAGGAGAAAAGGGTAAAATATCAACAAGCGCGGGGCAAAGGCGGGCTGGTGCGAGTTACCTGGGACGAGGCGGCCACGCTCATCGCCGCTTCAACCGTTCACACTATCAAGAAGTATGGACCTGAACGAGTTTTCGGTTTTACCCCCATCCCTGCCATGTCCATGGTCTGTTATTCGTCTGGCGCCCGGTTTCTCTCGCTTATCGGCGCTTCCCTTATTAGCTTCTACGACTGGTACTGTGATTTGCCGCCTGCCTCTCCTCAAATCTGGGGTGAACAAACTGATGTTCCAGAGAGCGCGGACTGGTATGAATCAAGCTACATGATCGTTTGGGGTAGCAACCTGCCCATGACCCGTACCCCTGACGCCCACTTTTTTACCGAGGTACGGTACCGGGGAGCAAAGGTTACGGCGGTGGCTCCCGATTACGCTGAGTATGTGAAATTTGCCGACACCTGGCTGCCGGCAAAGGCGGGCACCGATTCCGCCCTTGCCATGGCCATGACCTTTGTGATTTTCAAAGAGTTCTATCTCGATCGACAGTCAGAGTATTTCACCTCATATGCAAAGGCCTTCACTGATCTACCCTTTGCTGTGGTTCTCAAACCCCAAGAGGACCAACACGTTTCGGAACGGTTCTTGAGAGCTTCAGATCTCGGTGTTGACCAGAATAACTCTCAGTGGAAAACGCTCTACTACGATGTGAAAAGCAAGAGTTTCGTAGTCCCTAACGGCAGCATTGGTTTTCGCTGGAATGAGGAGGGACGCTGGAATCTGCACCAGATGGATTCAGAGAGTGGCGAAGCGGTAGATCCTCTTTTAAGCTTTGCGGACGAAAATGATGGTTGGGTTTCCCTCAGGTTTCCATTTTTTGATTTTCATGGTGCCGAGGTAAGAATCGGCAAAGTCCCGGTAAAGAAGATCACTGGGGACGGCGGGGAAATTCTGGTTACAACGGTCTTTGATCTTATGGCCGCCAATCTCGGTGTGGACAGAGGTCAGGGAGGCGAAGTTGCAGAAGACTATGACGATTTTAAGCCATATACTCCCGCCTGGCAGGAATCGATAACCGGAGTAGCCAAAGATGATGTGATTCGGGTTGCCCGCGAATTTGCCGAAAATGCAGACAAAACTAAAGGGAAATCCATGATTTTTCTGGGTGCCGGCACCAATCACTGGTTTCACAATGACATGACCTATCGGGCTATCCTGAACCTCACCACTCTTTGTGGCTGTCAGGGAGTGAACGGCGGGGGTTGGGCCCACTATGTTGGTCAGGAAAAACTTCGCCCCCAAGCATCCTGGGCTGCCATTGCCTTCGGACTGGATTGGAGGAGACCTCCCCGGCAGCAAAATGGTACTTCCTTCTACTATTTCGCCACGGATCAGTATCGCTATGAGACCTTTGATGCTCAGCACATTGCCTCGCCGCTGGCCGATGGTGGGACGGATAAGCACCTGGCTGACTATAACGTCATAGCCGCCAGACTTGGGTGGCTGCCTTCCTATCCCCAGTTCAATCGAAATCCGTTGGATCTCTGTAGGGAAGCGTTGGAGAGCGGAGCGAGCTCTGACGAAGAGATCGTCTCTTATGTGGTGGACAAACTGAAGAAGGGCGAAGTTTCGTTCGCTCTTGAGGATCCGGACAGTCCAGAAAATTGGCCTCGACTTCTTTTTCTTTGGCGGGCAAACCTTCTGGGCGCCAGCGGCAAAGGCCATGAATATTTCCTCAAACATCTCTTGGGAACCAACAATGCGGTGCTCAACAAAGAGGGTGAGAAAAAGCCAGAGGAGATACAATGGAGAGACCCGGCTCCAGAAGGCAAGCTGGATCTTCTCGTTACTTTAGAACTCCGAATGTCCACCAGCGCCATGTACTCGGACGTGGCCCTGCCGGCAGCCTCCTGGTATGAGATGCACGATCTCAGTACCACGGATCTGCATTCCTTTATCCATCCTTTCAACCCTGCCATTGATCCTCCCTGGGAGACCAGGACCAATTGGGATCAGTTCAAGGCTATTGCTGAGAAGTTTTCGGAACTCGCTGCAACCCATCTTGGGGAACAGAAGGATTTGGTGGCTACCCCCCTACTCCATGATTCATCCGGTGAAATTGCCCAACCGACCGTCAAGGATTGGAAGAAAGGGGAAGTGGAGCCCATACCGGGGAAGACCCTGCCGAATCTCTCTGTGGTCACCAGAGATTACCCTAATACCTACAAAATGATGACAGCCCTGGGGCCTTTGGTTGAAAAGGTAGGCATAGGCTCTAAGGGAATTATGTGGAAGTCAGATGAAGAATATGAGGCACTGAAAGAGAAGCTCGGAATGGTAGCAGGTTCCGGAATAACGCAGGGCATGCCGGAATTGAAAACTGGCAAGCAAGTGGCTGAGGCAATTCTGTTGCTGGCCCCAGAGACCAATGGACGTACTGCGGTGAAAGCATGGGGCGGCTTAGAAAAGAAGACAGGGCTCAGCCTTGCCCATCTGAGTAAGGATAGAGAGGGAGAGAAGATGAGCTTCGCGGATCTGGATGGACGACCGCGCAAGATTATCACCAGCCCTATCTGGAGTGGTATCGAGTCTGAGGACCGAATGTACTCTCCCTTCGTCATTAACATAGAGGAGAAAGTTCCCTTCCGCACTCTCACGGGGCGGGCTCAATTCTACCAGGACCATGAGTGGATGCTGGCTTTTGGTGAGGGTCTGCCGGTGTTCCGGCCCCCTCTGGATATGCAAGCCCTGGGCTCTACAGAAATCACACGCGGGGCGGGCAAAGAGATTGTCCTGAACTACCTTACCCCGCACTCCAAGTGGTCTATCCACAGTACCTACTCTGACACCCTCATCATGCTGACCCTGTTTCGGGGAGGTGAAGCGATCTGGATTAATGACGAGGATGCAGCTTCCATTGGGGTTGAAGATAATGAGTGGCTTGAATGCTTCAATGTCAATGGGGTGGTGATGGCCAAGGCGGTGGTAAGTCATCGGATTCCCCGGGGGAAGGCCTTCATGTACCATGCCCAGGAGAGAATGATCAACACTCCGGGCTCAAAGCTTTCTGGGATGCGAGGCGGGACCCACAACAGTGTGACCCGCATCTTGGTGAAACCCACCCAGATGATCGGTGGTTATGCTCAGCTGAGTTACGGTTTTAACTACTACGGACCCACAGGCGCCCAGAGAGATGAAGTGATAGTAGTCCGCAAGGCGGGAAAGGTGGACTGGTATGAAGATTAAAGCGCAGATTGCCATGGTTTTGAATCTGGACAAATGTCTCGGCTGCCATACCTGCAGCATTCCCTGCAAAAATGTCTGGACCAACAGGAGTGGCGCCGAATACATCTGGTTCAACAATGTGGAGACCAAACCGGGGATTGGCTACCCGAAGAAGTGGGAGGATCAGGCTCTTCACAAAGGTGGCTGGGAGATGGGATCAAAGCTCCGGCTCCGTGCCGGCGGTCGGCCGGCTAAATTGCTGAACATATTTCATAACCCTGATCTGCCCGGTATCGACGAATACTACGAGCCCTGGACTTATGACTATGACAAACTGGTCTCCAGTCCCCAGAAAAAGCATCAGCCGTCAACGAGACCGAAATCCTTGATCAGCGGTAAGCCCTTGCGCCTCAAATGGGGTCCCAACTGGGAAGACGATCTTGCCGGGGTCAGCTCAACCGGCTCTGGTGATGTGAATTTCAAGAGGTTGGAGCACCAAATCTATCTACAATTCAAAAAGGTTTTCATGTTCTATCTGCCGCGGCTCTGTGAACATTGCTTGAATCCAGCCTGTGTGGCCTCTTGTCCCTCAGGTGCTCTCTACAAACGGGAGGAGGATGGCATTGTCCTGGTGGATCAGGAAAGGTGCCGTGGTTGGCGTTATTGTGTCTCTGGTTGTCCGTACAAGAAGGTCTACTTCAACTGGCAAACGGGGAGATCAGAGAAGTGTTTGTTCTGCTACCCAAGAATAGAAGCAGGTTTGACCAACCTCTGCGCTGAGACCTGCGTGGGCAAGATCCGTTATGTGGGAGTCATTCTCTACGATGCGGAAAAGATTGTGGCGGCAGCCTCCAGTAAGGAAGAGCCCGATCTCTACCCAGCGCAAACAGAACTGTTCCTTGATCCAAATGACCCGGAGGTGGTGGCTGAGGCAATTTCTCAGGGCGTGGAGCAAAGCTACATTGAAGCGGCCCAGCGTTCACCGGTCTACAAGCTTGCGAATGACTGGGGATTGGCCTTCCCACTCCATCCGGAGTTCAGGACGCTACCCATGGTCTGGTACGTTCCTCCCTTGAGCCCACTGGTGAAGTTTTTCGAGGACTCGGATGATGATCTCGATAATCCCGAAGTGATGAGGATTCCATTGACCTATCTTGCCAATCTCCTGACCGCTGGGGATGAGGAGCCGGTTCGTCTTGCGCTTCGAAGGCTCATGGCGCTCCGCAGCTACATGCGCTCGAAACGGTTGGAGGGCGAGGCGGATAGTGGGGTCTTGGAGAAGGCAGGGATGACTGAGGAGATGGCAGAAGAGATGTATCGGTTACTGGCCATCGCCAAATATAAAGATCGGTTTGTGATTCCCACGGTTAAGAAGGAAAAGGAAGTAAATCTCTACTGTGAGCAAGGGGCTGCGGGATTCAATCCGCATGGGGCATAGGTAATGTAGGCCGGATCGTTCCCGCGTCAGCGGGGTTGATCCGACAAAAGGAAGGAATTGAACGGAGCGTGTTGAACAAATGACAAATGAAAAACGTCATCTCTTGAAGGTGCTATCTATACTACTTCAATACCCGGATGATGAATGTATTCTATCACTCGAGGAGTTGAAGGAAGCGGTGGCACAGATTTCTCAGACGGAGCAACGGGAGAGGTGTGTACATTTCTTAGACTGCCTCAGCAATAACTCGCTGATTCGTCTACAGGAGGAATACACCTCAACTTTTGACTTGAACCCAGCGACATCTCTTAACCTCACGTACCACAAATGGGGTGATTCCAGAGAACGAGGAAATGCTCTGGTGGACTTTCACCGGCTTTACCATGTAGCCGGCTACGAAGGTTCAACTGGCGAACTGCCTGATTATTTGCCGCTCGTCCTCGAGTACCTTTCAGTAAGCCGGAATGGTGACCACTCTCCGGTTCTTGGACAGTATTGCGAGGAGGTGGAAACCGTTCACTCCAGGCTTGAAAATGCCGGCAGTCTTTATGCCGGCCTTTTGGCGATAGTCACAGATCTTTTCACCGAAATGAAAACCATGGGAGTGTGAGGAAATGAATATCTTGAACACCCTGGCATTTCTGGTTTTTCCCTACCTGGCTCTTACCACTTTTGTGGTTGGCCTTCTGTATCGCTACCTGACGAATCCTTACAACTGGAACTCAAAGTCAAGTGAACTTCTTGATAAAGAAGGCTTGAAGATCGGTATTACGATATTTCATTGGGGGGTTATTTTGACTCTCCTGGGGCATGGCGGCGGGTTACTGATTCCTCAAAAGGTCTATGACTTCGTGGGCATCAACAGCCAGGTCCACACCAGACTTGCCCTGGTGGTGGGATTCATCGTAGGAGGTGCGGCTCTTTTAGGTCTTGTACTTCTTACCTGGCGGCGGATCACCAAAGACCGAGTGCTAGCCACCACAACTTTGAACGATTTTGTCACCCTGGGTTTGCTGCTTTTTGTGATCACTGCCGGACTTGCCAATGTAGTCTATGGCTTTTTTGAACATTTCGATGTCCTGCACTCAATTGCTCCGTGGATTCGCGGGATTGTAACCATGACTCCCGATCCGACTCTCATGGTTCAGGTGCCGTTGAGATATAAGGTCCACATTCTCAGCGCCTTTGCCTTGATCGGATTTTCTCCGTTCAGTCGACTGGTGCATATATGGAGTGCGCCGTTCACTTATCTTTTCCGCAGATGGATAGTATTTCGAAGGAGAGAAGCTATTTTCTAAAACAGGACTAAGGAAATAAAGCTGTAGGGTTTCAGTGTTCAGGTTTAAGCTTCTATGATTCTTTTTCCTGACACCTGACACCCGAAACCTGGTGTCTGCCAGCTGAAACCCTATCGGGAAGGAGGTGGTGGCTATGAGTGAAGAAGCTGTCTGCTATGCTCAATCAAGCCGGGGTGCGGCTCTTGCCTGGACTACCCTGGCATTTTTTGCAGGTTTTGCCGGGGTATCCGCTTTCGGTCCTATCGTCACCAAGCTGAAACAATCCATGGCCCTGAGTCCTTTGCTGATGGGTCTCTTGGCAGCGAGCCCCGCCCTCAGCGGCTCGTTGTTGAGGATACCTTTTGGTGCTATGGTGGACCGCACGGGAGGGAAAAAACCCATTTTGATCCTTCTCGGCCTGGCCGTGGCGGGTATTACAGCTATTACGGTGCTGTTCAGTGTTTTTTCCACGCCCCAGCCCTCTCATTACCCTCTGTTCCTCATGGCTGGAATTCTTTGCGGCTGCGGCATTGCCGTGTTTTCTGTGGGCATTCCCACGGTGTCTTACTGGTACCCACAGAAAAAGCAAGGCGCCGCCCTAGCCATCTATGCCGGGTTGGGGAACATGGCCCCGGGAATGTTTGCCATGGCCCTGCCCTTTCTGGTGGTTTCTCTGGGATTTGCCATTTCTTATGTTCTTTGGCTCGGAATGCTCCTCTGTCTGCTTGTTGTTTTCTTGCTATACATGAAAGATGCGCCCTATTTTCAATACAAGGAGATGGGAATCCAGATTGACGAGGATGCCCTGGTCATTGCCTGTGGCCAGGAATTGATACCGTCGGGAAACATCACGGACTCTCTAAAAAAGGCGGGATCAAACTGGCGGACATGGATATTGACCACCTTTTATTTCGTTACCTTTGGTGGATTTATTGCCCTGACTGTCTGGTTTCCAACCTATTGGCGGGAGTATTTTGACACAAGCCTTGTTATGGCTGGTTCCCTCACAGCCTTGTATTCTTTGTCCGCTTCCTTACTCAGGGTTCTTGGCGGCTTTACCTCAGACAGGATTGGTGGAGAAAAGACCGTGTTCCTCTCCTTTGTTATAGTAACAGTTGGTGCGTTCCTTATGATCGTGGCAGGCCGATCTATGGCCACGGCGGTTACCGGGGAGATGTTCTTGGCACTCGGAATGGGTTTTGCCAATGCGGCTGTTTTCAAACTGGTTCCCAAGTACACACCCGAGACGGTTGGTGGTGCTGCCGGCATAGTGGGAGGTTTGGGAGCTTTCGGCGGCTTTGTGATTCCTCCCGTTATGGGACTGTTTGTCAAAGTGTCTGGAGTCGAAGGTTATGCTTTGGGTTTTGCCGTCTTTCTGGGGCTGTCGCTCCTCTCATTGGGGTTGTTTGTCATTTTGAACCGTTATGCTCCTGATACTGCTGTAGAGGCTGTGGCATAAGTTCAGCTGGCAGCCCTTCGGCAGACTCCTTGGGGCTATGCCCGGGACAGGCAGGCAGGTACATGAACTGGGCAGCAGGCACAACAGACTAAACACCAGGAACCATGTGATGTAGGGAGGATGCTGACCTTCATGAAAGAGGCAGTTTGTGTTTGAGATGGTAGTTGAATCGCTTAATATCGGTCTTCCCAAGAAGGAAGTATTCTACGGCAAAGAGATCACGACTGGCATGTGCAAAAGGCCGGTTTCAGTCCCACTTCGTCTCAAAAAACGTGGTTTTGCTGGGGATGGTGTGGCTGATACAAAAAATCATGGCGGAGTGGACAAGGCCGTTTGCGTTTACAGTCTTGATCATTATCCGTATTGGGAGAAAACTCTAGGAATCAGGTTACCTGCCGCTGCCTTTGGTGAGAACCTTTCTGTTTCCAATCTGGCGGAAGATACTGTTTGCATAGGTGATGTGTTTCAACTCGGTACAGCCGCAGTGCAGATAACTCAACCTCGCCAACCATGTAACACACTTGCGACCCGATATGGCAGGAATGATTTGGTAAAGCTCGTAGTTACTTCGGGATTTACCGGTTTTTACTTCAGGGTACTACAAGAGGGTATTGTGGAAATGGGAACCTCTTTGGTTCTTATGGAGAAAAATCCCCAGGAGATATCTGTGGCTTTTGCGAATCGAATTTTTCATCATGACAGGAAAAATCGTGAAGGAATCGAGGCTGTTCTGGGCGTCTCAGCCCTTTCTAAGTCCTGGCAAAGCTCCCTTCAAAGATTGAGGGAAAAATGTATTTAGTTTATGTCACCTGAATGTGGCGATTCATCGATGTTTTCAATGGAAGGAGAAACAGGTATGGAGACAGGTAGCCGTGACTGGTTATACCAAGAGATCGTCGAGGGAGCTCAGGATGCCATTATCTTCGCAGACCAGGATGGTATCATTCGTCTATGGAACTCTGGAGCTGAAGTGATATTTGGTTATACGGCGGAAGAGGCCATAGGGGAAACTCTGGATCTGATTGTTCCTGAGAAGCTGAGAAAAAGACACTGGGAAGGTTATCGCAAGGTAATGGTCACCGGAACAACCAGGTACGGCAGTGACGTACTGGCAGTTCCAGCGACCAAGAAAGATAGCAGTCGCATTTCTGTGGAATTTACCATTGTGCTACTGAAGGATGACGCTGGCAAACCAATGGGCACAGCGGCTATATTGCGTGATGTGACGAAGAGGTGGCAGAAGGAGAAGGAGCTCAGGAACCGCGTGGCCGAACTGGAAGGTAAGGGTTCACATTGATCTGATTATCTTTGAAATTCGAAATCTAAATTTCCGAATGTTCAAAACGATGATACCTGCAAGCAAGTCAATATGTTTTGGTCATTTGAATTTGGAGAATTGGAAAATTGTTTCGGATTTCGATATTCGGATTTCGGATTTTGGAAGGCATAGAGCATGGAGCATAGAGTAAGAAGCCAGAAGTCAGAATTCAGAATTCAGGAGAAAAGGAATCAAGAGTAATTCCCTTTCAACTACTGGCTACTGACTACTGAATTCTCTGTCTTTCTTTCCTAGCACCTGAAACCTCAAACCCTGACACCCGAAACCTGACACCTGAAACCTCATTTTGTGATTTGAGACGCGAATTTTGACAGGGGATGAACGATGCCTATTCCTGGAAACCTTCTAACCACTGCCATGGCAGTTATGCCCCATAAAGATGTGGACCGGGCCCTGGAGATGGCCCTGTCACTGGATGTCCCCTTTTGGCCTCAGTTGCCCCTGGTTAGTTACTTCGAGGACATGTATGTCCAGGCGTCTGAGCATTTTCCAGGAATTCTCCTGGATCTGGAGAAGCGCACCTTAAGATTTTCAATGGAGAAATTTGTGGCTGAATTTGAAGAAACCATGGCGCACTTTGATGAACCCGGATATTTCGACATTAGCGAAGAATATTCAGTGGTGTATCACAAGTTTTTGAAGATGGATTTCTCAGGTCGCCCAGCTATTCGGGGTCAGATGGAGGGACCCATCAGTTTCGGTTTCAATGTGGTGGATCAGGATGACCGCCCTATTATTTTTGACGATACTGTTCGACCGTTCCTGATGGAATTTATGGCCAAACGGGTAAATGCCCAATTGCACCGTCTCGAGAAATTGAACTCCAATGTCTTCATGTTTATTGACGAGCCCGGGCTGCAATTCCTGTTCAGCGCCATGGCAGGGTACGGGGATCTTGCGGCCCGAGAAGACATGGAAAGCTTTTTTGCCTTGATCGACAGACCACGCGGTATCCACCTCTGCGGCAATCCTGATTGGGATTTTCTCCTGGGACTGGACATGGATATCCTCTCGCTGGATGTCTACAGCAACGGAGAAGTCTTCACTCAATACGCCACCTCAATTCGGAAATTCTTGGATCGCGGCGGCAGACTGGTGTGGGGTGTTGTCCCTGCCAATACTGAGCCATTTGAAGAAGAGACTTTGGATAGCCTGGAAAAAAGACTCGCCGAAATCTGGGCTGCCCT
>JAJDNL010000227.1 GCA_022340745.1 Deltaproteobacteria bacterium
TGGAGGCTGTGGAGGAGGTAGACCGAGGTCTTTTCCAAATTGCGTTCTTATTGAATCACACCAAAATAGAGCAACTGCAAGAAGTGGCAAATAGTGGTTTGTTCATGCCGCATAAGTCTACCTATTTTTATCCAAAGGTTATCGATGGCTCGGTTCTAAATCTTCTGGATCCCAATGAAGATGTGCAAATCTGACGCTTGCAGACCACTGCGGGGAGAAACTCTGGATACCGTATGCCAGGGGCGCCTAAAAATAATTCAACCCGAGGAGGGCTATCGCTTTTCCGTTGACGCGGTGCTACTGGTGGGACTCACCCGCATTCATCCAAGGTCTCGGATTGTTGACCTAGGGACGGGCTGTGGCGTTATTCCACTACTACTGGCCTACCAGGGTGTCATAGACCATATCACCGGCGTTGAGATTCAAGAATCCCTCGTCTCCATGGCAAAGAGAAATGTACTCATCAACGAGCTTTCCCACCTGATAACCATAGTTCACGCAGACCTGAGGAAGATGAACGCTGCCATGGTTGGCGGCTCGGTGGATCTGGTGATGAGCAATCCCCCTTACGGAAAATTGCGTAGCGGGCGACTCAATCCCAATTCGAGAAAAGCTATAGCTCGGCATGAGTTGTTGGCCAATGTGGGAGACGTGGTTCGGGCAGCTGCCAAACTCCTGCCACAGAAAGGACGGTTGGCTCTCATCTATCCTGCACGGCGATTACCCAACCTGCTCAAAGAGGTTTGCATGAACGGATTTGCCCCAAAGCATCTCACCGTCATCCACTCCACGCTCGAGTCAGAGGCTAAGTTGGTGCATCTGGAGTCAATCAAGGGAGGGGGAGAAGAACTGCGGGTGAGTAAGCCGTTTGTAATCTACCGCAACGACGGCGAGTATACGGATGAGATGAAGGCTATCTATGGGAACGCTGCCGTTGTTTGGTGAGCAAGGTTTCCAGATTATCTCTCAATTCAGGATCTGATATGGTCTCAAGCAGTCTTCGCTGTTCTTGGCTCAGGGGTTGGCGAGGCTCTGCCTCCTTTTTAAAATCTGCAGTGGCATGAGAACCGGTCGAAGGTAGTTTGGACTGAACCTTGTCCAAAGTTCCTTGACGGAAGCGCAGCTCTTTTATCTCGAGAGAGGGCATCTCTTTGTTCAGCTTTTGCCGCAATTCCTCTCCCAAAAAACGGAGATGATTTAGCCACACCGAGTTTTCCACCCGGACCTGTAGCACCCCGTCTTTTAAAAATTCTGGTTGAGTTTGTCTAGCAAGTTGGGATCCCACTATCTCTTGCCAACGAAGCAAGGGTAGGGAGGCTTCGATGTTGTTCTCCCACTTCTGGTCCTGGAAGAGTTGTTTGAGAATTGAGCCTATATGTTCAGGGCGTCTTTTTTTTTGCAATGTCTGACCTTACAATAATTACATATCATCAGAGTGCAGGATTTCCAGAAAATCCTCTGCGCTATAATCCTCCAATCGATCCCAACGCTCCCTCTCTCCCTCGTCAACCAGGGTCTGGTACTCCTCTGGATCAAAGGTGTCGCTGATTTCGACAACCCAGAAGCTATTGGCGAGTTGGTTTAACTCCAGATAATCCTGAACCATTTCCTCGGCCTCGTTGGTATCATCAGCTCTCAGGATAAAGGGAACAGTCATATACTCACTGTCGCCCACCTGGTAGCCAAGTGTTATCTCAAATATATAGAGCCCTTCTTCAAGATCAAAGACCATGGAGAAACTCCTTTCTAATTCTGGGGCCGCTTCCCTTAACTGACAGCGCTATCGAACATCCGACACTGTGAACGCTATAACACAGATCCCAGCTAAAACTACAACCGGGCTAGAGTAGGTGACGAGTGAGGTTAACTATAATACAGCCTACAACTTCGTCAAGAAAAATTATAGCAAAGTGGGACTTTTGGATTTTGGCTTTCGGATTGCAAAAAATGTAAATTAAAAAGTCGATTAGAAATCCACAGTCCACATACCCAAACTGGGAACCCACCCAGAGGAGAAATCTACAATCTATAAGGCTTTTCCAGACCAAAAAGATAAAGGGTAACTGGACGTTGATCTTCACTTGCGATTGGCTCGAAATCGTGCTAAACAAGAGCGACTTGATAAAAAAAAGTTGTTACGAGGTAAAGATAGCCAAGCCTGAACTCCCCATATAGGCTAGCCACATGGGAGGCACCGCCAAAGAAAATCTTGACCTTCTAGAACAGAAGATCAAATTTACCCTCCGACCCCTGATCAATACCATTAACACCTCGGGAATGAATAGGGAGCGTAAGAGTCAGTTAGATACTTTGCTCCTTGAGATCTCCGACCTCCAGCGGAATCTTGAAGTTCACTTTGAACAAGGAGGCTCAACTGAAGATAAGAGCAGGTTGACCAGTCTGGTTGACTACCTTTATTCTCTCATCAAAGGGACGAGTGTGAAGGTGCAACTACCTGAGCGGCGTGAGTATCCAAGAAGCGACATCCAGGTGGAGATGCAACCTACTGATGAAACATCTCAGACAAAGGACATTCGGATTCTGAATCTCAGCATGGGCGGCATGCGGTTGCACTCGCTGAGTGAGCTCAAGGTTGGTAGTGTATTCAAAACGAAGTTGAATTCATCGCGTCACGGGATTATTCTCTTGCGAGGAGAAGTGCTCTGGTCAAGACCAAAACAAAATGGTGAAGGTTATATTGTAGGCGTGCATTTTTTGCCTATGAATGGGGAGGAAGAGAAAACTTTGAAAAACTTTTTGGAAGAGTGGAGCACCTGAAGGAGCAGACTGTTTTATCTGCGAGAAAACTTTATTAGACAAGGGGTGTTTTTGCAACCGTCTGGAGAAGGCGAGGGCGGATACCCTGATCGAGGTGTAAGAGATGGCAAGAGACTACCGACCCAATGTAAGAGAAAGCAATGTTATTTCTCGCTTGGATTCTGCCAAGGAAGCGGCACGAGCTTCGGCCATCAATCAGCTCTATGAGGTAGGAGAGGACCTGGCTAATCGGATTGCCATGAAGCTGTTTGAAGAAAATCTCATAGAAACCAAGAACAAGAGAGAATTAGAGCGCCAGTTGGCCGGTTGTATCAAAACACTAATAACAGCTGAGGATTTTGACGTCCAGTACCAGATCGCCCCACTCAGGACGGTAGTGCGACGTCCCAATTTCATCAGCCTCTATATCACCGCCTTCATCATAGAAAAATTGATTAACCACAGAACGATTGTTGATATTTATGGTACGGACGAAGAAATATACCAATGTGTCAATTCCCAAGTGAGTCGGATGATTCGTATGTAGAAGTCCGCCGGTAATCTGCGATGTTATTGGTACAAGGGAAAGGCCATCATGAGGTGGTCTTTTTTATTTTTGCTGTGGCAGCCTGGATCAAGCAGCAAGACATGTAGCGGAAGGTGTTAGTGGTGTAACAGAAAATTGGAGCAGTAGAAGTTCCAAATCACCAAGACTGAGGTTTCAGGCTTCAGTGTTCAGGTTTCAGTCCTCTTGTTTTTCTTCCCTGACACCTGAACCGTTAGATTTGGTGCTTGGAAACCGGGGACCCCCCCGCAGGGTGGAGTGTCCGAAGGACCAATTTGATATTTTTCAGTGTCCCACCGCTCCACTATTCCTCTAGTTGAGAAAAGGGAGGTCAACGAAGTCGCTTTCATCCAGAAGCGGTGTTGGATACAGGCACTCCATAATTCCTAGATGGTTAATAATATCCTTTATTTTGTTGGCAGCATTTTCCAATATTCGCAAGTCGTCCTTGGATATCTCTCCCTCTTTACGTCGCAGAAGATGTATCCTGCCAAGGATCAAAGTGAGAGGCCCATTGACAGAGCCCTGTACGGCGTCTGTAAACGCACTCATAGTCCGGAGCCGTTCATCTTTTATCAGGGTGTCCTGAATCCTTTTTAATTCGTCATACATGATTTTGTGTTGGAGAATGGCCCGTAAGCGCGCCTTGAGTTCGGGCATAAAAAAAGGCTTGGTGATATAATCAATCGCTCCAACTTCAAGTCCTTTGACTATGTCCTCTTTATTTCCTGCCGCTGTAAGCATTACTATGGGAATATGCTTCGTCTCTACATCACCTTTTATAATCTCTGTCGCCTCGATGCCGTTCATTACTGGCATCATGATATCCATCAATATTAAGTCGGGCTTGAGTCTGCGCACTGTGGTCACAGCTTCACTGCCATCGGTGGCTGTGAGAACCGTCAGTCCTTCAAGTTCAAACTCGGCGTGCAGAATTTCTCTCAGTTCGTCATCATCCTCAACGATGAGCACCGTGAGAGAATTTTTCTTTAACATGGAAAGTGTGCCCATATTTTCTCCTCGAATTAAGATTTGCTCTAACCCCGATAACTTTTCAGACTCAAATCACCCCACCGGCAGGAGGGTTGTTGGCAGTATTGCAAAGAGTACGCCTCTTGCCTGACGAATTGGCAGGTGGTACGAGAAGTAGTGTCCGGCAGTTGCGATTGCTGACCCTGACCTTCAAAATTCATGCCTAAACTTGCCTGTCACCTGCAAAATTCAAAACTCAGATAAAACCCTAGCGTTGAATACTCAAATTGGAAAAAAATGCTGCGCTCGCGCGCTAGTACCGCCGCGGCTGGACGAGCGTAGTCGGAGGAGGATCTCACGCACGAGCCAAGTGTTGTTCATCCCTCCTAGCCTGCGCGGGCTAGAGATACCTTGATCAATGAGGTTATGGCTGTGCGCAGGACACTGGAAAGGAGTGCAGTTGGTGTGAGCGCTTAAGAGTTACCAGTCAGATGGCGGAAATGATTGATACCCAACATCTAACTGTTGCTTTTTAGAGTAAGGAATCCGGATCCAAAGGACGTAGCGATTTTAGATTGAAGAATGTAGATTTTAGATGTAAGAGCTCAGGACCTCTGGGTAAGGAATGCATGCACCTCAATCTGCAATCTACAATCTGCAATCATAAATCATACAGAGACTGGCCTCAAGGGCCAGATTTTCGATGTCGAACAAAAAAAGAGGCGATCATGACGACCGCCTCTTATCCTCACTTTTGGTGGAGCTGATCGGGATCGAACCGACGACCTCTTGAATGCCATTCAAGCGCTCTCCCAAACTGAGCTACAGCCCCAACCGCTGTAAACTATTATTATATATCAAGATGAGGGAGAAGTGTCAATGTGATTCTTGTTGACCTGAGGCCTTGAAATTTGCTACTAACAGAGGTGAATTATGTTCTTCCTGCAGTGATGGTCGAAATGCATGTAACTTAGCCAGGATCTCATAAGACATCCTGGCTAGAGCCCACAGCAGACGAATGCGAAAACATAACGTTTTTCTCGTTGACGACCACACCATTTTTGCAGAATCTCTGAAACTGCTTCTCGAGGCAAGACCGGAATTCTGTGTTATTGGTAGTACTGATAACTGCCTCTCAGCCATTGACCGAGCCAAGGAGTGCCGACCCGATATCATCCTCATGGACCTTTCCATGCCCGATATGAGTGGCATTGAGGCGACGCGCCGGATTCTCGAGGAATTACCAGATACAAAAGTGGTGGCTCTGACCATGCACAAAGACGAGGGGTTCGTTGCCCAATTTTTTGAAGCTGGTGGCTCCGGCTATCTCGTGAAAGATATGGACGCCCAGTGTCTTTTTGGAGCTCTGCAAGCTGTCTGCAAAGGAGAGCGTTTCCTAAGCCCGTCTATATCAGCTGTACATATCAATGGCTGCGGCGAGAGCGATGAAGACGGAGATCAGGTCAAACTCTCACCCCGCGAAAGAGAGGTGCTCAAACTTATCGCACAGGGGAAGAGCAGAAAAGAGATTGGCAAGACACTCAGCATAAGCGTTCGAACGCTGGACACACACCGTACCAATATTCTCCTTAAGCTAGGGTGCAAGAGCACGGCCGAGTTAGTGCATTACGCAGTCCGCAGGAATCTGGTCGAGCTCATCTAACTAGTTTCCATCCATAAATGGCCCTTTACCACAATCTCTACGTCAATCTTCAGGATTTCTTGTGCGGCGTACGTGAAGTACGCCTCCGCGCAATCCCTTGATTTCCTTGACCTTGCGGCAAATTGCTCATTTATGAACTGAACCAGCGAGCGCATTCCCCGCAGCTTGCTGCGGGGGGTAGCGAGCGAACTTTATAAAATAGACTAATTCCTTACAGTCGAAGATTCCCTGCAGCTTGCTGCAGGGAGCTTCAATTGGAAACTCCAGTTAGCGCCATCCGGAGTTTCCGGATGGACACTAACTATCCACTGTAAGCCTACCGAAAGTATTCCAAACCGCCGCTATTTTTGCACCACAAATGCCACAAAGAGCACAAAGACAATAAAGCAGAGCGCGTGGCGATAATTCGTTAATTTAAGGGTTATGGGTCATAGGTAATGGGTAATAGGTAGGATACATCCAATAACCCATTACCTATGACCTACTACCTTCCTGTCAAAAGAGCGCGATAACGAAGGCTACAGTCCCCACCGCGAAACAGTAAGGGGCGAAATAAAAAAGTTTTCCCCGTTCCACCACGGACCGCAGTACGCCTAAAGCGACCCAACCCACCACAAAAGCGGAGAAAAAGCCGACGGCCACAATATGCCATTCTGGATAATTGCCAGCGAGGTGGAATATTTCAAGGGCGAGGGCTCCCAAAATGGCGGGAATCGACAGGAGAAAAGAAAAGCGGAATGCCGTTTCAGGCCTAAGGCCGAGAAGTAAACCGGTAACGATGGTCACCCCCGAGCGTGACACCCCAGGGCTGATGGCGGCTCCCTGAGCTACGCCGATTATCAAAGCGTCCAGTACATTGGGACTGTCCAGATGCTTGCGGTGCTGGCGGGACCAGCGACTCAACACCAAGAAGAACCCGGTTATCCATAAGCAGAGGCCAACTATGGCGGGTGAGGTAAAGAATCCCTGGAAGACATCGCGCAAGAGCAATCCGACCACGGCAGTGGGCAGGGAACCCACCAGGATCATGACCGCCATTCTTAGGCCACTACCTGAATCAGTAAAAGCAGGGGTAGGTGGGGCTGAAGGAGTGCGGCTGAAAAACTTGAGGCAGTCGGTAAGCATCAAAAGGAGGTCGGCACGAAAGACCACGAACACCGCCATGAGGGTAGCGACATGTACTGCCACGTCGAAAAACAGTTGTGATTCCCGGAGGCCGAATAGATGCTGGGCTAGGGCCAGATGCCCTGAGCTGCTGACCGGAAGAAACTCAGTGATGCCTTGCAGAACGCCGAGACACAAAGCCTGCAGGATGTTCATAGGCTACTGCTTTCGTACTACGGAGTCCAAACCGTGGAAGTAAGGCGACATGGCGTAATCCTCCAGCAACGCTCACGATCCAGCTGCAAGGCGAGAGATAGAAATGTGAGGGCAGGAAGTATATTCCTCCACACCTGTTTTCACAATCGGGTGGTTTAAGGAGCGTGGTTTTCGTTAATAATCTTCCGCTCCGAGAGGGCGGGTAAAAGTATACTTGGCGGGTTCCACCATCAGTTTCTTTGCAGCCTCACCAGTATTGCCCCCTAATACGCTGAAAGGAAGAGAAACGACGAAGAACGCAGTTCCCACTACAGTTGCCGCAAGGCCGAGAGGTCTGAGCAGCACCAAGTCAAACATCATAGACACGGCATTCCTGTCTTCTCCAGCGACATACTTCTTCTCTTGGGCTAGTGCAGGAGATGCCGCCCAGGTGAACAACAAAACAGCTGCCAACAGAAAAAAAATGAATGATTGTCTCCTCAAAGTACACATGCGGATACCCTCCTTGCGAAGAAGCGGATCTTGGGTTTAACACCTCCCGTTGCTGCTTGGGCGATTCGGACGAACTATTCCATAAGTGGGCAATATACCACAGATACACCCGAATATGCTATGCAAATGTTGTACCCGCGTATTCGCCTATGGTCCACTGTGTTTTTTCTGGACTTTTGCCAGACGGACCGCTAAACTCTCTGAGTGCGGTAAACCTTGGCCTGTGTAGCTCTTAGCTATTGACCCTGACAGTTAAAAGACCTGAGAGGAGAGTTGTCATGACCACGACCCCACAGAATTGCCCAGGATATCAATCTTTCAAAGATCTCAAATCATTTGTTTGCAAATGTAACGGCTGCGGAGCAGAGAAGGAGATATTCTCGGACGAGTTCAATAAAACTCACAAGTGTGCTCAATGCGGCGCCACCATTGATTTTAACACCTGTTCTTACGAGGCAGGGGGGTAGACGACACGCCCCGGTAAGAGTGCAATCGCTTTGCCAGTAAAGCAGGTTTCAGGTTTCAGTTTTTTGTTCTTCTTTCCTGACACCTGACACCGACACCTGAAACCCTGAATTCGGGTCCTTTGGACCCGATTTTTTTCTTATTCTCTTATTAAACATCGAGAACCTGGTCCTTGAGTCCAGGTCAGAATGCAATGGCTTTGCCGGTACAGGTGCGAGCTCTATTGGAGTACTGGAGTATTGGAGTACTGGAGTGTTGGTAAAAATGAAAGCCCGAATTTAAGGTGAATTGGTTTTTTCATTACTCCATTACTCCACCACTCCATCACTCCAGCAGACTGCCGCAAGGGGGAAAGAGTATGGAAGCTCCCTCAGGGGCAGTTCAAAGGCGGTTCCTTCAAGTCTCGATTCTTTCCCTCTCACATCCCGGCTTTTGAATGGCAGATCGCCGAATAGTTCTCAGAGTACCAGACACCAATTTTTCTGTGTCATAGCCGGCGTGAAAGGTGTTGATGTTGGGTGCGTCCACACGACCGATCGCATAGGTCAGCCATTGCACGGCTAAAACGTGATCCAGAAATTGCTGCAAAGGATCAGTAGTAGGTGGCAGATTCACGATGTCAATGGGGTTATTGGAGTGGATGGGCAGGTTAGGTCGGTCAAGCGACTCAGACTGGATCCAGATAATGCGTGCCTCAAAGAGCTCCTGGAGCACCGGGACTACTTCCGCCGCCCGGGCGCCAGTGTCCTGGTCCGCAATAAGGAAAACAATGGTGTCACCGGTGCGGGTGATGAAATAATGGGTGTGACAGTATTCCTCAATGCCGGTAAAGTGAGCCAAACGGTTATACTCATACATTTTATAAGAGCCAAGGCGGGCTACGATTTTCAACCAGCCGCTACCTACAATGAACGTTTGGCCGCTCTGGGCCCAGAGACCGGCCTTGTTGAGGAGGGGATCATAGAAAGAGGCTGCCAGCAAACGGCGGGTGTGGGCTAGAAGAGTTTTCCACTCGAATCTGATTTCAGCCGCTCGGATGAGGGTAAGAAGGATTGCCCAAAATGTTTTGGTTTGGGCGACATCATGGTGGTAACCTACGTATTGCTTTGCCTGTTTATCTTTGTAGTTTGTTCGGTGGAGTTCCTCTGCGGGCGAGGCATGGATAGGCCATACCACAGTTGCTAGGTGTGCCAAGGGGCTCTGCAGATTATCAGTCACAGCCACCACCACCGCGCCCGCGCTCTGAGCACGTTTTGCTCCCTCCAAAACCCGTGCGGTTCGACCGGAGACACTGATGCCGATAAAGAGATCTCCTGGTTGTAGGTATTGGGCGGCTTGGCTGGCTTCCAAAGAGGGCAATCCTGAGACCTTACCTCGCTTTTCCAATAGCCAGTGGCCAAATAAGGCAGCGCAATGAGAATCCCCCGAGCCACTAATAATAATTTTCCCCTCCGCGGCAGGCCAGTCCGGCACTGAGAGGGTACGGTGCAGGGCAGCGATTTTTTCCTGCTCAAGCATTTCTTGAAAGATATATTCAGCACTGGGCATTGTAAGGATACACCTCCTCAAGAAGATTTTTCCCAAACTATCCATGGACAGAGCTAGCTGTCAAGGATCAGCCGTATTTTCAAGATACTGACTTGATCTTTTTTGGCGACTTACACAACCTGACAAGGTCGTCAATTAGTTAATTGGAGAATTAGAAAATTAGTTGAAACTGCAGGATCGCAGCTAACCCTGGAGACCCTCAGGTCAGGGAAGCCGCTCCCACAAGAAAATTCCTGTGTTCAAATCTCCAATCTCTGATGTCTGATCACTACTTGCTGCCAGCTTCCCGCTGTCAGCTGCTCGTTTTATTTCCCCATGCTCCATGCTCCATGCTCTATGCCCTATCAAATCCGCAATCCGAATTTTCGTCTTTTGTCCTCTGACGTCCTATCTCTGACCTCCGATTACTGCCTCTCCTCCCGGCATGCGGATTGCATCGCACCCCACCAGTCCCAGGTCTCTACATTGGCCGAAATGTCAGCTAGGAGAACACGATACCATCAGCCACTTCTCTCATGAAAGGAATTTAGTCCGTTGAATTCGGTGGTTATAAGATCACTGTTCACTCTGATCGTACCCGGCGGGCTCGTCTTTTTCGCGACGGTGATTCTGTTGCAGTTTAGTTCGCTGAAACAATCTGTGTCATCTCTTGTGCACATTTATCCAAGCCTGGTGGCGGCTGCCGGGATACTCCTCGGCTGGCGCTTCAATCGCAGCCGCCTGGTGTTCGCTATTCTGATTTTGGCTCTTGCCGACAGAACGTTACTGATCTTTTCCAGTGGAAGCTCTGGCTCGGCAGGGGTGGGGCTTGCACTTTACAACGCCATTGCCTTCCTGCTGCCGCTGAATCTTACGGCTCTCTCTTTTACCCAGGAACGGGGGATAGCTAACGTACGCGGCCTTGCCCGTTTAGGTATCATCTTTTTTCAAGTAGTACTTGTATACGTCATATGCTTCTTCCCGCAGCTAGGTGTAGCCGGTTATCTCAACTACCAACCAGGAAACAGTAATGGACTCTCCCGTTTGCCTCTGGCTCTGCCTGCCATGTTAGCCTTCGGTGTAGCTTTCTTTCTCCTGGCTATGCGTTTTATCAAACGTGAGACCGTTCTAGAGAATGGTTTTTTCTGGGCCCTGCTATCAGTGTTTTTTGCTCTGGCTATAGGTAAAATTGGAAATGATTCCACCATCTACTTCGCCACCGCCGGTCTGGTGCTCGTTGTCTCTGTGATTGAGACCTCCCACAGCATGGCATTTCGGGATGAGCTAACCGGGATTCCTGGGAGGCGAGCTTTGGACGAGGCCCTTCTCAAACTAACGGGCAACTATAGCGTGGCAATGCTCGATATCGATTTTTTCAAGAAGTTCAATGACCGGTACGGGCACGACGTTGGCGACCAGGTTCTCCGCTTGGTAGCCTCAAGGTTCGCCCAGGTCTCTGGCGGGGGCAAGCCCTACCGTTACGGTGGTGAGGAGTTCACCGTTGTCTTTCCGGGAAAGACTGTTAGCGAAACTATGCCCCATCTTGAGAAATTGAGAAAAGAAGTGGCAAAGACAAGATTTATAGTGCGCGCGGGTGACCGACGCCGTAAGAAGCCAGAGAACCCGAGAAGAGTGGGGGGACCTCGGAAAAGAGTCAAGATCACCATGAGCATTGGGGTTGCTGAACGGAATCAACGATATGGGAGTCCGCCCCAGGTGATCCAGGCAGCGGACAAAGCCCTCTACCGAGCCAAGAAGAAGGGACGCAATCGGGTGAGCACCTGACCCTTGATCTGCAATCTAAGATCTTCAATCTTAAATCTTTTCAGCGGTCGTCTTTCCCTTTTCCCCCACCCTTTTGAGCTTCATCCTCCTCGGCTATAGCAAGAGCTGCAGCCGCGGCCGCCTCGCGCTTTCTTTTATCGGTCGAGGGAGGAGACCCGTCCTTGCTTTCCCTCTCCTCCTTGGATTCTCCGCTGGTTGTCTCCGGCGGCAGATACACCGTAACGTTTCGGTGGGCGAACTGTATGCCCTCTTTACGAAATGCTTCTTGAATTCGTTGATATACTTCTCGCCGGATAATGAACTGCTGCCCGGGAATTGCTTTGAACTTCACCCGCATTATCATGGCGGAATCATCCATTTCTCTCACACCCTGGGACTTGATCTTGCCGAGCAAAGCTGGTGAGAGCTTCTCGTCATTTTGAATCTCCTTATTTATCTTTTTAATGATTTTCCTGACTTTATCGACATCGGTGTCGTAACGAACCCGAATATTCAGCTTCATGATTTGGTAGTCACGGCTGTAGTTCGTCACCGTTTTCATATCACCAAATGGGACTGTGATTATCGGACCGCGATGATGGCGAAGCCTCATTGAGCGTATAGATATGTGTTCCACGCTACCCCTTTGTCCGGCGGTTTCCACATAGTCGCCGATGCGAAACGCATCATCAATGAGAAAAAAGACCCCTGAAATGATGTCTTTGACCAGGGTCTGAGCTCCGAAACCGATGGCCAGGCCGACGATGCCGGCACCGGCAATCATGGGACCTATGTCAATACCCATTTCCGACAACACAATCATCGTTACTATTACCACCAGAACAGCCAGGACGAATTTTCTCAGGAGCAACAGCAGGGTACCCTTCCGGGTACCGCCGGCTCCCCCTTCTTCCATCTCTCCATCGTCATCGGGGAATTCGTCCCGGAGTTTTCTATCAATTAAGGTTTTGGAATACTCCCAGACAATCAAGCCGAGCAGAAAAACCAAAATCACGCTGAGCACGGTTGACGAGAAGACCCGGGTAACTGACACGTCAATGCCCCACAACCTGAGAACCAGGAAAAACATGGCCACCACTAGGACGATACGGAACAACCGCTTGACAAAGGGGACATAGGTGCGCGCAGGCGGTTTCTTTTCAGCATCAAGAGAGGGTTCGCCCGGTGTGTCCGGTTTATCTCCTTTATCATCTCCGCTCAAATCAACTGTTTTAGGCAATTCACCAGAGGCGACCTTCAACAATCGTTGCCCCCATTGATCAATGCCAAGGAAGAGGGGAATGACAAAAAGGCTGCTAATGAGTTTTAGAATCGTGACTTTCCCGGAAATCAGGGCACTGATTTGCCAGAAGCAGCCGACAAAAATTACGTAAAGAATGGCAAAAATATGCCAGCTCTTAGCGAACCCAGACCGGAGGGGAGAGTAGTCACAGGTTCCGTCAGCAGCGTCCTGACAGATCGCCTGGGCTACTTTCTCTCGGCTCTGCCAGATCATGACGATGAGTAATATGAAGACGCTGAGGCCCGCCGCACTGTAAGATAAGAGGTAGAGATCTTCACTAATCGCCATACGTTCGATAATCTTGCTTGCCCCTACAATAATGGCTGTCACGGCTAAGATACGAACAAACCAGCGGTAGAGGAATTGTGCATCCTCGTCTGCCATTGGCACCAAACGGAGTCTGGACTTTGTCGGGGCAAGTACGAATCTGGCGAGGAAGACCAGAATCCGGAGATAGTAGCTAACGAGCAAATAAACGAAAACAACAACGTAGGGGGCAGTTCCCTTATTATAGAAAATGACACAGAGGACAGAGGTGATAAGTATGTAAAATGCAACTCCTAACCCGTCCAGGAGCAATCGGCACAAGACATTTCCTAGTTTTTGCAGTGCTCCCCGGGGCACCGCGGTGAGCAGTTGCTCATAAAGGTCGTGGGATAATCGTAACAGCAGCCATTCCGCCAAAAGACCTGCTCCTATGAGCGCCAGCAACCCAACAAAAGTGAGAACCAAGGTTCCGGTCCCCTTGCCATCGGTTAACAGGGCAATGAGAGCGCGAGGTTGGGACAAAACGGAAGCCGAGCCTCTAAATATTCCCTTAATGCGCTTGTACACAGCGGCAGTATCCGCATCGGCTTCGTCGAAGAGGGCCGCCAGCCCGAGAGCGTCTGTGTTGCTGGCTTCTTCCGGCCCTACGGCCATAATTTCCTGTTCTGCTTTTTTCTTGAGTTCCTCGATGAGAAGACGTCTGACTTGCTCGTCGCTCAGGGTGGCCATAAAGGAATCGATCTGGTCGCTGGGGAGTTGCTCCGGTGGTTGGACCTCTTCAGTAGCTTTCCCTTTTTTCTGGCCTTTCATCATCTTGAGTTGCTGTGGAGTTACTGCCCAGGCGGGCTGTCCCCAGAAGAACAAAAGGCCGAGAAAAACAACAGTCAAAATTGTAGTTGATTTTACCTTGGTGCGCATTTGCAGTCCTTATCTTCAAGTATGTGGAAGCTAGATCTTATGGATATGGATTCTTGCTTATGTGCGCATTTCTGTCAATAGCGCGTTTACATTGAAAGGTAAGCATTCAAGTGGCTGAATCTTAAACTAAGGTTTCAGTGGTCAGGTTTCAGTGTTCAGAGCCTTCGATTTCATTTCCTGACACCTGACACCCCGAGCTTTGGTGCTTGGAAACCGGGGACCCGCCCGCAGGGTGGGGTGTCCGCAGGACCAATTTGATATTTTTCCATGCTCCAATGCATGAGCAGACCGCCGCCAGAGAGGCAAGAGCCCTCAAGCCCCTCAGAGCGGGTCCTTTGGGTCCGGGTTCTCTACTGTATTGACTCTCACCAAAGGGTGTCTTACCATAGATGCAGATTTAGATACGCCGCCCTGAGAATGCCATAGACGCCATAAATGTAAGGACTTCCCAGCAGAAAATAACAACCTTAGAAGCCAAGGAGAAGCAGCATGAGAAGAGCAAGCGTAGTCATCGTTTTGATAATTGCAGTGGCTGTTTTGTTCGGATGCAGCCAGAGGATCGTCAAGTCCACACCCACACCTGCCCTCGATAATATTTTGCAGAAGGGAGAGTTGGTAGTTGGCACTGCTCCTGGAATGCCTGCCTTTAGCATGAAAGCAAAAGACGGCGAAATTATCGGTTTTGAAGCTGACTTGGCCAAATTAATTGCTGATAACATGGGCGTGAAACTTAGATTCAAAGAAATGAAATTTGATAAGCTGCTCTCCAGCCTGCAGGCGGGAGAGGTGGACATGATTTTGTCTTACATGACTATGACCCCTAAGCGAAATTTGAAGGTGGCATTCGTTGGTCCCTATTATGTTTCGGGCAAAGCTTTTCTTACCAAGATTGAGACCATAGCCAGAGCAGAAGAGGCCACTGAAGTAAACAGTGCCAAAATCAGGTTGACAGCGCTCAAAGGCTCCACCAGCCAAGCATTTGTTGAACAGGTCCTGCCCAAAGCCCAGTTTGTGCCGGCTAAAGATTATGACGAAGCTGTGCAACTGGTGCTCAAGGGCAAAGTGCACGCCATGGTTGCCGACTACCCCATCTGTGTGGTATCCGTCTTTCGCTATCCAAATCAAGGACTACTTTCCGTGGTTACCCCCTTGACCTATGAGCCGTATGGTATTGCCTTGCCTTCTTATGACCCCCATCTGGTAAACTGGGTAGAGAACCTTCTCGACATCCTCGAAGAAACCGGTGAATTCGATGTATTGACCAAGCGCTGGTTTGGGGATACTTCCTGGTTGAAAAGACTACCTTAGGCGGGTCAGAATTGCGGATTGAAGAGGGCATAGAGCATGGGGCATGGAGCATAGAGTAAGAAATCAAAAATTAGGGATCAAGATTCAGGGGAAAAGCAATCAAAACAGAATTCATCTCATTTCCTGCATTTTCACCGCGTCTACCTATAGTGCCTAGTGTTTAGTGCTGAGTGCCTAGCATCTAGGGTTTACTGCCCGTTGCCTGCTGTGAGTTGCCAACTGAATCTCTACTCTATGCTTTTTTCCCTGACACCTGACACCTGAAACCTGTCTATTATCTCCTGCCTCCTATCTACTTCTTCCTCACTGCATCCTTCAGGGTCCAGATTATTTGGGTTGAATTTTTCGGTCGTATCTGGATTTTTCCTGAACCCTCGTCCTCAACAACATAGACCTCCACTCCAGCCTTTGACATCCAGGCCCTACCTTCCTGCCTCAACTTCAAAAAGACAGCAGTATCATTGTTCACCAGACTTCGCTGGAACGTATCCAGATCTTCCTCAGTAGAGGCCATGGGATAGTTCTGCTTTGTCACATACAGAGTGTCGTCCGCTACTGCGACACCCACGAGCATCAACAGGAAAATCATTGACATGGCAACAAATGATTTTTTCATTACTGATCACCTTCTGTGTTATTCATCTATGGCTATGAAAATCTTAGCCGATGGAGGTTGGATACAGAATAGAGTAAGGCTTGAAAATTTACAATAACATCAATATAATAATCTAGTTTCATAATAACCGAGCCTCACCAACCGCCTCAACTTGTACCCGAAAAAACACACTATATCTTTAAGGTATTTCGCCCATTATATATATAAATTGAAGATCTTGCATTGATTCATTAGTTTGTGGTTGTCAGTCTTAATCAGCTTTCCTAGCTTTTTGAACACACATGGACAGTGCAATGCAAATGGTCGCAGCACCAGGCGAGATGAGTTTCAGTCGGCCGACTGAAGACACGCTGCTTGTCCGGCTGGCCGGGGACTGGACAATCAAAGAAGAACTTCCTGCAGTGGAAGAAGTGCAGAAGCAGGCCGATTCCGGGCCTCCACTTCAGCGTATCGCTTTTGACACCGAAGGCCTTGGCCGCTGGGACAGCGGTTTCATTACGTTCCTCATCAAGCTGTTTGATCAGTTCAACCGCAGCCAAATCGATACGGACAAGGAAGGGCTGCCGGAAGGGGTGCGGCGCTTATTGGACCTTGCCACCGCCGTGCCAGAGAAGAAAGATGCCCGCAAGGCGGCGGTGCAGGAACCTTTCCTGGTCCAGATCGGCAAAGCGAGTATGGACGTTGCTCGCCAGGTAACCGCCCTGACAACGTTCCTGGGCGAGGCCACAATGGCCTTTGGCAGGTTCCTGGTGGGCAAGGCAAAGTTTCGTCGCACAGACCTCTGGCTGACCATTCAACAATGTGGTGCCGACGCCCTGCCCATTGTTTCCCTGATCAGTTTTCTGGTGGGCATGATCCTGGCATTTGTGGGGGCGGTTCAACTGGCCTTGTTCGGGGCACAAATCTATATAGCAAATTTGGTGGGTATTGCTATGGCCAGGGAGATGGGAGCAATAATGACCGCTATTATCATGGCCGGGCGCACTGGAGCTGCTTTCGCCGCCCAGATCGGTACCATGCAGGTGAACGAAGAGGTTGATGCCTTGACAACCATGGGAATCTCTCCCATGGAGTTTCTCGTTCTTCCCCGCATGCTCGCTCTCATAGTAATGATGCCCCTCCTCTGCCTTTACTCCGACTTGGTGGGTATACTGGGGGGCTTTGTTGTTGGTACTGGGATGTTTGATATTTCTTTTACCCAATACATGGAGCAGACCAAAGCCTCACTCAACCTTGCTCAGTTCGGTATAGGGGTCTTCAAGAGCGCGATTTTTGGTGTAATTGTAGCCATAGCGGGCTGCCTGAGAGGCATGGAGTCCGGACGCAGTGCTTCAGCCGTGGGGGACGCGGCCACCTCGGCGGTGGTCACTTCCATAGTATTGATAATAGTTCTGGATGGCATCTTCGCAGTTGTTACCAATATCATCGGTATTTAGAGGGCATAGAGCATAGGGCATAGGGCATGGAGAAAATGAAAGCCTTCAGACTTCGTACTTTCGATGACAAAATCCCCCCAGACCCCCCTTTAACAAAGGGGGGCTATCCTGGAAAACGTCACGTCACCAGAAGTCCTCATGATAAAGGCAATCCAACCTTCAAAGTCCCCCTTTTCTAAAGGGGGATTCAGGGGGATTTTAAGGTCTGGATAAAATGTTTAGTCGGGAAAAATGAACAACAAAGAACCCCACATTACAGTTAGTGATCTCACCATGGCCTACGGTGACTTTGTGCTCATGCGAGATCTCAACTTCACCGTCGACCGGGGAGATATTTTTATCGTCATGGGTGGCAGCGGTTGCGGCAAAAGCACCCTGATGCGAATCATGGTGGGACTCAAATCGCCGGCCAAAGGGCAGGTTTTTTACGGCAACGTGAACTTTTGGGAGACCAGCACTGAACAACAAGAAAAGATTATACAGAACGTAGGTATTCTCTACCAGAGTGGCGCTTTGTGGAGTTCAATGACTTTGGCAGAGAACATCGCTATGCCTCTCGAGCAGTACACCGATCTGAGCCCCGGCCAGATTGGTGAAATAGTCTCACTCAAGCTTTCTTTGGTTGGTCTTGCAGGGTTTGAGGAATTCTACCCGTCGGAAATTAGTGGAGGAATGAAGAAGCGGGCTGGCCTGGCACGGGCAATGGCTCTGGACCCTGATATCCTCTTTTTTGATGAGCCCTCTGCCGGGCTGGACCCTATCAGCGCTAGGTTGCTGGACGACCTCATCCTCGAGCTCTCCGAGAGTCTTGGAGCAACAATTGTGGTGGTGACCCATGAACTGGCGTCTATATTTGCTATTGGCAATAACTCGGTTTTTCTCGATGTGGAGACGAGAACCATGCTGGCTAGTGGGGACCCTAAGGAGCTCGTTGCCAATCCACCGGACCCTAAGGTCTACAGGTTCCTCACCAGGGGAGAGGACAAGGAAAAGGCGAATTAGCTCAGATGGAATGGTAATTTGTTTCTTGCTGAGAGGATAGTAGAGCTATGAGAAAAAAAGCAAATCCTAAGCTGATCGGCGCCTTTGTGGTTGGCGCTGTAGTTTTGGCGACCATAGGAGTAATAGTTTTCGGTTCAGGAAAGTTTTTTGAAGAAAAGCACCTGTGGGTGCTTTTCTTCCCCGGTTCAGTTAAGGGATTGACTGTGGGAGCCCCGGTGACCCTCAAAGGCGTGCAGATCGGTACGGTCACCGATGTCAAAGTTGTCATTGATCGGGAGAACGTGACCTTTCAGACCCCCGTGTATGTGGAAGTGCTGCCGGAGAGGGTCAAAGCGATAGGAAAGTACAGCACGGCGGAAAAGAAGAAGATTGCCGCAGACCCGGATGAGTCCATGAAGCTGCTGGTTGAGCGCGGCCTGAGAGCCAAGCTGGAGTTGCAGAGCTTGGTTACGGGCAAACTTCAGGTGGCATTCGACATGTATCCGGACACTCCGGTCCGATATGTCGGCCTCGAGAAGAAAGTGCCCGAACTCCCCACAATTCCCACCGCCATGGAGCAATTGAGCAAGACATTAGAGAATCTTCCCATAAAGGAAATAGTTGAAGACGCAAGAAAAACAATGGCGGCAATCGAAAACCTTGCCACCTCACCAGAGCTGACGGAGGCTGTCACTGCTCTGAACGAAACCTTACAAGACTTCGGCAAGCTCGCTCGCAACCTGGATGATCGGGTAGGACCATTGACCACCAGCATTGAAGAGACCATGAAGGATACCCGGAAGCTGGTGCAGAATGTGAATACTCAGATTAAACCCACATTTACTGCATTGCAGGAGACGCTGAAAACTGCCCAAGCCTCCGTCAAGAATGCAGAAGTAGCCCTCGCTTCGGTTGGCGATGTGGTCGATCCCGACTCAGCTTTCATGTATGAACTTACAAGGACTACTCAGGAACTCCGGGATATGGCCCAATCCATCAATGCTCTTGCCGGCTATCTGCAAAGACAGCCAGATTCCCTTATCCGTGGCAAAGTATCTCTAGGAGGTAAATGATGCGTTTTGACCGCTCCCGTTTAACAGGAATCGTTTTCATTATTTCCATTTTCTTTATTGCAGGATGCCTGGGAACCGGCACCCAAAAGCCCACGGAATATTATCTGCTTCAGCCCCTTAAGGCCTCCATAGCAGGGCAAGGAGTAGCACTGGGTGAAGGAACCGTACTCGGAATGGGTCCTGTAAGAGTTCGAGAGTATTTGAATCGACCCCAGATTGTGACCCGGACCAGCACGAACGAGATAAGGCTTCACGATTTCCATTACTGGGGAGAGTCTTTAAGCAATAACTTCACCGCCGTTTTAGCTCAGAACCTGTCAATCCTGCTCTCTACAGATCGGATCCTTATCTTCCCCTATAGAAGTAAGCAGGAGCTGCCAGTAAATTATCAAATCCTTGTGGATGTAATTCGTTTTGACGGTGAACCGGGCGTGGAGGCTACGCTGATAACTCAATATTACATTTTAGCGTTTGAGGAGAATGAGAAGAAACAAATTGTCACGAGGCAGCCGATTTTTAGTAAACCACTAACAGATAAGAGTTTTGATACGCTGGTTGAGACCATGAGCGAACTGGTTGGTGACCTCAGTCGCGAAATTGCCGAACAGATCAAAAACGCTTCTCAATGAGTAAATAAATATCTTTAGCTATTTAATATTATAGTAATTTATATTAAATATTTAATATTTTACTTTATGTTGTTCGCCTTTCTTATTTTTTCTTCCCTGACACCTGATCCGCCTCCGGCGGAACACCTGAAACCTTTAATTCCGCACTTCGCATTCCGCAATCAAAAAATCCAGTAGTCAGTAGCCGGGAGTCAGTAGTCAGTAGTCAGGAAGCTATCATGTCTCTTTTGTTTTTCTTCCCTGACACCTGACACCTGAGACCTTTTATTCATCAATCTGCAATCTTAGATCTACAATCTACAATTCCCTTAGGCTCCATATTTCATCAATCTTTCCGCATGGGCCAGAAGCAGCGGCAGCACATCTGTGCTGTGAATACGGCCCAGTCCACCGGTGAGAAAGGAGGTCTCACCGAAGGTCTGGCAACTGTCCACCCGGGCAGTTTCTGCCGCAATGCAGATGGGGACCGGGTGCCAGGAGTGGCTGGCGAGGCTGCACGGCGTCGAGTGATCTCCGGTGATACAGAGCACAGTCGGCTTCAGATCCACCAACCGCGGCAACAACCGATCGAAATGTTCGATCACCTCCACCTTGCCCTGGAAGTTACCATCTTCACCCATGGAATCCGCTTTCTTGATATGAAGGAAGAGAAAGTCAGTGCTGGGAAGTTCTCGCTCCACCAGATCAAATTCTTCTTCCACTGTGGCTTGTCCTTCCTCGATCACTCGCATGCCGGCCAGTTTGGCCACACCCTTGTACATGGGATAGGCGGCCACAGCGCAAGCGCGCCACTTGTAAAGCTCGCAGAAATTGGGCAGAGGATCATAAATGTCGAAACCGCGCATCATGATAAAGTTGGCCTTCGCTTCTCCAGCCAACACCTCTTTCGCCCTGGCGATGAAACTGTTGGCCAACCGTGCCCCTTCCTCGGCCTCAGAGGTCGGATTCTGCTGGATAGGCGCAACCTCCAAAGGCTTCAAGCCGATTTTCTGCGGATCACTGTCGCAGAGCCGACCGTCCAGTTTCTTTCCTCTGAAAATTGCTGCGGCCCGGTACTCCTTGACGTGCTGAAGCAGCACCTGCACTCCTTCAATTTCTTTGATGTTTTCGGCGAGCAAAGCGGTCACCCGTTTGCCTTCTTGGTCGGGGATACGTCCGGCGCGTCGATCCGAAATGGTGCCGTCGGCTGCCAAAGTGGCGAAATTCAGTCGGCTGGCCATGTCACCCGGCTTGAATACGAAGGGTGTACCGGCGGTATCCAGCACGCCCCGCCCGATCAGGTAGTCGAACGGGTCGTAGCCAAAGAGCCCGATGTGGGCTGGCCCTGAGCCCGGGGTTATCCCCGGGGCAAGAGGGTCGTGAAAGCCGCAGATACCGGACCGGGCCAGCGCATTCAAATTTGGGGTGTGGGCGGCTTCCAGAGAGGTTCTCCCTTCCGGCCCCGCCAGACCACCCAATCCGTCCATGACCACCAAAACCACTTTGGTTTCATTTTCTACTGCCAGGGATGAAAGCACATTCAAATCCATATCTCATTTCCTTTCGCCTATAATTGGAAGACTGAGTATGTCATAAGAGAATTCAATTGGTCAATTGCCAATGAGGGTTGGAAGATACATCAAAACCTGGTCCCTTAGGCCAGGGCAAATCGCATAGAGAATCGAGAAACAGAAAAGGAAACGAGAACCGGTGAACAGGTGCGAAGCGAGCAAGTAATCGGTTGGCCGTGAACTGTTTAGCAAATGCTCTGTACTCTGCGCTTTACGTCCTGAGCCATCCCCCGAA
>JAJDNL010000255.1 GCA_022340745.1 Deltaproteobacteria bacterium
GAGAACCGCAAATGACATACGTCTGCATTAAATGCAGAAAGACATGGGTCAGTGGACCCCATAGTAATGAGTATTCTGGGGGATTGTGTGAAGAGTGCACAACAGACTACATTAGAGACAAGCAGAAGAGCCAGGGACTCCATGATTGCTATAACAGGGCCGTTGAACTCTGTTCGGAAGAGGGTTGTAGTTACTGGTTACTGTGCAACAAAGAGCTGACGGAATCAAGCGAGACCGCTCAAACCTGATCAGCCTCCTCAATCCTGAGGAAATGGAAATCCCACGCGTCAAGTTCAACATAAAGGCCCGGATTACTCATTTCGGCACCGGTTCTCGCGTAAACGTCCCCAGTGAAAACGTCGGTCAAGCGGTATGCCCGTTCGACCAGGTCATCCCAGGGTGGGCGGATACGTGCCTGTGCCCTAAAGTCTGAAAAGTTCACCACGATCAGTCGTCTTTCGTCACCCAGGCGCCAGCACCAGGCGACCAGTTCGGTGTAACTGGCATTGTCCGGCCAGCCGCTCAGCTCACACAGCCGCCACTCGCCATCCCGGAAAACAGGCGCCTTGATTGCTTCCAACAGGGTCCGATAAAAAGTTTGAAGATTTTGAGCTACCTGTTCAAAGGGGCGCCGGCCCAACTGCACCGGCAGCTTGACCTGCCGCCCTTCGAATTGTCCCTGGTGGAACAGCTTTGCTCCCGGCAGTGTAGCAATGGTTACCGCTGCC
The DNA here is from genome assembly GCA_022340745.1 of Deltaproteobacteria bacterium. Taxonomy (GTDB): domain Bacteria; phylum Desulfobacterota; class Syntrophobacteria; order BM002; family BM002; genus BM002. Next base: position 729 of record JAJDNL010000255.1, read on the forward strand.
GCGCGTGAACGTTGGGGCGAAAAGATGCTGGCAGCACGAGGTTCGTCGTGGTTTTCGATGAAACGGACCAGCTTCTCTTGGTAATTCGGATCGGCGCGTAGGTGTTGCCGAATGGCCTCTGCCGTTTCGTGCATCAGGCGGTCGTAGAGTCGCTTGTCGTAGCAGTAGTCGAATCCCTGCTGTTGCAGTTCCCACTCCATGTCCCAGTAAGCCTCGGCCATAAACAGGAAGCCACGGTGCTTCTCACGGACTGCTTCTATCACCTGCCACCAGAATTCAGACGCAGCCCGTTCTCCGGCCAGATGTCCCCAGGTTTGCTCAAAAACACGGTTGATAAGCAGCATGGCCATATCGCAGCGCACGCCGTCGCATTGATCGCTGATCGAACCTAGCGTGTCAATGGCAGCCTGGCGCAGCCCCGGAGAAAAAGCGCTCAGTTGCACGGTGTCCGTCCACGGCGGAAAGTAGGGATCCCGTCCATGAGCAAAAACCTTCTCCCCTGCCTCGAAAAACTCACCAGGTCTCTCTGCCAGATCATCAGAGTCTCCTTGAATGAAATATTCAGGGTGCTCGACAACCCAGGGGTGATCCAGCGCCGCATGGTTCGGCACGAAGTCCAGCACCAGCAAGATATTCCGTTCTGCCAAGGCCTCTCGTGCCACGGCCAAACCTTCCGGACCCCCGAGGTGCTCATCCACCACGTAGCGATGTACGCAGTAGGGAGACCCCACTACGTCTTCTGGCGAAAAGTCTGCCAGGACCCGCTGGTATTCGGTTTGCAGGTCCTCGTGCTGGCGAGCGATCTGGGTGCCCACCGGACTCCGCTCCCAGACGCCCATCAACCAGACTGCATCGACGCCCAACCCAGCGATTTTGTCCCATTCCTCCGGTGGTACGATCGCCAAGGTAGTTGACCGTTGGTAACACTGATTGAGTTCGTGGAGCCAGACCCATGTGTTTATTTCATAGATGATGGGATTCTTTGGCCACGGTGTCACAGCCATCTCTCCTGGAAGCTAAAAGACTCGCCTTTCGAAGCTGTAAAATGATACCATACAAAATACCTATTTCTTATGTCATGTTTAAAAAGAGGACGGGTGAAACATGGAACCGACAATATCCGCCGAACAAGTGGAAGCCATCGTACGCAATCTGCATCATGACCCATTCCAGATTTTGGGACCGCATGAACTGGAAGTCAACGGTCACAAAAACTGGGTGGTGCGTGCCTTCGTGCCGGACTCGAACGAAGTTTATGTAATCAATCCGGAGACTGGCGAAGAGTACCCCATGCGGTCCACACATAACGAGCATTTTTTTGAAGTGGTTTTACCTGGGCCGGAAGAGATTTTTATGTACCAGTACCGAATCGTGGCCACAAATGGTCATGAGCGTTTTGTGTACGATCCGTATTTCTTTTTGCCACAGATGGGTGAATTGGATTTATATCTTTTCGGACAGGGCGATCATCATAAGATTTACGAAAAGCTTGGCGCGCATCCGATGGAGGTCAACGGTGTTAAAGGAGTGTACTTCGCGGTGTGGGCACCCAACGCCCGCAATGTGAGTGTAATTGGCAATTTTAATGTCTGGCATGGCGGCAAACACCAAATGCGAGTCCTGGGTTCCTCCGGAGTCTGGGAACTTTTTGTGCCAGATATCGGCGTGGGGGAAGTGTACAAATACGAAGTCAAGGATCAATCTGGGAACATCTTTGAAAAGTCTGATCCCTATGGTTTCCAGTTCGAAGTCCGCCCAGCCTCGGGTTCTGTTGTCGCTGACCTCAGCAAGCACCAGTGGGCTGATCAGCAATGGATGGATAGACGTGAGAGGTCGGACCCTTTAGCACAGCCGATCTCAATTTATGAGGTCCACCTCGGTTCCTGGATGCGGGTGGTGGAAGACGGCAATCGCTTCCTGACCTATCGCGAGTTAGCCCATAAGCTCGTGGATTATGTAAAAGAGATGGGCTATACCCACCTCCAACTTCTCCCAGTGGCGGAGCACCCATTTGATGCTTCCTGGGGCTATCAAGTTTTGGGTTATTTTGCCCCCACCTCGCGTTTTGGTTCACCCGAGGATTTTCAGTACTTTGTTGATTACTGCCACCAGAATGACATTGGTATCATCGTCGATTGGGTGCCGGCCCATTTTCCGAGAGATGCCCACGGATTGGCATTTTTCGATGGCACGCACCTTTACGAGCACGCTGATCCACGCAAGGGAGAACACCAGGACTGGGATACCAAGATCTTCAATTTCGACCGCAACGAGGTGCGCAACTTCCTCCTCGCCAACACTCTGTTTTGGTTCGAGAAGTACCACATTGACGGTATCCGGGTGGACGCTGTGGCCTCCATGCTTTACCTGGATTATTCAAGAAAGGAAGGAGAGTGGATACCGAATCAATTTGGCGGGCGCGAAAATCTAGGGGCCATAGACTTTTTAAAGCGGCTGAATGAACTACTCTTCAGTTATTACCCCGGCGTACTTTCCATCGCTGAAGAGTCCACAGCCTGGCCGGGTGTCTCACGGCCAACCTATCTCGGCGGTCTCGGCTTTAATTTAAAATGGAATATGGGTTGGATGAATGATTTCTTGACGTATCTTTCCAAAGATCCGGTCCATCGCAAGTACCATCACAACATGATTACTTTTGCGCTGTTGTATGCCTTTCATGAGAATTTCGTCTTGGTGCTTTCCCATGACGAGGTGGTGCATGGCAAACGCGCCCTCCTGAACAAGATGCCTGGCGATATGTGGCAGAAGTTTGCGAACCTTCGAGCCTTACTTGCTTTCATGTTTGGTCATCCAGGTAAGAAATTGTTGTTCATGGGCACAGAAATCGGTCAGTGGGATGAGTGGGAAGAGGCCCACAGTTTAGATTGGCATCTACTGCAATACGAACCGCATCGAAAGCTGCAGCTCTTTGTGAAAGAATTAAATAGACTGTATAGAAACGAGCCAGCCTTATACCAAGTCGATTTCGATTATACTGGTTTTGAGTGGATCGATTTCCTGGATTCTGACAACAGCATTATTACTTTCATGCGCAAAGCCAGCGATTATAAAGACCTGTTGGTCTTCGTCTGCAATTTCACGCCGGTGTATCGCGAGGACTATCGGGTGGGAGTGCCTTTTCAGGGCGAATACATAGAGCTTTTGAATAGCGATTCTGAAATGTATTGGGGCAGCAATAAAGGCAATTATGGCGGCCTATGGAGCGATGAAATTGCCTGGCATAATCAACCGTATTCACTCAAGTTGATCATTCCGCCACTCTCAACAATGATTTTCAAACCCCAAGGTTTGCCACTTGACTGAGAGTGTTTCGACCGCAGCAGCTGCAACTGAATCTGAGCAGTCCTAGGCTAATCCGGATGAGAACTGATCAGCAATTCAGAATCCAATGCAGCCTGCGAGGCGGACTGGACTGTTTCAGACCCGGTGGGTTGGCCCTTAGCCACAGGAGACGGAGATTGTTTCGGGGAACGGTTGAACCACCACCCTGAGAAGATCAAGACCGTCACTAAAGCGACGACACCTAATATCACCATCCCTTTTTTCCTGGAAAACCCAGGCCGTGGCCGTTGCTGACCAGAGAATTGCTGCCACCAAGGCCGACGAAGACGGCTCATGTCCTCCTCCACTTTAAGCAATCGGGCCTGAATTTTTTCTAATAGATCCTGATTGTGAGCCCTTGTCGTGTTTTTGAACTCCCCCGGCTTATTCTGCTGTTGTTTTTCCAGTTCCTTGAGTCTGGTCTCAGTCCCCTTCAATTCATGGGCTTGGATCTCCACGCTTCTTTTTATCATCTGAACTTCAAAGCTCAGGGTCTCCAATTCCCTATCCTTACCCTCTAGTGCTGCCTTACATCGAAGAAGATATTGTCGTTCACTTTCAAGCAGTCCGAAACTAGCTAAGGGTTGCTTTGGCCTGTCCCTCTCTTTATTGACAGACGCCCTCTTGTTTCTCTCAGCCGATACTGTAACAGGAGGTTTGACCTGGTGTTTTCTTTTTGTCTCACCAAGAGTCCGCACTTCATCCATGGATACATAGATACGGCCAGCCTCTTTTATCCGGGTTAACAGTCCCTTATTGAGGTAGGTGATTATCGTGCCCTTGGTGACACCTAGGGTCTTGGCTGCCACCTGGATGGTTACTTTTTCCTCCGGAGGTTCCGAAGGTTCTGGGCCGGACAGGAAAAGGTGAGACACCTTTGCTAGCCCTCTCCCTTGTTTTTTTCTACCTTTCATGGAAGGACCCAAGCAAGATCACAAGCTGATAACCGAATTTACGCCTCCGTAGGCATCGTCAGCTGTTCTCTCGTTGTCAGGATCAGGTATCCAACGGTCATCAACCAGGTATTTGTACTCGTAGGACCCCTGCCTGAGAGAAAGGGTTTTGTGCCACAGCGGTCTCCCCTGGGATTCAGTGAAATGAAGGGATTCCGGTACCCACTCATTAAAATCCCCAGCGATCTGCACCATGGCAGTCTCAGGCGCTTCCAGTTTGAAGACAATCTCCCTTTCCACCTGAGACTTCAACAGCCCTTCAGCTTCCAAGAGCGATCCAATGGTAAAACCTTTCTTCTTCATTGCAGCTTCCTGCTTGAGAATCTCCATGGTCAGATCTTGATAATCACGGAAGCCAGCGCAGTGTGTATTGTATTCCGCTATGGCCTTTCCGTGGCTTGCGGCTTCTCGCAGCTTGGTGCAGGTATTGATAATAGTCTTGAAGCAGTTTTTAGAAAACCTGTCCCTCAACGACTTCACTACCTCTCTACAAAATGTGGTCCTGCGGTCAATGTTCGTGGCCAGAATCTTGACAGAGAGCCGATGATCCACTTTCTCGTCGATTATTTGGATTGTATCGAGAAGCTTCCCCAAACCGTGGAGCGAAAAAGAACTAGCGTCAACAGGAATGATAACCTCCTCAGCCGCCACCAGACCATTAAAAGTCAAAAGACCTACGCTGGGAGGACTATCAATGATGAGATAGTCGTATTCTGCCTCTATGTCCACAAGGCTCTGGACAAGTTTATACTCCCGCTCGTGTCCTCCAGCCATAACTTGCTCAAAGGCGCTCAAGATCACATCGCTCAAAACAACGTCAAGATTCTCTGCCACTGTCTGGATGGCTTCACGAATCGGTATTTCGCCCAGTAAGACCTCATAGATTGTCTTTTCCGCCTGGTCACCCTGTGCCCCAAGTCCAAGTCCTGCATGCCCTTGCGGGTCCAGGTCAATGAGCAGGACCTTCTTGCCTTTACCTGCAAGGAAGGATGCTACATTTATTGCCGTAGTCGTCTTGCCGCAACCGCCTTTTTGATTGACGAGCGCAATTTTTCTCATGGCTCCCCCTCCTTTCTTATTAAGAGCAGGGAAAGAAGATGGATCTCTCCCTTTGGTTGATCCCGTATGGGAACGATTAAACTTCATACCTTTACCAATAATGCTACGAATCAGGTCACCAACCGTTCGAAGTGAAACTTTTTCGGTTAGTAGCCTTCGCGCATGTCTCAGTAAGTCTGCGGGGTAATTCTTGCGTGAAGGGGGTTTTGGGGAATCTGGGGAAGCAGAGGGATGGTTTGCCACTTCATCTGGCGCACGAACGAAAGCACCCCATGCGGACCTCAGTACTTCTGTCCACTTTTGGTGCTGGTGCACCCGAATGCTTTCCCTTAGGCGGCGAAGGGACATGATGATGCCAAGGCGCTTCGGTGGTTGTTATAGAATCACCGGCCCAGATAGGTGTGGGCCGAACAGCCTTGTCACAATTTCCGTATGTTGTGATGAACTATCATCAACCTCCTATATCATGTACCACCTGGTGGGACTTAAATCACACTTTATTGGACATGTCAAGTAAATAGACAACCTTCATCTGCTGGAGCAAAAGATATTTAAGACTGCAGATCGTAGCTTGGAAATTTCCTCAGCTGACCGTTAGACTAACGCCTTTGATTGCAGCTTGCCTGGTTATCTAGCCCCAGGATAAATATTTTGGCTCCTATCAATTTGAAATCCGCAATCTTTGGTTGGCATGTTTATTGCTGGTTTAAGGAATTTGGGAGATGTCGAACCCTGCTGGAATTCGTGGGTAATGAAGATAATGATGAAACTAACTGAGAGACAAAAGCTGTTGTTAGAGTCTGCCAGCGACTGGATTCAGGCCAATTATCCAGAGGCGGATTTGGTTGGTGTCGCCTGGTGGTTTCTGGACTGCGGCTGCATGGCTGGAATGGGATTTTCCCTTGAATCCGGGATCGTCACTCCTACAGTTCGCGTTGATAGGGCATTGGTGGAAGACGGAGCGGTGCCGGAGTGTGCACGATGCCCGGAAAACAATGCCACCAATCCAGATAGAAAGTTTGCCCTCGGAACAACGTGGTTTAGGCCTGTAATGGATTCGGAAATAAGAAATAAGATAAAAAAAGAATTATTCGGTCCGCTATTAGGGAAGGAAATTGTTGAAATGTACCAAGAGGGTGAATTTCAACCCACGCACTGAACCCAGTCTGGTCCCAACCCTCGGCTCCACGAAAAAAGGCGAGTCAGCGCATACTTTGCTCTCTCGCCCTGGTAAATCCAGCGCATTAATATGGTAAGACCCGTCTCTCTCCGGGTTCCCTGTTCCCGGCAAAGATCTCCCGAGGTCACTTCCCCTGCCCCGCGTTATTTCTCGATACAGGCTAGACAGTCAAAATGTTATTGAGGGTGCCGAAGGAGTTCGCTACCATTTGATCGTTGTTGGGATCGTTGTGCCATTGCCCATCCACGAGAAACTTGTACTCGTACTTCCCAGGGGCAAGAGTTACAACCTTGGTCCACCTCCCTTTGCCGTCCCTCTTCATAGAGTGCTTCTTGAGATCCCAGCTGTTGAAGTCCCCTACCAAGATGGCCTCTCTGGCTTCAGATGCCTCCAACTTGAAGGTAATCCTTTTTTTCTGTGTCTTCTTACTGCGTTCTTTTTTGGGCATTTTTCGTCCTCCCCATTTTTCTGTCGCAGTTTAAACACACGACTCGATCTCCTCCGATTACCTCCTTCCAGCCGGCAAATCATCGGAGAAATCCAAGATGCACAAAGCCTTCGTGGAACCGAAAACCCAGATAAGAGCATGGTAGCCCAAGCATGCGATCCAGGTCAATACGAAAAACCACGATTTTGGTCTGAATTGAGCAGTTGAAGCTCCCTGCAGCAAGACCTGTCGACGAGACCTGTCGACGGGCTCAGGTCGAGTCGCTCAAGTCGTGTCGCTACGGGGCATGCGCTCGCTGGAGCATTTTCAATTTTCTCAATCCTGTTGCCGCGACCCCAAACCCGGATATCTCACGAATCGATGTCGCGAGACCGTGAAAGCGCCCGGAAAGACGGCTGTATCCGCGGTCGCAGCAGGCGATTCGTGAGATATCCGGGCTAGTCCTCCACATCATACTTGTCCATATAACCCCGGGGGGTCACCATGAAGGAACCATGGGTGAAGGTCCTGGAGTTGCCGACGATGATTACTGTTTGCATGTCTATGGAAAAAGAGAGCATATTGTTAAGGTCGGTAATGGCGACCTTCTCGCCCTCACGCGTTGCCCTGCTCACAATGCCCACCGGGGTGCTGCCTTTCCGATTTTCAAGCAAAATCTCGCGGACCTTGCCGATCTGCCAATCCCGTTTCTTGCTCTTTGGGTTATATAGGTTAATGACGAAATCCGCTTCTGCTGCGCACCTGACCCGTTTCTCAATCACCTCCCAGGGAGTGAGGAGATCGCTGAGCGAGATTGCGGCAAAATCGTGCATAAGCGGAGCGCCTAAGAGAGAGCCGGCAGCGGCAAAAGCCGGCACCCCTGGGACGCACGTAATCTGGAGCCCGTCCGGTTCTGATGATAGGGAAATTCCCTGAGCTCGACACATCTCCAAAACCAGCCCTGCCATCCCGTAGATCCCCGCATCTCCACTTGAAACCAGTGAGACAGTCTCGCCAGCCAGGGTCCGATCCAAAGCCACCCGAACCCTCTCCAATTCCTGGCGCATCCCCGTAGCCACCACTTCTTGATCTCCCAGGATGGGCTTGATCAGATCCACATAGGTCCGGTAGCCCACCACCAGATGCGATTCGTCGAGGGCTCTTTGTGCCGCAGGCGTCAGATGGTCTTCACTTCCGGGGCCCAGGCTCACAATATAGAGCCGACCCTGGCCACTGCCACGGTGACGTTTCCCAGAACCCTTTTCGCCACCAGCAGCTCCTTGGTTTCGGCGCTGAGCATCGCCGCTTTCTCGCATACGCTTTCAACTCCTACGTGTTTCCTCACTACCTCTGAGGGGGTTGGCACTGAATCGCCTGCCTGCAACTCATCGGCCGAGTAGTAGGTCGATGTCCAACCGCGCTTTCTCAGCAATTCATTCAACCCATCCTCGTCTCTCTTGAGCTCCGCGGTGGCCACATTGCGAACGGCAAAAAGACTCAAACTTTGCTCCCGGAATACGCTGTCCACAGCTGCGCCGATTTCAGCCGCAGTGGTTCCCCGGTTGCATCCCACTCCCACTACCAGGCTTCTCGGTCTCAAAACCAGACAGGACGGCGGTTCAAAAGAACCGAGCACGTCATCTACATATATCCAACCAGACAGTTCCGCCACCCTGGCTTCCTCCAGTCCCTTCAAGACCTTTATCCCTGCAGAATCAGGGACCAGAGGCTGAAGCCATCTTCCGGGGTCAAACAGACCAATCTGCCGCTCCTCCAGTACAGCCATGTTCAAGGTCTTGACCCTGTCCAGGTTTTCGATCACCAGCCCGGCGCGCTGGGCCAGGTCATCAAAACTGAGCTTTCCCTGGACATCTGTGGCTGTGGTGATTACCGGTTGACCGCCGGTGACAGCCGCTACCTCTTTGGCCAGACGGTTGGCGCCTCCCAGGTGTCCGGAAACAAGGCTAATTGCATTGCGACCCACCTCATCAACCACCACTACAGCCGGATCGCTCTCCTTCCCCGCCAGCAAAGAAGTCAGAAGCCGCACTACGATGCCTGTGGCCATCACACACACAAGCCCTTCATGTTTTTTGAAACAGCTGACAAAAGTGGTTTTGAAATCACTAAAACCTTGTGCTGCCGCATACCCAGAGCTTTCTTTCTTTGGCAGGTAGAGGCTTGTCCCTTGGATGTTGGCGGCTATGTTAGCGGCCAGCTTGCTTCCTCCGGGGGTCAGAGCCATCACTGCCACACCCTGCGGCCCGGCATCTCCCTCCTCTTTTGACTCCCGGAAGCCGTGGTCAAAGGTGGGATCGTAGAGTTTGCTGCGAGCCTTCGATTCTCCTCGCAACGCTTCACCCACCAAGATCACCGCCTGTCTCTCTATTCCACTTTCCTCCACTCTCTGGGCAATATCTGCCAGCTTGCCGTGGATAAATCTTTCCTCAGGCCAGCCTACCCGATACGCCACTACCACAGGAGTGTCGACCGGATATCCCTGCTCTAACTCGGCCACCACTTCACGAATTCGGGTTACGCTGAGATAAATAACCAGAGTTGATCGGTGCTGGGCAAGCCCACTCAAATTCTCGCTCTCAGGGACCGGCGTTCGTCCTGCCAGTCTCGTGAAAATCAGGGTCTGGCTCCCCCCGGGCTGAGTGAACTGCCGCCCAAGGACAGCCGCAGCCGCAAAGGCGGCCGTGACTCCGGGCACCACCTCACATGGAATCTCTTCCTCTTGCAGTAGCTGGATTTGCTCCTGAATGGCACCGTACAATGCGGGATCGCCCGTGTGAACCCGGGCCACAATAAGGTTTTTTCCGACGCCTTCAGCGAGAAGGGCATGGGTCTCCTCCAGGCTAAGACTGGAGCTGTCATGGATGCTTGCTCCCTCCTTTGCCTGGGCCAAAAGAGTCTGCGGCACCAAGGAACCGGCGTAGACGATCAGGTCTGCGGCCTTAATGATGTCAGCACCGCGTACTGTGATCAGTTCCGGATCACCCGGGCCTGCCCCAACAAAATAAACTATGCCTTTCTCGATCGGCTTCAGTTTTGGATCCTCCATAAATACCCAGTCGAAGGTTGGAAAAAACCACGAAGAGCACAAAGAACACGAAAAAAAGCAAGGCAGATGTCATAGGGATTACAAACATTGTGAGAGTATGACCGCATACGGTAGTATTCTTTAGCCGCACAGCTGAGTCTGACAATGTAGATTTTCAGAAACGCCTATGCACTTAACTCCGCAAGAATCTCTTCTCCCCATGGAAAATATGCCACAGTTCACTGAACCCGTCATTCCGGACGAGTCCGCCCAGGCGGGCGAGATCCGTGGTTCGACAGGCTCACCACCCTGAGCGAAGTCGAAGGGGAATCCAGTGAAAGCTCAATAAAATCAAACTCTTTCTGGATCCCGGCTCGCGTCCCACTTTGCGGGACTTGGCCGGGATGACGAATTGCGACACAATCTCCTACTAGTTTTATTCCCTTCGTGTACTTCGTGTACTTCGTGGTTCATCCTACCCTCCTTTGCTGCTCAGCGCCACAGGCTGAGAAGGAAGAGGGGTGTTTGCGGCTGGAAGCGACTCATGAGAGCACCCGGTGTCGCTTTTTTGCTCGACTCGATGGGAACGGTGCGACTTACTTGCAACAGCAGCCACTCGTGTTCCAGTTCAGTGTGCTCCACAAATTTCAGGGCGCGGCCAAGAGTCTCCGGGGTGACCACACTCACCACCACTCGTCCTCCCGGCTGGAGCCGTTTTTCTACAACCTTCAGAATGTCGGCAAAGCTGCCGCCACTGCCGCCGACAAATACCCGATCAGGATCAGGCAAATCCTGCAAAGCTCCAGGTGCCTCGCCCAAAACAGTTGTAACCCCGAAGCCTCCCAATCTCTGTGAATTCTCCCTGATCATTTTTACTCTGCCCTTTTCCCTCTCGACCGCGTATACTCTCAAGCCGGGCGCAATCCGAACCGCCTCAATCCCCACTGAACCAGAACCTGCTCCCACATCCCACATGACTGCGTCTTCTCTTATTTGGAGTTCGGCCAGAATCAGGGCGCGTGCTTCCCTTTTGGTGATCAGGGATTTTTTTTTCCGAAAAAATTCGTCTTCAAGACCAAATCTGATTGTTCCTTGCTGTTCTTCAAGCGGGTAGAGAACCATTACATTGAGCGGGGCAAATTGCTTTCCGGCAGCGGTCACAAGATCAGTCTCCAAACACTGCTCTTCCTTTGAGCCTATCTCTTCCACCACTGCCACTTTGCGGTTGGCCATACCAAATTCAAGGAGTAACTTTGCCAGTCGATCCGGCGTGTTTTTCGGGTCTGTATAGATGGCAATGAGCCCTGGATCAGCAAACGCAGGAAAAAAATCCATGGGCTTACGTCCGTGCACACTAATGGCTCGAGCTTCGTTCCAAGGCAATTTGAGCCGAGCAAATGTTTTTTGCAGGGCGGTAACATTGGGAAGAAATGAAACGCTTTCAGGGCCAAAAACCTTTAGAGCCAGGTTTCCGATGCCAAAAAAAAGAGGATCTCCCGAAGCCAGGATCACCACTCGCTTGCCGACGGCCTCCTGTTTCACCGCCTCCAGCGTTGTGGCAGGATTTGTGCCCAGGACCCAGGTTCTCTCGCTCTGTCCAGTAAAAACGGCAAGCTGACGTTTACCACCCACCAGCACTTCGGCTGCCTCAATAGCCTCTCGGTGCACTTCGGTCAGATCTTCA
>JAJDNL010000276.1 GCA_022340745.1 Deltaproteobacteria bacterium
ATCTTCTGGATTTAAATCAATTTCTTCTTGCGCTTCTCTCAACGCGGTTGCTAGCAAGTTCTCGTCATGGGGATCGCGAATCCCACCGGGAAAGGAGACTAGACCTTTGTGGGCTTTGACTGTCTGGGTTCTCTTGGTAAAAAGAACGTGCAGGTTATTCTCTTTGAGCAGCAGGGGAAAGAGTACTGCGGCAGGAGTCAGGTTTTCAGGACTCGCTGCTTCTTGGGTTTCAAAAGTCAGGTTCTGGCGTATTCTTTCCAGCATGGTGGGTGAGCTCCGAATAATGCTGACAATTTATGGATTGTAAACTATACGGCCCGCTCTCGCAAGAGATTGTAGATTGAAGATTTTAGATTTGAGATTGCAGAATGTAGATTGAAAACTTGTGCTCCCCCACATCTCACATCCCACATCCCACATCTCACATCCCACATCTCACATCTAATTATGATCGTGGAGGATGATTGGGCGAGCCGGTAGGTAGGCTGTTTACGACGAGCCGAGCTCTAGCATTACGTTCTGGTCGCCGCCGTTATTTTTTGCAAGATAGAGGGCCTGGTCGGCCTCTCTGATCAGTCCATCCAGGTCTTCTTCCAGCGTTCTGTGGGAATTCTTCAATTTGGCTATGCCAATGCTTAGGCTGGTAGGCACCAGATTTTTTGCGTTATATTCGGCTCTAAGCCTCTCCGCCACCATCAATGCTTGCTGTGGGTTGGCGTGCAGAATGGTGGCCGCAAACTCATCACCACCATAGCGGTAACCCGAGTCCACATTCTCGCGGATGCTGCGTGTTATTATCTGGGCCAGTTCCTGGAGTAACCTGTCTCCCTGTTGGTGGCCGTATTTGTCGTTGTAAACCTTGAAGTTGTCGATGTCGATGAGGAGCAGATAAAGATCATAACGCTGTCGAGAAGCGCGGATCGCCTCGTTTGGTAGATTTTCATCCAGATGTCTGCGATTGTAGAGTCCCGTGAGTGCATCGCAAGTGGAAAGTCGTCTCAGCTCAAAACGCATGTTTCGTTCGCGTACAACCCGTTTTATCTTGGCCTCGAACTCGTCTATGTTAATGGGTTTGGAAATGAAGTCACTCGCACCAAGGGCAATTATGTCGGTGTAGTTGTATTCAGTCTGGAACCCGGTAATGGCAATTACATCGGTGTCGGTGAAATCAGAGGCAATCCGCTTGATCAACCCTACTCCGTTCAAACGCGGCATATTGATATCGGTAATCACAATGTCGAACTGGTTCTCCTCCATCTTCTCCAGAGCATCGACGCCGTCAGCTGCGGTGACGCTGTCGTGACCCATCTGACAAATCAATTCGTGGAGCAGTTCACGCAGCTCCCCATCGTCATCAACAGAGAGTACAGTTTGTTGAGCTCGGTTTTCCATATCCATATTCAAAGCGCGCCGATCCTAGAGTCCATTGAAGAATTACCATCTCAAGCCCGGATGGGTCACGAAAATGCTCCAGCTCGCCCTGTTGAATAGGGTTCCCTTCGGGAAATTCATCAGGGCGAGCGCAGTCCCGTAGTCCCGCCCAAGTGGGACAGGGAGCTGCAATTGCCGGCTCCAGACCGTGTAGATGGACGTGCCACGCGCAGCGCAACCGTTTGCGCCGCGTAGTTGGCAGAGGCAGATCATGGAGATTCACTTGAGTTTAGATCAGTATTCCCGTGCGGCTTATCAATGGTTTTTTCCCAGGGTTTGCTTAATTCCCAAATTTGCCGATACGGAGGCAGAGGTTCTTGTTTCATCTCCTCGTCAACCCTATCGGTTCTGATGATGGCTTCAACCTCATCCACGCCTTTTTTCTTTCTATCCACCACCGTAGGTGTAATTAATACGACCAACTCTGTCTTATCCACACTCCGCCCTCGGCTCCCGAACAGAAGGCCGAGTAGGGGAAGATCTCCCAAGCACGGGACCTCACTTCTTGTCTTGGTTATAGAGTCTTGGATGAGGCCTCCGATGAGAACAGTCTCCCCGCTTTTAGCCAGCAGCCAGGTCTCAACAAAGGCGGTACTGGTTACCGGGATTCCTGATGGACCTTCGATTTGCGCTGAAGTAATGCTCGGTTTCACATTGAGCAAGACATTGCCGTCATCATCAATATAGGGAACTATCTCCAAAACGATACCGGTGTCTATGAACTGGATGTTCTCGGTTGTCACACCCAGGTTTGTTGTGGCCACCGAGTAGCCCTGCTGTCCGCCGACCTGCACCTTGGCAGGTTCGCCATTAATGGCCAGGACCTTGGGGCTAGAGAGGGTGTTGACATTTGTTTTCTCCTGCAAGGCATCGATGGCAGCCGCAAACCGACGAGAGTTAGAACCGGTCAAGATGTTGAAAAAAAGGCCTGAGCCGGTCTCAGGCACGGGAGAGACATCCTGGTCTGTTGGCAGTACCGCTCTGCTGAAACTCGAAGTGCCAACTCTCACGTCTCCTAATAAGGCAGCCCATTCAACGCCCAATTCCATTTCATCCGTCAGCGTTATCTCTAAGATTTTGGCTTCGATCATGACCTGCTTGGGCATTGCATCCCAATAGGCAATGATTTTTTCAACTTTCTTAATGTTTTCCGGGGTGTCCTCGACAATAATGGTCTTGGACGGTTCATGAATCTTGAGCATTCGTATACCCGGCAAGCCACCAAGGATTTCCTGGACCTTGTCAACATCGGCATATTTGAGCTGAAAGATCCTCAACTGCAGTCTGTCGGCCTCCGGATCCTGGGCTTTTTTGGGCTTGTAAATGTAGTAGACATCACCGTGTTTGTAGTAACTGAATCCCCCTGCAAGGGTAATGGCATGCAGTGCTTTTTCCAGGGTTACCTGGTACAGGTGAACGGAGATCTTTCCCGAGACCTCCGTGGCTGTGGCAATGTTGATCTCCTGATCCATGGCGAGAGCGGAAAGAGCATCTCTAATGTCAGTGTCAATGAGGCTAAGGTTAATCAATCTCCTGTAACGAGCTCTAGAGGTGGCAGTTCTACTCGCCCCAATTGCAGGTGTATATTGCCCACTCCCTTGCTCAGTGGTAGATGCAGCATCTTTTTCTTGCTGCGAAGCACCGACCTGGTCCGACTCTCTTACAGACTGCGCCGACACTGGACCGATGGCAAGGGCCAGGATAACAACCAACATGGCAAAAAACGGTGTTTTTTTAATCATTGCTGACCAACCTCAATTTGACGGTTCTATTGCCCGATTTTAACCAAACCTCTTTTTCCGCAATTCGTACTACTCTATATCCATTGATCCGTTCACCCATGCGGACGAATTTGTCATCAATGATGGCGATGGAGTTCTTGCCACCGACAATAACACCCTTGAGCTTCAGAGATTTCACCTGTTGTTGTGCAGGGTGGCCTTTCCTGGTTGGGCGCCTGGCTTTTGACAGAGACTTCACCGGAGCAAAAATATCACGCACAAACAATCTTCGGAGTTCTCTGATATTTGACCGTTCAAGCTGCGTCTTTTGCTGTCTTTCCGGGTAAAGATCAGGGGGTGTAGGGATCTCGGACAGGGAGGCAGTGGCGGCAGGCGGGGAGATGCTCCTATTCCGGGCAGCCCTTGCATGCAGATAACGGTAAACCAATGCCGCCAGTATGAGAGCCAGGCCAACAATCAGATAAAGCTTGATTCGCCCGGTGTTCTTGTTTTGTCTGGACCCACCGTCAGCCACGTGGTTACTCCTTCAAGCGTTGATAAACACTGGCCGTTATTACAGCGTGACATTTCTCGTCGAGATTGCGCCTGGAAATACTCATATCTTCAGCCACTAACATGCGATTCATGGTCTCAAGATCATAAAGCAGGTTATAAATGCTGGCAAAAGAGCCCTCAAACATCAGACGTATTGGAATCTTGGTATACAGTTTCTCCTCTACCGGTGGCAGTGGTTGCAAGCTTACCAATAGAATATTTCGATCTTTCATTAATAAATCTATTTCTTTCAGGACCTGACCAATATTGACTGAACGTGGAATCCGTTTATCAAGAAATTCTAATTCTGTTTTTGTATCCTTTAACAGGACATTCAAATTCTCAAAATTTTCTTTTGCTGATTTTAATTCAATTATTGCCTTGGATATAATTTCATTTTCCTGTCGTAATTGCCACCTTTGCTTGAAAGTTGTCTTTGCAACCCAGTAACCACATATCAACGATACAATGATTACGAGAGAAATGCATATTTGATCCAATCTGTTAATATTGATATTGGTCATATTTACTAAATACTACACTCAATATTGAATTGGATTAACCGAATTGGCGCGTGGGTGTTTTTGCTCAATTGCACCGTTTCATCCTCGCGAGCCTGCTGCAATACTACTGTCTTGAACAGAGGATCAGCCGTCAACTGGTCCAGGAAATTTCCAAGTTCCTCTGCTGAAAAGGAAAACCCTGTCAGTTTCAAGCTGGCCGTGGTTTCCTCATCCAGACCACTGTCTATGTTCAGTTGCGTGAGCCAGGTGTGTTCATTGATCAAATCGGATAATTCGGCGAATATTCTGGAGTAGGGTTTATTTAAGGTTATATTTTCCAGTCCAGACTGTTCTTGTCGTAATGAATTCAATTCTGCTCTCATTACCTTAATTTCATCGATTTTTGCGCCCAAATTAAGGTGCATCTTTTTCAGTTCGGCCACTTTGCGCCTCTTGGCTAAAAGAGTGTAATCCTGCAAAAAGTAAAAACCCCAGATTAGACTAAGCGAGATGAGCAAACACCCCGCCCAAAAACCGAGGTGCCGGAGGAATTCGCGGCGAGCAAGTACCTCGCTTGGAGTAAGATTTATTTCTCTTAGAGCCATGATACTTTCCGCATAGCCAGACCTAAGGCAAGGCTGAAGGGACCACCTTCCGATAGATCCACAGAACCGTTGTCGTCAGATAAGCCCACCTTGGTCAGGGGGTTCATCAGTCTGGTGTGGATATTAAGTCTCTTTTCCAGGTAACGGTCCAGGTGGTTGATGAAGGTTCCCTGGCCGTAGAT
>JAJDNL010000292.1 GCA_022340745.1 Deltaproteobacteria bacterium
TTTAATAATGCTGCTGCCAACAATGATGTCATGTACATCAGTGAATCAAGTACCAGCAGCAATGTTTCTATCAAGGCCAGAGATCTGGACATCGGTACTGTGGATGATGAATGTTGGTTGTGGGATTCTATGGAATATGGGAGTACAGGAGATGGTGGCGGTGATTGGGGAACTACCATAAATATCACGGACAACAGCCACTACATCACCAGCCCGTTTTCCACCGGCAGTCTGACTGTTTTTACCACTGGTGGAAATTTGAATAATTTGCCCTCGAGCCTGGCTTCAGGAGGCCAGTTGTTGGGGCAAACCCCAAACGGCGGTGACCCCACGCTTTTTGCCTTCGACACCGGTGCCACCCTGGACAGTGGAACTGCGGCGAACCGGCGCGTGGGCTTTCCCAGCTTCGACACTGCTCCTTCACTCTGGACTGCGGACCTTAAAACCCTGTTCAAGCGTTCTGTGGAGTGGGCTGCCGGCTGTGGAGGTGGAGGAGCAGTCAACCCCTGCGGAGCAAACCTGGTAATGGTGACCGGAGATGGCACGACCACTACCGATGCCGACGATACCGCAAAAAAAGCACTTTTTGAAAGCTGGGGCTGGACGGTAACTGCAATAGAAGCTCTAAATGGGGATTACAGCGGTGCGGCCAGCAGCAACGACGTCATGTTTATCAGTGAGTCCGCCAACAGCTCAGACGTAGGCACTCAAGCCACCAACCTAAATATCGGCATCATGGTTGAAGAAGCTGCATTGCAGGATGAGATGGAGCTCTGCAGCTCCCAAAATTATACAAGTGGCACCACCGGCACCCAGATCGATATCGTTGACAACACCCACTATATTGCGAGCACATTGTCCAATGGTTTGCTAACTATCTATAGTTCTACTGACAGTCTTATCATAAACCAGGCGACTCCGGCTCCTGGGGCGGTGGTGGTGGCCGAAGAAGTTGGCGGAAATGATACGGCACTAGTTGCTATTGCCACCGGAGCTACTCTGGACAATGGGGCAGGTGCCGCGAACCGCCGCGTCGGTTTTACCGGTATGCACGAGTCCACTCCCGCTAATTGGACCAGTAGCATGGAGACTTTAGTAGCCCGTTCCTTAGAGTGGGTTGCCGGTTGTGGTGCCGACGGCGGGTCGACAAACAGTGACCCTGTGCTGAACTACATCGGTAACAAGAGTGTAGACGAAGGTCAGCTGCTCGAGTTCACCATCTCGGCCATGGATCCGGATACTGGCGACACCATCACCTATAGCGCCAGCAATCTACCAACAGGAGCAAGCTTCGACCCCGGCACCCAGACCTTCAGCTGGACTCCCAACGTTGGCGATGCCGGCACGTACCCCAATGTTCTCTTCACCGTAAATGATGATGCCACCCCGCAAGGAAGCGATTCAGAGGGGATAACCATCACGGTGAATTCCACCGGCGGGGGAGGAGTGGGCATACCGATCACTGCAGGTGATGTTGCTGATTATTCCTGCAACATGAAGATCACCATCGATAATACCAAGGTGGCTTTCACCTCGCCGGAAAATTTCCCTGTTCTCATTAGTCTCACGGACGATTCTTTGAAGACATCCGGCTGCGGTTTCATGACAGACCCCGATGGTGACGACATTATCTTTACAAACTCCAACCTAACCCTTCAGTTGTACCATGAGATAGAGAAATATGATGAAACCACAGGGGAGCTTGTCGCCTGGGTGCTGGTTCCCTCTCTTTCCGGAACCGTCGATACAGATATCTACCTGTATTTTGGCAATAGCAATGTGACCAGTCCCACAGAGAGCCCAACTGATGTTTGGGACTCAAACTACAAAGGTGTGTGGCACCTCAAGGAGGATGCGGCTACGGGAACGTCGGGTACCGTCGAACGAAGTGTGGCTGTGCAAGAAGATGATGCGGAAGAAGCGGCTGGCGGCGGGATGGACCTGGGCAGCTCGGATCTCGAACTTGTCGAGGAATCCAGCGTGCAGCAGGTGGGTATGCGCTTCCTCAACATGACCATCCCCCCTGGTGCAACGATTACTGACGCCTACATTGAATTCACCGTGGATGAGACATCATCCGTAACAACGAATCTTACCTTTTGGGGACAAGACGCGGATAATCCTGGGACATTCACATCCGATGCCTATAATATCAGTGGCAGAACAAAAACCTCGGCCTCAGTTCCCTGGAGCGATATTTCTAGCTGGGACACAGTTGGCCAGACCAAGCAGACACCCAACCTTAAAAGCATCATTCAGGAGATTGTTAATCGACCCGGTTGGACCAGTGGCAATGCAATGGTCATAATCGTTACGGGTACGGGCAAGCGGGTGGCTGACTCGTACAGCGGGGTCCCTCCATTGCTGCACGTGGAGTATGGGTCCTCGGCCGACTTTCATTTCGACTCCACCTCGAATGATAACGATGGTAGCCCCCATGGAAACAGCTTAATAGCTTCAGGGAAGATTGATGGGGCCCAGGATTTTGATGGATACAACGACTACATTTCGGTGCCAGACAGTCCCAGCTTTGATATATATGACAATCTAACAGTGGAGGCATGGATCCGGCCTGATACGAATTATGTCTGGCAGACTATTGTTTCGAAAATGTATAACCAGACTGAGCACCTCTACTTTGTTTTGGACGATAGCAGTTCATCCCTATATCTGGGTTTGAATGGCGTTCGGAATGATTGGGACACAACGGATGATGTTTCAATTAATAGTTGGCACCATGTTGCTTTTGCCTACAATGGCTCAAATACTCGGGTGTATTTAGACGGCTCCCAAGTAGCGTATTCGAGCTATACAGGAACTCTTACCCTTGGCTCGAACACCCATCCCCTTTATATAGGGTACAACGAGGGGTGGACCAACGAGGTCTGGCATGGACAGATGGATGAGGTTCGAATCTCAAATACTGCCCGCTCAGCCGAGTGGATTCAGACCAGCTACAACAACCAGAATTCCCCTTCATCCTTCTATAGCGTGGAGAAAAACTGTCCTAGTACTATTCCGCCCATAGCCGAGTTTACCTGCTCTATCCCCATCACCATAGACAGTTCCAAAGTAAGTGGCACCTCAGACCTCATTAATTTTCCGGTTCTCATCAGTCTGACAGACATTGGTTTGAAGACCACATCAAATTGTGGGCACGTGCAGAACAGCAGCGGCTACGACATCATCTTTTCAGACGCGACCCAGACTACCATACTGAATCACGAGATAGAAAAGTACGATGGTACCTCCGGAGAGCTTGTCGCTTGGGTGAGGGTGCCCATCCTTTCTGCCACTATCGACACGACTATAAACATCCATTTTGGCCACAGTGGTGTTTGCGGAGCTACCGAGAATCCAATAGCTGTTTGGGATTCCAACTACGTTGGTGTCTGGCATCTGGAGGACCAAAGTAACATCCAAGACAGTACATCTTATAACAATGACGGGACTCCCTTGCATGTCAACGATGACACCGGAAAGATAGGGGTGGGGCAATATTTTGATGGAGGCAGCGATTATATCACGGTGCCAGATAATGCCAGTCTGGATGTTACGACAGAACTCACCATGGAGGCATGGGTCAACCTCAACAATGCCGGCAATAATCAAAAGGTCGTGGGGAAAACAAACTCGACGTATACCAGTGGGTACCTCATTGGCGTTCAGAGCGGCCTGTACCCGGAGATCTGGAACAGTCAAGGTACCAATCATACATTTACTTCAGGGTCGATCTCTTCCTCTGAATGGACCCATCTGGTGACAACCTGGACAACCGGCGGCAATATGATCGGTTACATCAACGGCTCTCAAGTTAATAGTATCGCCGCAGAGAGCTACAATATAGGGACCAATGCTGGTGATCTGATCATCGGGGCGGCTCCCTGGAATCCTGATACATTCGAGGTCACCGGGATAATAGATGAAATACGCATCTCCAACACTGCCCGCTCAGCCGACTGGATTCAGACCGAGTACAACAACCAGAGCGACCCCTCCAGCTTCTATAGCGTAGGGGCTAGCGATTGCTTATCTTTGAGCGGTTTTTCCTGCAGTAGGAAGATAACTATAGATTCCAGCAAGGTAGAAAGCACGTCTGACCTTACAAATTTCCCGGTTCTCATAAAAATCGAAAGAGACTGTAACATTAAAACGGCGGCCAACGGCGGCTCAATCCAAAACAGCAGCGGCTGGGATATCGTCTTTGCAGATTCAGACGGTTTGACCCAGCTTGCCCACGAGATTGAGGAGTACGACGGCGACTCAGGGGATCTTACCGCCTGGGTCAAAATCCCCACCCTTCCTTACAATAACGACAAAGACATCTACATGTATTACGGCAAGAGCGGTCTGGTTTGCGACCCGTCGAATGCGGCCGGGGTGTGGAGCAACAACTACAGAGGCGTCTGGCATTTACACGAAACCAGTGGTGACACCCAGGATTCAACCTCATACAACACAGACGGAACTTTGTCCGGAACGGTAACCAGAGGAGCGAACGGTGAGATAGACAATGCCTTCGATGTTGGTTATCAAGGCGAAGTAAATTGGGGAGACCCCGGTGATGGACATCTTGATGCCGGTACGGGAAGTTGGACGGTTAGCCTCTGGACAAACATAGATAGCAACAGAGGTTCAGGATCATGGGAGAAAATTATTAATAAAGGGAAGAATAGTTGGCAGGCTGGCTATGAGATGGAGCTTGATGATACTGCTAATAACCTTTACTTCGGCATCAATGACGGAAGCTATTCTGAGTGGGGCAGGAGTGCTGTTTTATCCTTTTCATTGGACACCTGGATGTACCTTGTTGGCGTAGTTGACCGAAGTGGTAATCGAATTCGTCTGTATAAGGATGGTGATGAAGTAGATAATACCTACCTGGATACCATTGGCAACATAGATGTTGGCGATTCTCTAACGGTTGGCAAAAGCACTTGGGGGTATCCCTATGCCAGCTATGAGGAAGTACGCGTCTCCAATGTTGCCCGCTCAGCCGGTTGGATCAAAACTGAATACAACAACCAGAATGACCCCTCTTCTTTTTACAGCATGAGCCAGGACACCTGTGGTGGAACCCACGGGTTCAACTACCAATACTGCAAGAAGGTAACCGTGGATCACACTCAGGTAGTGCAAGCATCGAACGCCAATTTTCCTCTTCTCATCAATATCCAAAACAATGCTGACTTGAAAACGGTTGCAAACGGTGGTCGCGTGGGTAACGATAACGGTTGGGACATCGTCTTCAGAGATAAAAATTGCATAACACTGGACCACGAGATTGACTACTACGATGGCACTACGGGAACACTGGTGGCGTGGGTGAGGATTCCGGATCTGACCAATACTGAAGATTACGAAGTTTACATGTACTACGGGGACAGCGGTGTTATCTGTTCCACGGAAAATCCGGATGACCTCTGGGATCCCAGTATTTACGAGGCCGTATATCATCTGAGCAACGACTATAAAGATTCCACCTCCAATGACCGGGATGGCACCAACAACGGCACCACCTTTACCGCCGGCCAGATAGGCAGAGGGGCTTTATTCACCCCCGGCAATGGATGGGATCACATAGATCTCGGCAGCTGGAACGTTAATGACAATGATCTGGTGATCCAGGCGTGGGCATGGCCCAATGATTTCAATCAAGGAGACCCGCGCATCGTATCAAAATGCGCTGATTGGGGCTCAAGTTCTCAGCAGCATGTGTTCATGCTCAGTCTCTACAATGGGACCAGTAATGAGAATCGGATGAGATTCAGGGTAAAGACGGGTACGGATAACGGTTCCGGCACAGTTGAGCTTTTTGGTAGTGATGGGACCGGCTGTCTACCCAGTGCGCAGGAGTGGTATTTCCTGACAGGAAGCTACTTCGCTTCCAGTGATCAGATGAAACTGTGGCGTGGTTCCAGTGGTGATAACACTGTATGGCAGGATGGTTGGCTGCGGCAAAATTCCTGGCCGGTGTGGATAGGCGCCAACCCCTATGGAAGCAGCAATTCCGAGTATAGCTGGGATGGCATACTGGATGAAGTCAGGATCATATCTGAAGGTCGTTCGGCTGGCTGGATTACCACCGAATACAGGAACCAGAGCGATCCCGGGAATTTCTACACGGTTGGATCATGCTTCGAGCAGACCTCGGAGGTGACGCAGGAGTGGGTGGAGGAGGTGCAATAAGACGCATAGCGCAAAGCGCAGAGCGCAGAGCGAAAATAGAGGACAGATGGCAGAGATCCAAATTGCGGATTGCGGATTGCGAATTTCGGAATTAAAGACTGGCTACCGGCTACTGACTACTTGCCCTGAGCTTGTCGAAGGGCTGGCTACTAAAGCCGCGCATGACAGGACTATGGATTTTAGAATGAACAGACGTTCGAAATATCTAAATAACCGTGGTTACACGTTGATAGAAATTGTCATTGTAATCGTGATCCTCGGTATCATTGGGGCCTTCACTTTCCAAATGGTAGGTGCAGCAGTGCAGGCCTTTAAGAAATCCAGTGCTCGCAAAGATCTCTATGACCAGGGCAGGATGGCCCTGGAGCGCATGGTGCGGGAGCTCCGTGACGGCAAGGAGATAACTGATTGTTCGTCCAACAGCATCACCTTCAAAAAGGCCCACCCAGCTCAGGCCGCCGACAACATTGAAGAGGTCAAATTTGAGCTTGACGGGACAGATCTGAAGCGAGTTGGCGATCCCTCAGGCGCGCCGCAAACGGCAGTGCTGGCCTCCAATGTAACCAGCTTTTCAGTGGGGGGAGAGGGCGGATCAGGTGTAACTGTTGACGCCGTATCTACTGATACGACCAGCGGAGGGTCCGGCATGACGATACCTCATACAACTGGTTCAGGCTCGGATCGCTTGATGCTTGTTGGTGTTTCTATGAATAATGACGGCTATGAAACAGTCACAGGGATTACATACAATGGCGCCGCCCTAACACTTGTAGGCACTGAGGCTACTACTGATGATGCCAGGGTAGAGATCTGGAGTCTAGTTGCTCCTTCTACTGGTACACACAATGTTGTCATTACCTTCAGTGCGGCGCTAGAACAAGAAGCTCATGCTGGAGTCATGACATTTGCCGGTGTCGATCAGACCGCGCCGCTGGGGACTTTCGTCTCTGACCATCATGATGGCTCGACACCAGCCACCGTGGACATACCTTCGGCTTCGGGTGAACTAGTCTTTGGCGTAGCAGCTTCTGAATACGAAGCTTTAACGGCAAGCTCTGGGCAAAATGAGCGCTGGAATTTATCTATTTCCAGTACTTATGGTGCCGGTGGCACCGCTGCCGGTGCA
Source organism: Deltaproteobacteria bacterium (assembly GCA_022340745.1). Classification (GTDB taxonomy): domain Bacteria; phylum Desulfobacterota; class Syntrophobacteria; order BM002; family BM002; genus BM002. The sequence continues at coordinate 7,316 of JAJDNL010000292.1, forward strand.
GCACCAACGGTCACGATGTCGTGGGATCTGGGTTCGGCAAACCACTGGGCCATGGGCGGCGTCTCGATCAAACCATCAGGCTTATCAGGGTCAACAGTATGTAGTAGCGGTGACGGAAGCATAGTTTTTGACAATGTAACAGACCGATATGGGTCGGGTACTGGGGCTCTTGCTCATGCCATTGGTTCTGGATCCGGCAACAATCGTTTAATTATTGTTTGTTATGGGCAAGAGAGTAACGGCACTGTGGATTCCATGACGTATAATGGCGCTGCCATGACAAAGATTCATCGGGAATACAATTCCGATGGCGCAGAAAATGTCACTGAAATGTGGTACATTCTGGACGCAGACATGCCTGCGTCGGCTGGAACGTATAATGTTTCCATGTCAGTGACAGGGGGTAATGATCCCGGAATTGTTGTTCTCTCATTCGAAGGAGTAGAACAACAAGCACCCGAGACTCACAACAGCAGTCAGTACGCATCTGATGCCAGTGATAGATCAACAACTCAACTGTCAAATGTTTCAACTGGTTCTCTTATTGTCAGTGTCGCGTGTAACGGTTCATCAGGCGGGTATGACGGCAGCGTGGGAGGCGCTGGTGGTGCAGGAATCAGACAATCTGAAGGTGATCCCTCCAGCGCAGGTATGGGGGTCAGTACGGATTTATCTTCTGCTGGTGGTACATTTAATGTTGTTGAGATTTCAGAGTTATCTCCGACCAATACGCTACGAGCAACTCACATTGCAGCAGCCTTTGCACCTGCCGCTGCAAGTTCCCCCTTGGTGCCCCTTAGTCTGACGCTTAGTTCCTCGGAAGGCGGAACCGTCACCATGCGGACAAAGGTGCATATGAGGAATGTGCCCGAGACTGGCGGATAAGGCATAGAGCATAGGGCATGGAGCATAGAGTATGAGGCGCAAGGCGCAAGGAAAAAAGGAGCCAGAATTCTGGAGACAGGAGCCAGGAGACGGAATAAGATAGAGGTCAGAGGTCGGAAGTCGGAGGTCAGAGGTCAAAATTTCGAATTGCGGATTTCGGAATTGGAAATGAAAGATTCAAAAGATTTGAACGATTTGAGATCAAACACGCTATGCGCTTAGCGCTATGCGGTGAACGAAGTGAACTTGCAACGGACCACGGACAACAAGCAACTGACGCCCTTTAGGAGGCTTAGATAAATGGAACAAACCTATGAGCAAGAGATAAACGGCCCCATAGGGCTTCTGAGGGGTCAGGGCGGCTTTTCTATCATGGTCATAGTTTTTGTGATGCTGGTGCTCACCGTCATCGGTTACTCGATGACGAGGATGATGGCCACCAAGCAGAAAACGGTGCCGGTTACGGCTCAGTCCAGCAGCGCCTTCTATGTGGCCGAGGGAGGCATTAATTATGCCGGTAAGTACCTGAGCGACCTCGTGTCCTGGAGCTCACTATCTGACGAGTCTAAGAGTCTCGGCAGTGGGGGATTTACCGTCAGCTTCTCTGACTACTGTGCTTATGGTAGCTGTCCAGAGGGTGGCACCAACATGTGCGTCACCGCCACCTCCACCGGCACGTACGTGGACGCCACGCGGGTTCTCGCCTCGAGATTCTGTCGCGAGCAGGGCTACGGGTGTACGCCGTAGTGGCAACCTTTGGTTGCCGTCAGTGGTCAGTTGTCCGTAGTCCGTTGGGAAAATGACATGGAGCACAGGGGATAAAATTGCGGATTGCGAAACTGGGAACCCGCCCGAAGGGTGGGAGTCCGAAGGACAATTTCGAATTGCGAATTTGATAATAACCAGAGGAGTCAGTGGGCAGCAGGGAGTAAGCACTAAGAACTTGGTACTAGACACAAAGGACTAGGCACTGAATGAAGCGGGGGTAAACCCCGCTTTTTTGTTTGTGTCATTCCAAAATCCATTGAGTAGGTCGGGTGGTTTCCGCCGCGGCGGAGTTCACCCGACGGCAATGCTTGCATGAAATATCCCTTTTCGACCGGGGGCAAACCCCGCTTTTTTGTTCACGTCATTCCGGAATTCGCCAGAGGCGGATATCCGGAATCCAGGCCATGCAGGCAAAAGTAAAACCCCCCCTTACTCCCCTCTTTACAAAAGGGGGGAAATCCTTGGAATCAACAGAAAGTCCCCCTTTTTTAAAGGGGGATTTTTCAGAGTGATCTCCCCAACCGACTTAACCGCCTCCATACAAAAGACCAAATTTGACATACATATCCAATGGTGATACATTGTATACACAATGTTAAACCTTGGAGGGGAAATGACAATGATCAAGAGATTGACAAAACATGGCAACAGCCTGGCTCTAGTGATTGATCGGGCGATTCTTGACTTGCTCAAAATAGATGTGGAAACGCCGCTTGATATCTCCACAGACGGCCAGGTACTTATTATTTCTCCAGTGCAGGATGAGGAGCGTCGCGAACAATTCAAAAAATCTCTGGATTCAACAAACAAGAAATATGGCCGTATGCTCAAACGGTTGGCGGAGTAATCTGTGAATCCAACGTTTCTGAGCATTGGTGAGGTGTTGGAGATTCATCGCGATCAGATAAATCGCTATGGGGGCGAGCCCGGCATCCGAGACTTGGGCTTACTGCAATCAGCTCTAGCCATGCCTGCTGCCGGATTTGGTGGACGCTTCGTTCATGGTGATCTGTATGAGATGGCAGCGGCTTACCTCTTTCATATCGTCCAGAACCATCCATTCGTCGACGGGAACAAGCGGACCGGTGTGGTGGCTGCTTTGGTTTTCCTGGCTCTGAATAATGTTGTGATCGAAGCGGAGGAGGAAGACTTTGAACGGGTGGTGAGGGCAGCTGCCGAAGGTCAGGCGGCGAAGGCCACTGTGAGCGAATTCTTGAAAAAACACGCTCAGGAAGGCGACGGAACGCATGGCGCATAGCGAGAATCACTTCCTCTGAACACTCCGCGCTATGCTCCATGCCCTTGACACAACTGACCATTGACCACGGACAACTGACTTCTTGCTTCCTAGTGCCTAGTATTCACTCTGGCTCAATCAACTAAACTGACTTAACCGACCCAACCGAAACCATAGGTAAATGAAAATTCGTAAGAAAACTATTGACATATATTTTTTTCTTCCGTAGGATAAGTTTAAACTTAAAATTGAACACAGTTTTGCAAAAGCGAAAAAGGCAAAAGACGCAGTAGTTTACTGTAGTCAGGACAAATTTAAATTTGAACTTAGCCCGTATGTTAAGCGAATCCGCCCAAGGCGGACCACAGACATGTCCGCCCTTCTATCGGGTTGTAGGCTACAACCTCTCTCTGAGCTGTAAGCTCTGCGGGCTGGAAGCGGAGCCGGGAGCCTGGCGGCACCGATTCGTGAAACATGTGGATTAGACGGAAAAGGTAAATGGCCCCAAATCTTTCTCATAGCTGGACGTTTATTATGAAGACAACATCGGAAGTCGTAAGTGAGGTCGGGATCCCTCGCCAAAAGCTCTACTATCTTGAGCAGAAGGCCTTTGTAAAACCGGAAACAGAGAGGCGAGGTGAAAAAACATTTCGCTTTTACCCGGATCGGGAGGTGGAGAAGATTCGTGCCATCTGGAAATACCTTCGGCAAGGTTTCCGATACCGTGCAGCATATGAGAGAGCATTGGAGGAATTGAAACAGCCTAAACTGTTGTGAGCAGAAATCGCATGGCGCATAGCGCAGAGCGCATAGCGTATCAAATAGATGGGATAAAGTAGGGCATAGGGGAATGACGAGGAGACACGGAGAAAGAGGGGTAAGGTATACAAGTATAGGGAGGCAAGTACTCAAATAAATTCGAAATTCGAAGCACGAAGTACGAAACAAATTCAAAATACGAATGTCCAAATGTTCAAAAGAGCAAGGACCACTGGCTAGGGAACCATGGCGAAAATCCTTAAAATGAAAAAGCCCGATATCCTGGGCAAGCTGACGGGGCCGGCCAAGAAGCATCTGGCCATCGATATTGGCAACCACACTCTCAAGATATTGGAGTTGCGTAGCACCGCCAGGGGAATAGATATCGTATACCATGCCGTGGCCTCCACCCCTCCTGGAGGCTTTCAGATTTCGGTGTTGGCAGCCCAGTTGAAGGAGATGATTCAGGAACACCGCATCAAAACCAAGCAAGCCGTGATTGGCCTGGCCGGCAAGGGGGTTGCCACCCGTCGCCTGACCCTGCCGAATATCCCCGAAGAGGAAATTCGAGAGGCCATCCGCTGGCAGGCTGGGGAACTTTTTCCCTTTGCCCTGGGAGATGCGATGCTGGCATTCCAGGTACTTGAGAGGGATGACAGCAGTGCTCAGGCGAAGCAGGAAGTGCTGGCGGCCGCTGCCACCAGGGAGACGGTAATGGAGCACATTGCCTTGCTCCGGGAGGCAGATCTGGAGCCTGTCGGGCTCTTGGCTGAGCCGCATGCCCTGGAGCAGTTTTGGCGAACCGCCAATTTGGCTGAGGACGAGGAGGGGTCCATTGCTGTGCTTGACCTTGGAGCCCGCAAAACCAGTATTCACATTTTTCAGGGTGGAGAGCTTCAGTTTTCCCGGTATGTTCCAACCTCTGGTGATGCCTTTACCATGGCACTCACCGGAATGATTCGCGCAGGCGAGCAGGAGATTGAGGTGAATACCGCCCAGGCTGAAAAGCTCAAGCGGGAACACGGGATTCCTTCAGTAGAGGATAGAGGGAAGACTGGGGAAGGGATTCCCCTCTCCCAACTGGCGGTAAGGATTCGGCCGGTACTGGAGAAGCTGGAGACCGAAATCTCCCGTTCCTTTGACTACTACGCCTTTCAATTCCAGGGTGAGACCATCACCAGGCTGTTGCTGACTGGCGGTGGAGCTCAACTCAAAGGGATTGAAGCCTTCTTTGCAGACAGGTTCGACGTCAGGGTTGGATTTCTGGACCCGCTCGCACCAATTGTTATCGAGGATAGCCCGGTATTTTCAGAAGTGGATGCGGCCAAGCGGATGGTTCTGACCGTCGCAGTGGGGTTGGCCCTGCCATTTAAAGAGAGGTTTAACCTTCTTCCCGTTGATCTACAACCACATCGCAAGAGATGGAGTGTGCGAGCCCCGGTGGCCTATGGCATCCTGGGCCTTCTTTTGCTGCTGCCGCTGGGACAATACGCTTACCAGAGTCAGCGGAGCGTCAGTACTCTCAAACGGGCGGTAACTTTAAAAAAGTCAAAGCTCGAGCAATATCAGTATATTTTTCGAGAACACGCTCGGTTGCAGGCAGAAAATAGTCAATTAGACGCCAGGCTTGCGAGGTTGCCCAACTTGGATCCTCGGGTGCCTCGGATGGCTGCAGCCTTGCGGCTCATAAGCCAGAAGATTCCCGCAGATGTGGCCCTTACCAATATAGATGTGGAGCAGAAGGAGGGGGAAGGCCTCGAGGTTCGATTGAGCGGGCTTATTTATGGCCGGAAAGAAGAAGCTTTTCCCATAGTCACGAAGTTTATGGAGGATTTGCAAAAAACACCAATTTTCTCAAATGTACAGCTTGGCGATGCCGGGGACGGGCACGTCCCGAAGCCGGCTGTTCTAAATTTTGAGATTGGGTGTGTGCTTAGGTAATGTCCGTTGTCAGTAGTCCGTGGTTTGTTGCATTAAGGGCATGGAGCAGAGAGCATAGGGCATAGAGTTAGAGGGCAGACGACAGACGACAGAGGACAGAAGATCGATTTGAACGAATCCGGCGAAGCCCGATGATTGAACGTTTTGAACGGCTTGACCTAATATTTGTAGGAGCGACCTCCAGGTCGCGATCAAATAGATAGGTAGATAGATAAGAGAGAAGTATCGCAACGAGGACGTTGCTCCTACAGGAAGTCGCGGCTACCCTTCGACAAGACCTGTCGACGCGCTCAAGTCGAGTCGCTCAGGGCGGGGAAAGCCGCTCCCACAGGGGCTGTGGATGTGAAAGAGCTGAACACAAGAGAAAAGATAATTGTCAGCGTAGTTGCCGTGGTTGCCGTTGCCTTTTTGGTGAACCGTTTTGTGCTGGAACCCCAGAGCAAGAAAATGAAACAACTTCGCAAAGAGCTTGCATCTTTAAATGAGCAGGAGGTCAGTATCGGCCCCAAGCTGGTGGATTTCAACCGGCTAAATTCGGAATTAATCCAGAAGAAAACGCAGGTAGAAGAACTGGAACAGGCTTTGCCCCAAAAGGCCGAGACTGCAGAGGTAATTCATAAAGTAAGCACTCAGGCTCGTTCTAACGGCCTGCAAGTTCAACAGATTCGACCGCAAAAAGAAACGGTTATGAGGACGCGGGGTGGCAAAGGAGGAGACTTTCGCCAACTCTTTATCAATCTCGGGATTCGTGGTGGGTATGAACAGCTGGGTGAGTTTCTCGTTGGGCTGGAGCAACAACCATTCTACGTAAGGGTCGCCGAGCTGCATTTGTCGAAAAGGGAAAAGAGAGAACAGTGGCTGGAAATCCAGCTCAAGCTGGAGGTTGTTGTGGGGAGTTAGGTGGCATAGAGCATAGAGTCAGAAGACAGAGGACAGACGACAGAGGACAGAAAATACTAGGCACTATGTACTAAGTACTAGGCACTGAAGAGCGAAGGATCGGGCTCGAAGATGAAGATTGCAGGAGTCACGAACATGAAGAATGTTCTTCCATTCTGGCTCCTGGCTCCTGGCTCCTGACTCCTTAAGCCTTTACGACTTTAACGGTTTTAACGATTTCAACGGCTTTAATAACGGACAAGATGAATGGACCTGACCAAGCCGCCACAGAAGATTTTGGTTGTGACTGTTGCAGGGGTGGTGGTGTTTCTTTGGATATTGGTGTGGTTGTTCGGGCCTAAACCTGAGACGATTCAACCAGGTGCTCCGATAGATACGATGCTGACAAGCTTGCTCCAGAGTGGGAAGCAAGGGAAAAAGGAGGGGGATAAACCCGTCGAGGAGCAAGTACCTGACACCTGGGGTCGGGATCCTTTCGCCTTGCCGCGTTGGGTCGAAGAACAGGAAAGAGGCGAAACTCAACCAGTAAAAGCTGTTCAACAGAAAGGAACCCGCACAGGAAACAAGCCGCAATACAAGCTGTCCACTATTCTGATCACTGAATCGAGCCGGTTGGCGGTTATCAATGACAAGGTCTATGCGGTGGGAGATAGAATCGGCGATGAGGAAATCTCTAAGATTACCTTGGACCACATAGTCCTCACCGATAACTCACGGGAGAGGGTGCTGAGGGTTCCTCAGCCGCAAACACAGGTAACTGTGGAGGACGCTGAAGGGAAATGAATCATAGCATAGGGCATGGGGCATAGAGCATAGGGAAGAGGACAATAAGGAGTGAACAGGATGGTGTCGGGTGAACCAGATCCGTAGAACGACCCGATTGACAGAGGTTGTTGTTCGCCACGAAGAACACAAATGAGTTGTCCTGGAATTTGTCTCCCCTCCCCCGGTGGGAGGGGGTTATGAGGTTACTTTTCTTTATGAGCTTAGTGCTGTTTGTGGTTCTAAAGCCTAAGACGTTTGACCAGTTGAGGGTCTGTAATCTTTAAATTCATCCAAGAGTGGAGAAGGATGTTTAGCCTGAAGATCTGGACAAAAAGATCGGTCGCAATCACTTTTCTCGCCCTGGTGTGGGTATTTGTGGGGTGTGCAAACAAGCCCGAACCAGCTCCTGAGGTGCCGTCAGAAAAGTTTCCGGCCCCGGAAGCCTCGCTTGAGGAACTCACCGTTCCTCAATTCCAGGACGAGGAGCCGGCGCGGTTAGCCATTGGCAGTCCGGGAAAACTGTACTCGCTCAGAGTGCGGGATGGCCAACTTCAAGACGTGCTTTTGGCCCTGGCTCAAGATAGTGGCGAGAACCTGGTAGTGGATCCAGAGGTGACTGGCACCGTGACGGTGAATCTGAACAGGGTGACGTTGGAACAGGCCCTGGACGCTCTCCTCAACCAACTGGGTTACAGTTATCGCAGGGAAGGGCGTCTCATCCGTATCTCCAAGCCGGTGATGGAGACACGCATCTTTGCAGTCAATTACGTCAGTACCAATCGCAAGGGTGACAAAACTATCGTGGCAACTCACGGCTCCGGGGCCGGCGGTGAAGAGATCAGCGCCAGTGAGACCCGTATTTCCGGCAAGGACGATACGGACTTCTGGGCCGAGATCCAAGAGGGGCTTACTGCTATTCTCTTCGCTGAGGAGAGACCGACAGCAGTATTAAGGGCCCGGCAGGCAGGGGTGGTCTCCAGCATGACCAGCAAAGATGGCGTGAAGCTAGTAATCAGCCGCATGACCGGGGTCATTCAGGTGCACGACTACCCGGACAAGCTCCGTGAAGCGGCCAGATTTCTGGAGCAAATGGAGGCTACCATCCAGCGCCAGGTGTTCATTGAGGCCAGATTTTTGGAAGTAACCTTACGAAAAGAGTTTCAGACCGGCATCCGCTGGGATAATATTCAAAATGAACTGTTGAATTTGGACCTTACCCAGCTGTCGCTTAGTTGGAACCTTTTTGGGGGGGGGACGCCAACGAGTGCCACGGGTGCTCTCCTCGTGGCCGGTGCTCCTCTGGCTGCGAGTGGAGCGGAATTTGTTCTTTCAGATTTGGTGGAAGCCTTGGAGACGCAGGGGAAGGTGAAAGCGTTGGCCAGTCCCAAGGTGGCCACTCTCAACAACCAGACGGCCATTGTCAAAGTAGCCAGACAGGATGTCTACTTCACATCTGAGATAAGCCAGGGGGACGTCAGCACCTTGCAATCCTTCACCCCGAACACCATTGACGTGGGTGTCATTTTGGACGTAACTCCACAGATCGGACCGGAAGGCGACATTACCATGAACATTCACCCCAGCATAACTGCTGAGTTCGATCGGGTGACAGCTCCCGATGGGACAGAGTTTCCCCTGCTTCGCATTCGGGAGACTGACACGGTGGTGAAGGTGCGAGACGGACAGACCATCATCATTGCTGGGCTCATACAGGAATCGGATCAAAGGGAGCGGACCGGACTACCCTGCCTGACCAATGTGCCAGGTTTGCAGTACCTTTTTGGTTATAGATCCGAAAGGACTGAAAAAACAGAGCTGGTCATCTTGATCACCCCCACGGTGCTGACCGGCAAACGGATCGAAGAGATAAAAAGTGAAGATCTCAGAAGGTTGGATGCCCTCGACCAGCAAACGGGTATTCCCATAGACTATTTGAAGCCCTGAGATAGGATTATGTATCTCGAATTTTTTAGCCTCCGTGAAAAACCTTTCGGTTTGACTCCGGACCCCAGGTTTCTCTTTTTCAGTGAGAAGCACCGGGAGGCCCTGGACCATCTTCTCTATGGCATTCACCAGAGAGAGGGCTTTGTACTCATCAGCGGCGATACCGGCACCGGTAAGACCACACTGTGCCGGGCACTGATGGAGCGACTTGACCCCAGTGAAGTTACCACCGCCCTCATCCTCAATCCCCTGCTCAACGAAACGGAGCTGCTAAAAGCCATTCTGGAGGATTTTGGCTTGCCGGCAACGGGGGCTACCAGGAAAGAGTTGCTGGATGTGCTCAATCGTTTTCTTCTGAAGACGCTGGCTGCAGGCAAGACAGCGGTGCTGATCATCGATGAGGCGCAAAATCTCTCTATCAACTGTTTGGAGCAGGTTCGGCTCCT
>JAJDNL010000024.1 GCA_022340745.1 Deltaproteobacteria bacterium
CTATGTACAACCGCTCATCATCATGCTTTCAATTCCCTTTGGGATCGTTGGGGCGGTGATCGGTCACCTGCTCATGGGCTACAGTCTGAGCGTCATGAGCCTGTTCGGCGTTGTCGCCCTGTCCGGGGTGGTGGTCAATGACTCCCTGGTGCTGATAGATTTTGCCAACCGCAAGCAAAAAGCCGGCTTGGGCAAACACCAGGCTGTTCGTGAGGCCGGCATCCACCGCTTTCGGCCGATTCTGCTCACAAGCCTTACCACTTTTGGTGGGCTGGCGCCCATGATTTTCGAAACCTCCCGCCAGGCCAGATTTCTGATTCCCATGGCCGTCTCACTGGGATTCGGCATCATTTTCGCCACCCTGATTACCCTGCTGCTGGTTCCGTGCTTTTATCTGATAGTAGAAGACATCACAAGACTCTTCAGGGCAGACCAGTTATCGGATCAACCGGTTGCCTGATGGCGTCCCCCAATTATGAGGTTTCAGGTTTCAGTGTTCAGAGTACATAATTTAGGAATTGCGAATTTAGAAATTTAGGGATTGAAGGTATTCTATCGCTCTTATACGTGAATGTTTGAATTCCTCAATTCCTTAATCCCTCAATTAATTCTTGCTGGCACCTGACACCTTGAGACTGAGTGCTTAGAGGTTGGGATCTCATCTACTACATTTCTTTATTCTACCCCTATGTGCCTTTGACCCAGGCGCGGACAAATTGCGCCTGTATCTCCGTCTCCGGGGAACCAAGATGTGAAATGGGATCATCCTGACGAAGTGTGCTGAGCAAGTCCAGGGCAGCCTCCCCGACCCCCATGCCGTGGCGAGCCAGGTAACAACCAACCACGGTTCCTGTCCGCCCCCGACCTCCCCAACAGTGGAGATAGACGCGGGGATTTTGCTGAATCGCCCCATCGATTTCATCCAGGATTGCAATCATACCCTCAACAGTTGGAACATCAGTATCCCGAATGGGCATATGAACCAGCTTTATGGGAATGTCGGCCGTTGCTGCAATGTCTTCCAGCTGTTGTTCATAGGGAACAAATGTCTCGCCGCTGAAGTTGTGTTCATGTTCTTCCATGAGATTGATAACGTGACGGACCCCATGTTCAAGGAGTCCCTCAAGCTTTCTTTGGGCGGTTGAGGGATCCCGACTGCCGGGGTAGTAGCCTGCGAGAAATTTCCCAGGAACCACCCAGTAAGAGCGAGGGAAGGGGACCGTCTGTTTTTTCATAGGTTATCACCAATACCTTCATTGTCATTAGGGCTTAAGCCCGTCATTAGGCTACGCTGTCAATATGCCTTCGGCGTCATGTGAGCTGGCGCCAGTCATTAATGGTCATTTGTAGTTATTTGCTCCATTCATGATCAGCAATTAGAATGACCCAGTGACAACAAGTGACAGCAAAGCGTAATGACAGCCACTTTTGTGGCATAATGACTACCTAATGACGCGTAGCGCCCATGCGCGAAGTGTGATGACTTGTGGGTGCCTTGTTCCTGGTGCCTGCTTATCTCCGGAGGAGATGCGGCTTGCGGTCCTTGAGGAACGGCATTGAGGAGCGAACCTCCGCTACCATGGCCGGATCGATGTCGGCCAGCAACAAAGTTTCCCTGCCCTCGGCGTGGGCCAGGACCTGACCAAGAGGATCGACAATGGCCGAGCCCCCGAGAAAGGTGAGATCGCCGCCTTCTCCAACCCGATTCACTCCCACCACAAAACACTGACTCTCCACGGCACGGGCTCGGAGTAATAAGTCCCAGTGGGGTTGGCGAGCAGCCGGCCAGGAAGCGATAACCAGGATGAGCCCGCACTGGTCGACCACAGTGCGGAAAAGTTCGGGAAAGCGCAGATCATAGCAAACGAAACAGGCAGCATCCATTTCTTCCAGTTTAAAAACCACGGGCCAGTCACCAGGGTCATAGCTTCCGTCTTCTCCCAACAAAGCAATCTGATGAATCTTGGCGTAGAGCGCGAGATCGTTTCCCTTGCGGTCTACAGCCAGAGAGACGTTTTGTGGACCACCGTTGTCTCGCTTCAAGACAAAGCCACCAACGACCACCATGTCCAGGTCGCGGGCCAAAGTACGCAACAGGGTGGGCGTAGGTCCTTCCAAGGGTTCAGGCGTGATGGAGGTGTCCATGGAAAATCCGGTGGAAAACATCTCCGGCAAAACAAGCAGGTCGGCACCCGCCTCCCTGGCTTGAGCCGCCATACGTTTGGCTTTATCGTGGTTAGCTGGTCGGTCGTGCCAGGCTATGTCCATCTGTACCGCCGCCACTTTCATCTTAGCAACCTCCTAAGCCTGCATTATTCATCACGAACCGTCTGCTACGACCGAGGATATGGCCGTCCTTCCAGGCGTCCTCGGGTGTCGGACCCTGCGACGTACTGTTCAAGTACGCCTCGGCTCCAACCCCCTGCGGTTGCCCGGTGGCACGCCCATCTTCGCGGTCTCGCGACACCGTTTCGTGAACAATGCAGGCTAGCCTGCATTATTTATCACGCCACGGCTTCGATCTTGGATTTCCGATTTCGGATCTCGGATTTTTTACTACAATTGATGATATAGAACTTGACAGTTCAGATTTCACCATTCGATCTTCGGTTCTCACGAGCTTTACAGTAAATTTTCAATCCGCATTCCGCAATCCGCATCTCGCAATCGTCGACCCGCTAGTCCCTATATCATAACAGGAGAAAGCCTTGCTATTCAAAAAGGTACTGTTGTGGTCATTTCTATCTTCCTTGACACCGTAAGACAAGGTTGGTATGTGTTCTTTGTAAATTATCCAAAATGTCAGAGTTTCAGCAGGGGCAGAAGCGTCAACAAGTTGCGAACAAACTGCTTAGAGCCGGGCTCGCTGGCCGGGATCAATGGAAAGTAAACCATCTGGATCATAAGGAAAGATGATGTTCAGGACGGATGATAATTACAACCTTTACTATGACGGGACAATAGCAGGAGATCAAGAGACTGCCTTTCAAACGCTGATTGAAAAACACCAATTGTCACCGGAATTTAGAGACCTCCTCAAAAGAGATTATAACTTTCAGATCAAGAATTCATACGATGACCATAAGAAACTTCTTTGGATTTTCTATACGGTTTTTGGCTCTTTCGCGATCACCATTTTTTTCGCCGAGGAAGAGCATCCACCCGGATGTGAGTATCAAGCGAGAGTTGATTATTTCGTCGATCAAAGTGGGAACTACGAGTATGAAATGAAAAACCATCTCTTTAAGTACGGTAACTATGGAATATCTGACGAATGCAACGAAAGAATTGAAAAGGAAACCATTGGCTTTGCAAAAGACTGTAAAATAAAAGGAAACATGCGGGAGATGCAATTAGAATCTTTCCTGAAGAGCTTATCAGCCGACTTTTAGGAGAATAAGACCCACGTCCATGGCATTGGGGTGTGGGTTTTTTCTTTGAAGCCTCACTGTTCGTAAACCGGTTGTTCTGCCCTTCATACTTTCCAATATGTACGTTCTCTGCTAAAATGCGGTCCAGATTTATTCAGCATCTGTGCCTCAATCCAGCCACCATATTGAAAACGGGCGCATAACAAGATCACACATTGCTGTGGCTGAGAGAGAGATCCATCACTTTAGAAAGGGGCATCCACGTGTCGGTTCGAACGGAAAGAAGGCGGCATCCAAGGATAGCGGTTAACTGGCCTGTAATCGTGGTAACGCCTCAACTTTACATAGGCGGAGAGGCGACAAATATCAGCATAGGGGGTGCGACTATTCGTTGTACGACAGATCCGGAACGTACCGGCCCCCTCCGCATGGCCTTTAAAATTCCCGCACGAGAAGAATTCTTGCAAGTGACCGGCGTTGTGGCTTGGTCAAATTCATACGAGCAGATGGATGATTTTTATTCCTGGGAAACGGGTGTAAGGTTCACGAGTTTTATCGGCGATAGCAGAAAGCATCTTTCTCAAGTGATTTTAAATATCTGTGGCCAGAGTGAGTGAAAAAGCCATTGTCGATTGCAACTTTGGCTGCGATTTGATAGATACAACAGTTCATGAAGCAATCGGGCTAAAATGATAAGAGTTGCACCGGTTGTTGGGACCGAGAAAGTTACATAGGATTTAAAACATGGCTACTCTTTTGGGCAGACGCCAGTATTCTAGGACTAGTGTCAAATGGCCCGTAACTGTACTGACCTCTCAGGATAAAACAGAGGGGGAGACAGAAAATGTGAGTCCCACAGGGGCGTTTATTTCATGTACAGTTGTACCACTATCGGAGGGTAGCATTCGTCTGGTCATTAAGGTCCCAGGTCACCAGCCAATAAATGTTGCCGGTAAAGTGGTGTGGTCGAAAGTTTTTAACCCCAATACGGGTGCTCCATCTTTCGGCGTGGGTGTCCAATTTACCAAGATTTCCGAAAATGATAGCCACTTCCTGCGAGAGGTAATTTTAAAGCGCTATGGCAAAATGATTAACCGCTTCATCGCCAAGACCGAGCAACCACAAACTAATCAAGAGGACAAGTCTATACCCTAACATTGCAGGCCCACACCGGCAAAAATCGCTAGGCCCCCGCCACCACATCCTTGCCCTTGTTCCCTCTGGTTCAAGATAAGAGTTGGAAAAACAAGAATATTATGACGACTTGGACTGCAGCTTTATAGTATAGTGGGTGCTGATCTACGTCGAAAACCTCGTTTTTAGGGCGAGTGTGTGTATAATTTGTGATTTAAGAATGCAGATTTAAGATTGAAGAGCTTCGTGCCTTGTCTTACGGAATGCATGCAGCCTCAATCTACAATCTGAAATCTTCAATCTAGAATGCCCTTACTCGGAAAGAGGAGGACATGGGAAGCGCGGACGAAGTTGTAATCATTGTAGACCAAGAAAACAATGAAGTTGGAGCTGTGCCCCGGCATGAGATGAGGGCTGGGCGGCTTCCTCATCGGGCAACCTATATCCTGGTATTTAACTCGAGGGGAGAGCTTTATCTCCAGAAGCGCACACAGACGAAGGATGTTTTCCCTGGTTACTATGACGTGGCCGCAGGGGGAGTTGTGCTCGCAGGAGAGAGCTACGAAGAGGGAGCTGGGCGCGAGCTTGCGGAGGAACTTGGAATTCGGGGGACACCACTGGCGACGCTCTTCGATTTTTTCTATGAAAATGAATATATTAGGTTATGGGGTAGGGCTTTTTCCTGCGTGTATGACGGGAACCTCGTGTTGCAAGAGGAGGAGATTGAGAGCGGCAGGTTTATGAAAGTTGACGAGGTACTGCGGCTGGCCGAAACCGAGCCATTCACTCCTGACTGTCTTTATGTGTTGCAGCGGTATCTCGGTGCCAGGATGTAGGGTCCCCACTCTGCACTGGCCTGGCTCAAGAACGTAAACATTGGGAACAGATGAATACAGATTATCAGGGAGTATCTCTAAGGGTAATCAGCGTGAATGCAGACAACTTCGAGATCTGCGTGCTAATTTACGAAGCTAGTGGCCTAGAGGTGGCTGGAGCATGACCGAGAAAATACAGATTGAAACATTACCCATAACAGATAAATTCAGGCGACAGAAGAGGCTCATTCAAGACAGAGGTGAGCTCGCTCTCATAGAAGATGGTGCGGAGTTTCAGCATCTCGGCTATTTCAGCCTAAAAAAGGGAAAAGGTTATTACCGGGGAGGCCACTATCACCGCAGAAAAGTGGAGCATTTCTACATGGTGAGCGGTAGGATTCGCATTCACCTTGTTGATCTGGACACCGGGAAAAAATCTGAGGCTGTCATTAGGGAGGGGCAGCGAGTTGTTATCTATCCAAACTGCGCCCATCGCTTTGAAGCCGAGAAAGAAGCTCAGGTGATAGAATACTACAACTCAATGTACGACCCTGAGGATGATATTCATTACTCTGAGTTCTAAGTTTCATCGACCTGGCAGCAAAAAGTCAGATAGTGCTAAGAGACAAAGACTGAGGTTTCAGTTTTTTTGTTTTTCTTCTCTGACACCTGACACCCGAAACCTGAAACCTCAGTTTTGCGGTTTGCGATTTAAGAATTTTATTTTTGCTTCGCTTCATCTGCAAGATGTGAGCTGGATATTTCCTGGCGGTTTTGGCTAAGTTAAAAATGAATAGAGGACAGAAAGGTATTTTTCTGATACTGTCGACCAGTTCGTGTGAGGTGTCATTACTATGACCGCGTCTAATCTTTCCAATTCTGAGTCACTTCTATTGATGATAGCCGGAGCCAAAGGAGCTGTCGGATCCACCGTCGCGGTGGCCTCTGCGGCCATGCGGTACCAGCCAGAATTGGTCTTGCCAAGCTTGACCACGAAACAAATGTTGCCCGGTTTAGATCCTTCCGAGCCAGTTCAGGTGGCGGGCTGGGATGCAACAGATACGACGCTGCCTTCAGCCATAGGGGCCCAGGGGGTGCTATCGGAAGAAATATGGAAGCCTTACGCGGACGAACTCGAACAGGTACAGGTGCGGACACCACCTTCAGACAGCCTGGACTTAAAAGGCCAGGTTCAACAACTGACCCAGGACATCAAGGAGTTTAGAGGACTCTATCCCAATGCAAGGGCTGTGCTCATCAACCTGCTGCCCGCGACAGTCACAGAGAATCTACATCGCTTTAAGAGCCTTTCCCAACTGTATTCTGAATTCGACCCTATAAATCTTCCTGATCTCGCCTACGCCATCGCTGCGATACTCGCTGGTGTTCCGGTGGTTAACTTTACCCCAAATGAGGTGGAAATCCCTGTGGTAATAGATGAGGCTGTCAAGCGAGGTGTCCCACTATCAGGGCGCGACGGCAAGACCGGCCAGACCTATTTAAAAGTTGTATTGGCTTCAGCCTTGAAGGCCAGAAATCTGTTCGTCGATGGCTGGTACAGCCTGAACATCCTCGGCAATCAAGATGGGAAAAACTTGATGGATCCCAAAAGGGCTGCAGGGAAGTTGTCAAACAAGACCGAAATTCTCAATGAAATTCTTGGTTATCCCGTGGGTGAGCGATATGGAGCTTCTTCCCACCAGGTTAAAATCGATTACTATCCCCCCCGCGGTGACGCCAAAGAAGCGTGGGATGTGATTGATTTTCTCGGCTTGTTCGGACTGCCCATGAGTATCCGGTTGAATTTGCAGGGCAGGGATTCAATTCTTGCGACTCCCCTTGTCTTGGACCTGGCCCGTTGGATGGTTGTCCTTCAAAGGGCGGGTCGCTCCGGCCCGATACCCGAACTGGCATTCTACTATAAACAACCACTGGGCGATGATGCTCCTGTGACCTTCCAAGACCAGCTTTCCAGGCTTCGCCAGTTGGCTACTGGACTGCGAGAAGAGATCAGCAGGCAGAAGGCAGTGCGCAGCGGGCGGTAGACAGCAGGCAGTTAGTAGCGGGCAATCGGTTCTGTGTGTCCGGCGAACATCGTTACAGGAATTGCTGATGATAATAGGCTACAGCACGAATGCCTTTGTGAAGTTCTCTGTTTTCGAGGCAGTGGAAAAGATCGGTCGCTTGGGCTTTCGGGGGGTAGAGATCATGTGCGACAGGCCCCATCTCTATCCCCCAGACTTCGACGAGGAAAACCTAACCCGATTGAAAACCTTAATCGATGCTCAGGGTCTCATCGTTACCAACCTGAACAGCTTCACCTTGTTCGCAGTCGGAGATACCTACCTCCCATCCTGGATTGAACCCCAGGAGGAAAGGAGGGAAATGAGGATCGAGCACACCTTACAATGCTTGAAAGTGGCCGATTTTTTCGGTTGTAAGAATATATCCGTGCCACCCGGCGGCCCAGTGGGTGAGATCTCGCGCAAAAAGGCCATGGCCCTGTTTCATCAAGGATTAGAGATGGTTGCTCCTTTGGCGCAGGAATTGGACATAATGATACTGGTGGAGCCCGAGCCAGATCTTTTGATGGAAAACACCAGGGACTTCAAAGAGTTCATTGTAGATGTCAGATCACCTGCAATCGGGGTAAATTTCGATATTGGACACTTTTTTTGCGCAGGGGAAGACCCCAGTGGAGCCTTTGAAGAACTTTTTGAATGGATAGGTCACGTTCATCTCGAAGATATTGCCTCGAGCCGGGAACACAATCATCTAATTCTCGGCCATGGGGCCATTCAATTTCCCGAGATTTTCGAAACCATGCTCAGGCTCGAGTACCAGGGCAATGTCAGCCTCGAACTCTACCCATACGTTGATGAACCTGAAAAAGCCGGAAGAGAAAGTCTCGAATATCTCCGCGCCTTGCTCCGAGATGGCGGCCTGGATCTGGCTATCTAACTTGCTCGCAGTTTAGTCAAATCAACTTCTCAGATACTCCCTTTTCCACAACTGTAGCCACTTTTGTTTATTTTAGCCGTTTGTCCTAAAGGAGGAGATGCAGTGAAGCCTGATCTAGCCAAACTCTCGGATGCACTGACAAAACATGTGCGTTTAGGAAATTTCCCAGTGGCGGTCCGGATGGTGAAACCTGGCGAGCAGTTGCCAGAACGGGTAAAACGCCCGGCCCAAGATCTCAAAATCAAAGTCGCTACCTGTCAAGCTATCGCCATGGCTCGGCGCTACGGTTGGGTTGTGGCTGTGGGGGATGAGGATATCTCCTGTCCTTTGACTGCCGTAATTTTTGGTTTTCGCAAGGCAAGTGATTTTTATATGAAAGGTCAGGCTTGCGCCGGGATGTACACTGAAACGAGAGAGGCCGGCATCCGCTCAGAAGAGCAGGTTGCAAAATTTCCCTTCGGAGAATTCAAGTACATCCTGGTGGCGCCGCTGCATCGAACCGCCTTCGAACCGGAAGTGATCATTGTCTACGCCAATCCAGCGCAGATACTAAGACTTTTAGCGGCAGCACTGTGGAAATCCGGCGGTAGATTGACCTCAAGTTTCGGGGGGCGGATTGATTGCGCCGACGAGATCATCGTTCCTATAGGTTCGGGAAAATGTGAAGTTATTCTCCCTTGCCTCGGTGACCGTGTTTTTGCCCAAACCCAGGATAATGAGATGGCTTTTTCCATTCCAGTCACCCGGGTGGAAGAGATCATCGAGGGTTTTGAAGGAACGCATAAAGGTGGGGTGCGTTATCCGATTCCTTCGTTCTTGCGATACACGGGTGAGTTTCCAGAACACTATACTAAGGTTGTGGATTGAAGGCGAGCTGGCAGTGGGCAGCTTGCAGTAGGCAGCGGGCAGATGGCAGTAGGTCATTGTGGCGTTGAAACAACTTAATGACGGCCGCAAGGCCTAGAGACGGGCGCAGCCCTCGTGACAACGAAGCGCAAACGCGCGAAGTGTAATGACCTGTGGGTGCTTAGTGCCTACTGTTTAGTATCTAGTTGAACCGATAGTTACTTGGTCTAGATATCGCAAAATGGTTTCAGCACAGACTTCGGCACCATTGCATGGAAGGGCGGGCGCCACCCGGGGCTGTCTCTCGAGTTCTCCTATGGCAGCTTGCCATTTTCCCGCATAAAGATCTTCGGAGGAGATGTATACGGTAGTCAAGTGTTTGGCCATCTCCCGTACCAGGATGTCGTATTCGGGGAAAAAGCCTCTGTCCGTGTATATAACTGAAGTGCCATGGGCAAGGCAGTCAGAAACAATGCCGTAACCCGGCTTGGTGACGACACCATCAACCGCGGCGACTACATCCTCGTAGCTAAGGGGGTACTCATCCAGGCAAATACCGTTGCGAAAATGAAAGCTCAAGGGGTGTTTGAAAAGAAACATTGCATCGGTGATTTCCTCTAACCGCTTTTGCGCAGTCTCTCCCAGGTCGAACCAACCGAAAGAGATAAGATAGACTTTCTGATCTAGACGTAATCCAAGTATTTTCAGGGTCTCCTCGCGTTCTCGTTTGGCCCGACGAGCCACGAGTGGGACATCTTGAATGGTAGGACAGGCCGAGCAATCCCCGTGCATGGGTAATTGGAGGAGAAGCGGGCATGTATGGTATGATTTTCGGATCCAGTCCACCAGGGGTGCCCAACGGGAGTCTGCGGAAGCGTATGCCTGATATATCCAGTCCCAGGTGAAGTTTCCCATCCCTATAGCTGGGATGGAAGCCTGAGATGCAGCCTCAAAAGGCAAGAAGGGAATATCGCAGACTACGGCCTGAACCTCTTGGGTTTTGAGAAAATGAATTTCATCTGCCACCAGAGCTTCCCGATGGTCATGAAGGAATTGCAATCGGTCCAAGGTGGCGCTTAGATCGAACTGGATGCTATCTCGTTGAACCAGACCAATGTCGAGCTGTTTTCTCCTGAATGACACAGAGTCGCCCAGGCTCTGGTTCACCAGGAACTCAGGGAGGGTGGAGACGATCACAATGTCTACAGTCGGCGCTCGCACCAGCAGATGGCGTATCACCTCAATGGAACGCACCGCGTGTCCAAACCCGTGCGGGGTGATGTAATAGGCGAGCCGCCTGTTTTTCATGCTAATACCTCTATCAGTTTGATTAAGCTGAGGAGCGGTGGATGTGAGATTATTTGGCGGCGATAAGGTCCACTACATAACCAGAATCCCACATCCCACTTCCCACATCTCATATCGTTTTTCGCAACTGAACGAATACTCAGGGAACGTGATATGTCCAACCCGGAAATCTTAGATATTAAAAATTTTCAATTTCGTGGCCTCCACCCGAATGTATTCATGGGAACGGCCAGTGATCGGTATGCGGGGTGGATTGGTCAGATCTATTCAGAAAAACTTTACTCTGATCGAATGACCCGCAGAAAAAAAACCGTGGGTGGCCAATCATTCGTGGAGGAAGTTCTCCCGGTTGAGAGTGTTCAGGAGTACTTCCACCATTTCCGGGTCCTCGAGCTGGATTTTACCTTTTATCGGCTCTTGTTGGAAGAGGATGGAGAGCCAACCCCAAACTATCACGTACTGCAAAGATATCGCCAGTATCTACAAGAAGGTGACAGCCTCATACTCAAAGTCCCCCAAGCGATCTGTGCGCAGAAGGTATGGCGTAGGGGCCGGTATGTTGTTAATGAGCGTTATCTGAATGGTGAAATCTTTACCAGTCAATTCTATGATCCGGCAGTTGCCATCCTTGGCCCCTACCTTGGCGGCCTCATTTTTGAACAGGAGTATCAACGCAAAAAGGATCGCATTTCTCCACAAGCGTTGGCGACAGCCCTTGATCTATTTTTCAAGGAGATCCCAAAAGAGAATCGTTATCACCTGGAGTTGCGCACCGAGCCTTACCTCACGAATCAGGTTTTCCAGGTGATGGAGAAATACGGTGTTGGTCAGGTGCTTTCGCACTGGACCTGGCTCCCTTCACTTAGAAAGCAGTTTGCTAAATCAGGAGGAAGATTCTTCAACTCGGGTGGCCAGGCCATAATTCGTTTGATGACTCCTCGCGGAGCGCGCTATGAAGAGGCTTATGCCCAAGCCCATCCTTTTGATGCCTTGGTTGAAAAAATGGTGAATCCGCACATGGTGGAGGAGACAGCTGAGTTGATGTGGGAAGCAGTTGATAGCAATATTCGCATCAACATCATTGTGAACAATCGCGCCGGTGGTAATGCGCCCCTCATGGGACGACAAATTGCCCTGCGATTCTTAGAGATGGGTGATCTAGGTGAGACACCAGGAGATGTGTAAAAAGCCACGCCCGAAAGGGCGTGGCTCTGTTGTTAACCCTTCATTTTGAAGAGACAGGAGGCCATAGTCTGGCTGCCGCTTTCGTGGCGATACGAGCAATCCTTGACTTTCCAACCGTCTCTTCGCCTCTCATTCAGATACTTGGTAAACTCCTGATCGAAACTCGTCTGATCGGAGCTAAACGTTTCAAATTGATACTTGTTATGCATCATGGTTCACCTCACGGTTCTATGCATTGATGCAGGGTCAACTGCGCTGTACCCCTCAATAACCCCAAGCATAACCGGGTGACAATGAGAGTCAAGGGTTGAAACAGGAGTCCTGGGTGATGTATCTCTGCAGTTTAAAAAAAGGTCTCCGCATACACCAGGGATCCCGGAAATCTCTCGTCCACCAGCAGGGTGACATCTCGGATCATTTCCTGTCGGCCGCACAAGTAGAAATCATAGGTGTCGGGCGGAAAATACTCTTTGAGGTAGTGGGTAACTCGTCCGTCAAAACCATTTTCTATTGTCCCTGCCTGGTCCGGAGATGCTGACAGGCACGGAACATACAAGCGAGCAGTGCTACGCAAGAAGTCCTGGTAATGGAGGTCGGAGGCTGTACCTACTCCATGCAGCAAAGTAAACTCGGTCACTCCTGAACGGCTGATGGAGAGAAAAGGTGCTATGCCGGTGCCAGTGGCGACGAAGACCGCAGGTCGCGCAGAGGGACGATAGGTGAAATACCCATGGGGACCTGTGAAGCTGAACTTGGTGCCAATTTCAGCTGCCGCAAGTACAGGTGAGAATTGCCCTTTTTCCACGTTGAATAAACAGAGTCCAAGGGTTGAATCAGATGGGGTTGTGAGCAAAGAGTAATCCCGTTGCCTGGTCTCAGGGGAAAAGCGGATGCGTTGGCCGGGGGTGAACTGGAATGAGGAGGGTCGCGTCAGCTCTATTTCAAAAACCTTCTCCGTTAGCCAGCGGCGAGCCAGCAGCGTAGTTGAGTAACTCTTTGCTGCGATCCTGTCTGTATTGAAAGTTTTCATATGGCAAACGGCAAAGGTTGAGGTTTCAGTGTTCAGGTTTCAGGTTTCAGCTTTTTTTGTTGTATTTCCCTGACACCCGAAACCTGACACCTAAGAAACTGAAATTTCTCCTTCGGAGTCCCCACCCTCCGGGCGGGGCCCCGGTTTGATGCTTGGGACCTATATTTTGCATTGATGCAACGCTCCACTACTCCATTCCTCCCGGAGAGAACTGTGTTCTCTCGGCATGCTCTTTACTTCCTCCAAATCGTATCTGGCTGACCCTGAACCTTGTTGCAGTATCTGGCGAGCACAAAAAGATAATCGGAGAGGCGGTTGAGATAGGTTACTACACCTCGAAGTTGCAGGGAGGTCTCATCCTCATCGTTTCCAGCCAGCAACCGGACCACATGTCTTTCGGCTCTGCGGCATACGGCTCTGGCCACGTGGGCCCAGGCAGCAGAGACATGTCCACCCGGGAGGAGGAAATCTTTTAGAGTCGGCAATTCCTGCTCCATTTTGTCAATGGCCGTCTCCAGGCCCTGTGCGTGCTCTTCAGTGATGGAGGGTAATTCGCTGGAGGCTGGCGACCCAGGAGTGACTGCCAGCCAAGCGCCGACGTGCAAGAGATCTGACTGAATTCGCTGTAATTCCTCTGCAAGGGCTGCCTCCCCTGATGGTAAAAAGGCCACGAGAGCACCGAGAGCGCTATTCAGTTCATCAACGTCCCCGTAGGCCTCAACGCGGAGATCAGATTTATTCACTCGCTCCCCACTGAAAAGGCTGGTTTTGCCGCGGTCTCCACCACCCGTGTATATTTTCATCTTCTCCTCCGTTGTATCGAGTAGCTTATTTCATATTAAGGAGCACGTTGTTGAAGTCAAGCGCTCACTAGAACCATGAGCAAAGTCCTGCCCCAAGAAGAGGCCTGGATTTGCTTACCATATGGTGGTCAGTCGTATACAATTTTTCCTCTGACTGGGAAAAGCTGGAGACGACCTCTTTTTTTGGTAGCAATTCATAGTGATATGGTGGTTTTTCTTATTGAATAGTTGTAACGTCGTAGTTATTTTCTAATGATTATATGGGCGTAAAAGGAAAAAAGTGAGGGCGAGTTAGTTCAGTCTAGATTGGTGCACCCAGTCTAGGAGGAGACAAAAACCATGACGACATCCGATCGGCTTTTCTTGCGTGAGCTCGATGAAGATGCAGCTCTGCGCACTATCTTGGAAGGAACGGCCACTGAAACCGGAGAGAAGTTCTTTGCTGCACTGGTTGAAAACCTCGCCAGAGCCCTGAGCACACAAGGGGCGTGGGTCACCGAATACATCGAAGAGACCCGGAGACTGAGGTCACTTGCCGCTTGGATGGGTGGGCGATTTCTCAGTGACTACGAGTATGACATTATCGGAACGCCATGCGAGCAGGTGATTGATGAAGCTCGCCTTGTCCATTTTCGGGAAAATCTTGCGGAACTGTTTCCGGGGGATTCTGATCTAAAGGGAATTGGTGCTGTCAGCTATATGGGCGTGCCTCTGATGGACCTTGACGGCAAGATTCTCGGCAACTTGGCAGTTCTTGATACTCGGCCCATGCCGGAGGAACCAGGCGGTCTCGCCTTATTCCGCATTTTTGCTGCCCGTGCTACTGCCGAACTGCAACGGTTGCGCGCCGAGTCAGAAGTTCGGCAAAGCGAGGAAAAATACCGCCGCATAGTAGAAACTGCCGGGGAAGGTTTTTTGCTGATGGATAAGGACCTGATCATTACAGACGTAAATGACGCCTACTGCAGGATGGTCGGCTACAGTCGACAAGAACTTATAGGCAAAACAGTTTTCGATATCGCCACGCAAGAATACAAGCAATCCTTGGTGCAGAAAAGAGACGAGTTATTATCAAACGAATACGGGGAGTTCGAGGGAGCAGTGGTTGCCAAAGACGGTCGACAAGTGCCGATTCTCGTGCACGGTAGTAGACTAACGGATGACCGGGGAACCGTAATAGGGAACATGGCGTTTATCACGGACATGACCGAGCAGAAAAAGTCCCTGGAGCTTGCCGGAGAGGTACAAAAAAGCCTCCTGCCCCAAAAGAATCTCCGATTTGACGGCCTCGATGTAGCAGGGAAGAGCATCCCCTGTGAGGAAATCGGAGGAGACTATTTCGATTATCTGTTGGGTGAAGAGTACCCAGAAAGGCCTTTTTCCGTGGTGGTTGGTGATATCACCGGCCACGGAGTTGATGCGGCTCTTCTGATGACCTCGGCTCGCGCTTTTCTTCGCATGCGCTCCTCTCAGCCTGGGAGTATTTCCCAAATTGTCAATGAGATGAACCGTCACTTAACCCGAGATGTCCTCGATACAGGTAGGTTTATGACTTTGCTGTATATGACTATTGATACGGACAAGAGGCATCTGCGCTGGGTTCGAGCCGGTCATGATCCGGCCATAGTATACGACCCGGTTCAAGACAGATTTGAGGAACTAAAAGGCAGCGGGCTGGCGCTCGGCCTCGATGAAAAATTTATCTACGAGGAAAACGTGAAGACAGAACTTGCCAGCGGACAAATCATCGCCATCGGCACCGATGGAATATGGGAGGCCTTCAACGGCGATGGAGAGATGTATGGTAAGAAGCGCTTCCATAGCATCATTCGCCATAACGCCAGTTTAGAAGCCAACGAAATTCTCAACGCCATCTATTACGATTTAGATAGCTTTAGATCTGGCCGCAAACCCGAGGATGACATCACTCTCGTGGTCATTAAATTCGTCTAATGAATCAACTCTTCTCAGGGAGCCAATCAACGTATCAGGTTTCAGGTGTCAGGGATGAAAAAAACTGAATCCCGTAATTGGTTGCATACCCTAAGATTTTAGATATTCCTACCATGTGTGAACCTCTCTAAGATTTAACAACTTGGGCAAGTGCCAAGACCAGCAAAAGTTTAGATTACGGGAATCAACAATTTCACCCTGCTTCTGCAACAAAGAAATATACAGAAGAAAAAAAGCGGGCGTAAAGCCCGCTTAACATACCTAGTAGGGTTTAGCAAAATCCCTGTTTATCAATCTGACTTAACCTCAATTCTCCTAGGCTTTGCCTTTTCTACTTTCGGCAATACCAGCCGCAGGACACCATCTTTCATGGAGGCACTGATTTTATCCTGATCAATGCGGTCAGAAAGACTAAAATGACGATGGAATCTACCGGTTTCATACTCACGAACCAAGGGTGTTTCATTCTTAGACCCTTGAGACTCAACCTCTCCCATAACCTTCAACTCGTCATTATGCAGATCGATGGTTACACCATCACTGGGCACTCCAGGCATGTCAGCGAGCAAGGTAATTGCTACCTCTGATTCAAATATATCCACTGCGGGAGTAAAAACCGCACCCGGCATGGTATGTTCTGCATCAGTCTGCACTTCCTGCTTTTCTCTGACCTGTAGCTCTTTTTCTGCCATGGTGTTCACCTCCTTTATTAGCGAACCAAGGTGCGCTTAGGTAGACGCTACCTCGATCTTACGTGGTTTCAGTTCGGCTGCCCTGGGTAAGGTTACGGTGAGCACTCCGTTCTTGCATACCGCAGTGACCTTCTCGGCATCAACCCGAGTGGGCAGAGAGATAATACGCCTGAATGAGCCTGCTTCTCGTTCCCTGCGGTGGTAGGAGACTTTTTCGCCTTCAGCGGCAATCTTCCTCTCTCCCTTTATGATGAGGTTGTTTTCCTTGGTGGTAATTTCGATCTCTTCAGGCACTACCCCGGGCAATTCAGCCCGGACATAGAGATTGTCCTCATCCTCAGATAGGTTGAGCGCTGGAAAGACGCCAGCGGTAGAGGCGATCCCTCTCCCATGTGCACCGAAAAGGTTGTCCACTTCCCTTCTCAGACGATCCACTTCAGTGAAGGGATCACGATGCCAGCCAAAAAAACCAGGTTTCCATCTTACAACTGCCATGGCTTATCCCTCCTTTCGGAACTTGTAAATCATTGAAAGTTTCACTGTCCGTTCGCCGTATTACCCGCTCGAAGCCGGACAAAAGTGTTTGATATGAGCAAAAATTAAGCAGTCCTTCCAACCTTGTCAAGCATTGCATGAGACTGATTTTTTTGAGCTTGACAATCATGAAATCGGCACTAGCCCAAATCCTCTCGATTAATGCCAGAGAACAATCTTTAGCAATTTATAATGATTACCATTCCCCCGAAAGCTACGAAAGGAAATGATGGACTAAACCGCATATCCAGGGACTTGACGAAGTGGCGCGAACAGCTTATTTTTTTGACGACATCAAATAGTAAAGACTTCAAAAAGACCAACAATCAGATATTTTGATTAGTATCTGTGACTTTAGGGAGCTATTTTCCCCGTGATCTCAATTAGTTGTTCTGGGGGAATACTATGGCTAGAGATTACTATGTCATTTTGGGGGTCAGTCGAGGGGCCGACCACAAGAGAATCCTCTGTAAGCGTGCCCCCCAGAGTGAGTAATGGGATGGAAATAGAACCATCAATGGAGGACATAGGCTTGAGGGATGTGGAGTTGCATATAACGGTCCTCATTGATAGATTATCTGAAGATGAAGAATGGTAAGTCTGTTTCTCTGCTGGAGAGGGCTTCGAGATGCCAGATGAGACTATCCCAGGAAAGAGTAAGAAGTTCGAAATTCAAGCATACAAGAGACCACAGAACATTAGGGACCTGATCAATACCCATGTTCCTTTCTCTGGCGCACCACAGAGACATCCCTATGAGCCTGAAAAGGTCATCTTAATACCAGATCCGTTCAGCACCCACACATTCTATTACGAATTTGAGGCTGAAGATATTTCTTATGTGGAAGAACTGCCAAGTCTGGTGGATATAGAAGGGAAAACCATTTCAATGGCACGAATTTGGGTCGAGAAAAAGAGTATGGGGCTACGCTGTTCGCCGTTTGTCGTGGAAGATACTGCGAGAAAATGAGTGTTACGGAAGAAACCTTTACAACTTCATCTGAATGCTTCTTATTTTTCAGTCCGCGAAAAACTTCTTTGGCAATGGCGTACATTTACTAGCCGCAAGCGTATTGCTTGAGGTACAGTTTAAGTCGAGCATCAGGTGCAATCTTTACCCACGCTTCCGAAGAATCAATAAGCTGTTCTTCACGAGCCCGGCTGCAGTGGGTTTTTTAGAAGTAAAGTTTGGAGCAAGGGATGTAACAAAAAGTCAACTCCCACCCCTCCATGCGGCTCTACTCACATTCTCCCTGGCTGCCTACCTGTTGGAAAAACCTACTATTTATGTTTATGATTACTACTATAGTGGTGGTTCTTCGTATTGACTATGATTTTTCTAGAGTTACCTTTCTTAAGTCAAACGAAGGTTTTTTCAAGCACTTAGTGGCTGATTACTGGGAATATCCGAAGACAAGGAGTTGAGACAATGGCAGAACAAACAGCAGAAAAAAGCAAAACAATCCTAAACGGTGTGGATGTGGATGCGGTTTTAGGTTTGATTGACGCCGTAAAAGAAAAACCTGACCTTGCCGAGTCCAAATTTCGAGCTAACAATGAGTGGATCGACGGTGGCCATAATCGTACTACCATCACCGGCTTTTACGGTGCTGGTCAGGAGATTGCTCATACCGAACCGTTTGTCCTGGATGCAGACGAACCCCCTGTTCTGGCGGGACACGATAAAGGGGCCAATCCCGTGGAGCACCTTCTGAACGCTCTGGCGTCTTGTATGACTACCACCATGGTCTACCATGCCGCGGTTCGTGGCATAAAGTTGGAGGAAGTGGAATCAGAGTATGAGGGCGATATTGACCTGAAGGGCTTCTTGGCAATCTCAGATAAAGTGAGGCCAGGTTATGAAGAAATCCGGGTAAAATTCAAGGTCAAGACCGATGCTGAAAATGTGGAAAGACTAAAGGCGCTAAGCAGACTATCGCCAGTGTACGATGTTGTAAGTAAAGGGACACGAGTAAAAGTCCAAATAGAGAAGAAATAAAGGCAGATGGGGTAGTTGGTCTCGCTGGATTCGAAAGGAAGTTAGGAAAATAAATAGGTTAATACTCCTGAATCTAAAAAGGCAGAGTCATCTTCGACTCTGCCTCCTTTCGATCCACCCACCGAATTCTATGCTGAACCGAGAAAAAAAGTTATGAACGCCTACCATTCTATTCGGCGTAAGCAATGGCTCTGCGTTTTCTTTGATTATCTCAAGCCAGGCTGGGATAGAATCCAACGGCTCATTTTCCCAAATCTTCATGTGCTAGAGCCCCCATTCCGAACCAGCCACACCCTTGATCAAACTGTAACTATTTCACTGCTCAAGCGACAAACCAAGCGACAAACTAGGTTAAGCGGTCCGCAATGTAATAGAAGTCGGAGAAGCGAGACTCATTCCCACAATTGTATTACCTCTATACCGGGAAGACTGGAATATCCGCTCGTTTAGACTACTTATAAGGGTCCCAAGTAGATTCTTGTTGGAATATACTATAAGGTCTGGCCAACGTTTCTGCAGATACTGCCCAATCGGATTATTCGGGGACAGGAGAAAAGTTCATGTCAGATATTCTGAGAGAGCTAAAGGAAGTACCGACAGCCCGCTTATCCCGCCGTATCGTGTTCTGGGTTTTTGTAAGCGTTATTGTGATTGAAACTATTATTCTTATCCCATCCTACAACAATCGTAAGCAAGAGCTTCTCTCGCAACTGCGAGAGACTACTTCAGCGAAAATTGCTGTCATTATGGAGCTAACCAGTCCACGTGTCTCTGATGAAGAACTCCTGGATCAAGTGAGAAAGCTGCAAACTCATCCTCCTATCCTGGGAGGAGCGCTTTACAGTTCAGACGGAAAGAAGATTGGGATATTTGGCGAGGAGCCTGAACTAGCATTTCCCAAGATTACTACCTCTGATTTCATTGATTTCCAAAGCCCAAATGGCTCCCGATACGATGTGGTGTGGTCAGCGGCTCAGCTAGGACGGGATTACACCTTGATCATTCGCCATGATGCATCTTCAGTTAAGCAAGATTTAAATGCTTTCATTCTGCGGATTGCCGGTCTGGTTGTCATCATCTCAATTTTTGTTACCCTGGGGGCGTTGATTGCCTTGAAGCCAATCGTGGTTACTCCCATTCTCAAGCTAAGAGGTGATCTGATCAGTGCGGGTGATGCAATTGAACGGGATCAAAAAGCTCCGGCATTCTACTCTGCTTCCATTCAACGCCAAGATGAGTTGGGAGAGGTCATAGCGGCGTTTATGAAAATGTTCAACCAAATTTCAGAAGCGATCAGTGAACGGAAACAGGCTGAACACTCACTGCAAGAGAGTCTCGAGCAAGTTGAAGCCTATTCGATAGCTCTCAACAACGAATTGGAACGGGGCCGGCAGATGCAGACAAACTTTCTACCCACTGAATTACTGCATAAACCCGGATGGGAAATTACTGCTTTCTTCAAACCGGCACGCCAGGTGGCGGGCGACTTCTACGACGTCTTCGAGCTTCCCGGTGACCGAATAGGTTTAGTTATTGCTGATGTGTGCGACAAAGGGGTAGGTGCGGCACTCTTTATGGCTCTGTTCAGAAGCTTAATCCGGATATTCTCGGGTCAGATTTCCCAGGATGGAGTGTGTGTTCTAGGCGACCAAGCGCTTGCCAGTCTCTTCAGTTCAGCCTCGGATGAGACGGAGGGAAATTCCTGCAAGATGGAGGCCCTGGAAGCCGTTCAACTCACCAATAATTACATCTCCAAAAATCATGGCGAGACGGGTATGTTTGCCACGCTCTTTTTCGGTGTGTTGGACCCGGCTTCAGGCGTGCTGAGATACATTAATGCTGGCCATGAACCTCTTTATATCATTGGCCCAGTTGGCGTGAAGGAAACTCTCAGTCCAAGTGGGCCAGCAGTAGGCGTGATGCCTCACACCGAGTTCAAAATTCAGCAAACTCAGCTTGGAGCGGGTGACACTTTGGTTGGCTATACAGACGGAATCCCTGACGCTCGTTCTTCCCACAATCAGCCATTTACCAAAGAGCGACTGCAATTATTATTGGAGCAACCTTTCTCTTCAGCATCAGACTTACTGGAGCAGATCACAGCTAGCTTATCTGCCCACATTGACAACGCGCCACAGGATGATGATGTTACCATATTGGCTGTGCGGCGGACATCCACAGCTGAAGGATAGAAACATTCAGGCTAGCATTGTCATCTGGGTATCACCAAGGACCCGGCATGTACAGACAACCTTCTGTGCCTTTTCCTTGAGAGTCCACGAGAAGAGTAACAGGTTTATTGAGACTACACCTCCTATCTCAAGAATATGGGGTTCCGTGCCCTCCTGCGCAAACAAAATGAAAAGATCCAGCAATACGCGGGCTAGCCTATTTTTGCGCTCCGAAAAATCGCCAAGGTTCTGGTAGAGAATTTTGATATCAAAACCATCGGCGAACTTTCTCAATAGGCACTGTCAGTTGCAATCCAGAGTGCAGGTTGGTATATTTTCAAAGCACTCCTTTTAGCCCGGTGTCCCACCGCAGTTACCTGAGAACATGGCAGTAAGAATCCGGGTGCAAAGAAACCTGCTTTGCACTGGTTCTTGAGGGGGCTTCAATAGTCTTTCCCCCTTGCGGCAGTCTGCTGGAGTGATGGAATGCTGTAAAATATCAAATTGGTCCTTCGGACACCCCACCCTGCGGGCGGGTCCCCGGTTTCCAAGCACCAAGTCTCAGAGTTTCAGGTGTCGGGTGTCAGGTGTCAGGAAAAAAGAAAAAAACTGAAACCTGAACACTGAAACCTCCACAAAAGCTCGTTACCTGTATTGGCAAAGCCATTGAACTTTGAATAAATCCATTTCTTTTATGATTTGAAAACAGGAGGAATTTAACAGTGAATACAATGGTGGTTGTAACCCAAGCAGAGTCCGCCACTGCCCTGGTGCGTTGGGCAGCGAGGCTTGCAATAATGCGCGGAGAAACCCTCACCGTTCTCTGCTGTCTTTTGGGCGAGCCGATTCTTCCTGTGGAACCTGTCAGTGCAGAGCACCCTGAGGGGACTGAAGAATTACTCCAGGTCGCTTCTGAAGCGGTGAGTGAAGTCCAAGATATGGAAGTCCCCCTGTTCATTATGCGCCATCCCACTCCGGCTGGAGCAATTATCGACGTAATACAGGACAAGGAAATAGAACTTCTTTGTGTTGGCATGGATTTTACCCTGCCCAGAGACGCCATGATCAACAAGCTGGGTCGCCGGCTTCTGCGCTTTGCTCCCTGCAAAATGTTTGTCTTGGACCCGGGGGATCAAGACGGTTCACGCTGTGAGAGCATTCTCCTGCCCATGGGCTTGCATCTGGGAGACTTTGCCCTGCGCACGGCCGCAAGTCTGGCAGAAAAATTGGATTGCACCCTAACGCCATTCGAAGTGGGCTCTTACTTTGGCACCGATTCCCGTGAGGTTGCCCACCACTCACTGCTATCCAAGCTCAAAGAAGCTGGGATAGAAGCATCCAAGTGGATTAAACCCATGGTCACCCTAACCGGTGAAACCTGGAAGTCAGTCGTGGACAAGAGTCGCTACAGCGATATCATGCTTACGGAGGCAACAGCAATTCGCAACATGCGCAAATTCCGAGCCGAAGAGATAAAACAATTGGGCCCCGAGACCTCGAGGGTAGCTATCGGTGTAGTCCGTCGCTGGACCTTGAAACACAAGCCTTCATGGCTGGGAATAGTGACAACCCATGTTTTTAGCTGGCTGCCGACGCTCGAGGCCACGGATCGGATCGACTTGTTTGATCGGCTTCAGGTGGGGGCACGCTGGGATATTGACTTTATCATGATGATCTGCCTGTCCACAGCAATCGCTTCCCTCGGGCTCATACAAAATTCAACCGCAGTGGTGATAGGAGCCATGGTCGTGGCCCCGCTGATGACACCGCTCATTGGGGCGGGTCTAGCCCTTGTCCAAGGGAACACCATATTCTTTCGGGATTCCATCAAAGCAATGGCTTTCGGCATCGGTGCGGCTCTGCTTATCTCGCTGTTTATTGGCTTTCTTACCCCCATGGAACAATTGACTCCAGAATTACTTGCCCGCGGAGGTCCCACTATTATTGATTTAGGAGTGGCATTTCTTTCCGGAGTTGCTGCCGCGTATGCAGTGGCCCGACCTTCACTGCTGGGAGCCCTCGCCGGTGTGGCAATCGCCGCAGCTCTGGTTCCCCCCCTGGCCACAGTAGGGATTTCTCTTACAGCGGCCGAGTGGAAAGTCTCAGAAGGTGCCGCCATTCTTCTTGCCACCAACCTAGTGGCTATTATTCTCGGTGCGGCGTTTATCTATCGCCGTCTTGGTATCCAGGGCTCCAGGTCAGGAGGGCGCCTGCCGGTTTGGGGCAGGCGTACGGTTCTCTTGCTTTGTCTCCTGGCGGTGACATTGACGGCGCCGCTGGGATATAGGCTGGCAAACCAACTCCGAGAAGGGCAGATTCGGCCGTACACCTTACCTGTCAGCCAGTCAGTTGGACAGGCTATCAAAGAACGGGTGCACCAAGAATACGGGGTCACCCTCATCGCTGCCTCTCGTTTTGGAATGAAGTCTGATATTGATGTTAGAATTGTGTTAAGTGCAGCCAAGCCTGTATCAGTTAATCTGATATCTGATCTGAAAAAGCTGGTAAACCAAGAAATGGAGGAAGATGTGAATGTAGCAGTCGATGTGCTTAAGGAAGCAGGCGTTAAGAAGATGAAATTTTGATGAGGGATACCTGATCTTTTAGTAGTGTTACACAGTTTTGAGGGAGATGTGCCATGTCAGAACCAGAAATCACCGTTTACGGTGCCCACTGGTGCCCCGATTGCCGACAAAGCAAACAGTTTCTGGGCGAACACCAGATCCCATACAATTGGGTTAACATCGCAGAAGACAAAGAGGCCGAAGAATTTGTCATTAAAACAAACAAAGGCAAACGAATCATCCCCACCATAACGTTTCCTGACGAAACTTTTTTGGCTGAACCCAGCAACGCTGAATTGGCGGCTAAACTGGGGTTGAAAACCACTGCCAGCCGCAGCCATTACGACCTCATCGTTCTGGGCGGCGGTCCCGCAGGTCTCACCGCGGCACTTTACACGGCTCGGGAATTCATAGACACTCTGGTGATCGAGCGCGCCGCCTTTGGTGGACAGGCTGCCGGCACAGAGAAATTGGACAACATGCCCGGGTTTCCTCAGGGCGTGGCGGGAATAGAATTCTCTCAACGGTTGCGCCAGCAGGCTGAACGCTTTGGGGTGGAGTTGCTCCAGGCTCAGGACGTTGTGGGGATTCATACCCACCAAAACTATCACTGTGTCCAAACTGGGGACGGGACAGAGTACAGTGCGCGTGCCATCCTCATCGCCACAGGGAGCCGCTACAAGAGGTTGAATGTGCCTGGGGAGAACGAGTTCATTGGCGTCGGTGTCCATTTTTGCGCAACCTGCGATGGCCCGTTTTACAAAGGCAAGCGCGTGGTAGTGGTTGGGGGAGGCAACAGTGCCACCGAGGAGAGCCTTCTCCTGACCAAGTTTGCCGACTCCGTGACCATATTGGTGCGAAGCGGAGAATTCCGGGCCACGAAAATCATTCAGGAAAGTGTACTCAGCCATCCCAATATTGAAGTGCTGTGGCATACGGAGGTAAAGGAATTCATTGGCGAGGAGGCCAAACTAACTAAAGTCAGAATCGTCAACAATCAAACCGGTGCAGAGGAAGAACTACCAATCGATGGGGTGTTTATCTTTATCGGTCTAGATCCAAACAGCGGATTTCTTGAAGGAAGCGAGGTTCTGCTGAATGACTGGGGTTTTGTGGTCAGCGGTCACGACTTGGTCCATAACGGTAAGCGAATAAGCGGCTACGAAAATCGCGATCCTCATCTGCTGGAAACCAGCGTGCCGGGCATTTTTGTCGCGGGGGATGTGCGAGACAAAAGCACCAAACAGGTGGCCAGTGCTGCCGGTGAAGGAGCCAGTGCTGCCCTGATGATTCGCGAATATTTGAAGACTGTTTAGGGACAAACAGCATAGGGCATGGAGCATAGAGCATAGAGCATGGGGCAGAAAACAGCTGGCGGCTAGTAGCGGGCAGCAGGCAAATTGGTTGATGAGAAAATGAGGTAAATAGATAAATTGTTTGCCGTTTACCGCTTACAGCTTACTGCTCACCGCTTACCGTTTACCGTTTACCGTTTACCGCTTACTGCTCACCGCTTACCGCTTACCGCTCACCCTAGATTACTACAGGAGCAAGAGACGAGATGGCCGAGATTAAAAGACAAGTCTTGTCAGAGAAGATCCAAAATCTGAAAGAAAAGCTCCGTGATCGAGAGGCTGCGTTACCGCCTCATTCCGTGAGGCCGCACCAGATTCAAGAGATTGAGGAACTTGAAGAAGAAATCGCTGCGCTCGAGGAGAAACTGGCTAGCCTGGATTGAAAATGCTTCAGCGAGAGCAATTACATCGTCATCTCAACCCCTTCTTCCTGGATAAGGGGGATAATGTCGTAGGAGGGGAGTGGCGGACTAAAAAGGTAGCCCTGGATTATATCACAATCTCGTTCTTTCAAGAATTCCAGCTGTTTTTCTGTCTCCACCCCAACGGCGATCACTTCCAGTTTTAAGCTATGCGCCATGGCAATAATTGCAGATACAATGGACTCACTATCCTCATTGCCTGGGATGTCCTTTATGAATGAGCGGTCTATTTTCAGGGCATCCAGAGGATAATTCTTGAGATGGTAAAGAGAGGAGTAACCAGTACCGAAATCATCCACTGCTATCCGAACCCCCGTCTCTTTCAAATATTGCAGCGCCGCCTTGGTACTCTTGCCGATTTGAAGCAAAGAACTCTCGGTAAGTTCTATCTCGAGAAATGAAGGATCCATGCCGGTATCGTCCAGGACCCGAGGTATCAATCTTACGAGTTTCTGCTGCTTGAATAAGAGGGTTGACAGATTTACAGCCATGCGCATCGATGCCAAACCGGCCTTATGCCAAGCCAGGTGCTGCATGCAGGCCGTCCTGAGTACCCACTCACTGATAGGCTCTATGAGACCGCATTCCTCAGCCAACGGTATGATTTGTGCCGGAGTCACCACCCCCATATCTGCATGTTGCCATCGTATCAGAGCTTCTATGCCAATGATCGTCTTGGTACCAGTTGCTATTTGCGGTTGGTAGTAGAGCGTTAACTCCTCTTCTTCCAGGGCCGTACGCAGGTCTTTCCTTAAAGTAACTCTCTCAGGAGTAGTACCTTCCAGCGAGTCCGCAAAGAACTGGTAATTGTTCCTCCCCAGGTTTTTCGCATGATACATTGCTTTGTCAGCGTTCTTGATCAGGGCCTCTGGTTCTTCGCCGTCAGCAGGATACAAACTGATGCCAATGCTGGTGGTTACGGAGAGTTCGTGACCATCTAACATAAAAGCATCCGAGATGGTGTAAAGGATGCGGCGAGCTACTTTAGACACGTCCTGAACATCCTGAATATTCGTCAGCAACAGTACAAATTCATCCCCGCCAAACCTGGCCACATTAGTGCTGCAAATATCTTCAACATTACGAGCGAGAATGTCGCTCTTGCGGATAATTCTAATCAAACGTTCACCCACGGCCCGCAGCAGCATATCGCCTAAGTGATGGCCATGGGTGTCGTTAACCCTTTTGAAATAATCAAGATCAAGAAACAGTGTTGCCAGTTGACTCTTCGTGCGCTTGGCATATGCAAGCGCTTGGTTCATGTGTTCATTAAACATCAAACGATTCGGTAAGCCAGTCAAACAATCATAAAAAGCGAGAAAACGCATCTCTTCTTCGGTTCGCTTTCGCGCCGTTATGTCAGCTATGAAATGGAGTGTTGCGGGCTTGCCGTCCCAGTCAATCAGGACCCCTTTTGCCTCTACCCATTTGATATTGTCGTTTCTGGAGGCAATTCGGAAAGAATACGCTGGACACGCTCTTTTTCCAGACAGGATTCTGGCGTGGTACTCAAAGACTACTTCTCGATCTTCTACGTGGACGAATTCGACAAAGGGATTAGAGGTCAATTCACTTTGTGGATAATCCAAGAGTTCTAAAGCAGTAGGATTGAAAAATGTAAGTATTCCATCCTGGATTACCAACATGGCTTCATTGGCATTTTCGACTAGTAAGCGGTACTTTTCTTCCGAGAGAATCAATTTGTCATAAATCTTTTTCGACTCCAGAACGGAGTTTATTTTTGCCTTTAATTCCGGCATGAAATAGGGTTTCGTAATATAGGCAATTGCTCCGGCCTCAAAGCTTTTTACAATATCTTCTTTTTCTTCAACTGCCGTCCCCACCACTATGGGGATATGGCTGGTGGCATGATCGGTTTTCAATTCTTTAATGGCTTGGATACCGTTCATCACCGGCATCATCAAATCCATAACAATCACGTCAGGTTTCAGGCTTCGAGTTTTACTGACTGCTTCCTCACCATTCGTTACACTTACGACCTGAAATCCCTCAGACTCGAGTTCAGTACTGACGAGTTCTCTGAGATCACCGTCATCCTCTGCGATCAGGACAACATTGGACCTGTTACTCATATCTGAACCCTTGTTCATGCCTTTACCTCTCTCTACTCTCGTATTCTACGAATCGTCCGCTGCCAGAGCGGATATGCTCTTGCTTCTCCCCGAGCCGTAGTCACTCTTTATGAAATATCAGGGCTAATACGGAGTTCATCTCTGGGATGATAAGCACATCCTGTGCCAAGTTTCGTTGAGCCATCCTGGAAATGGTCAAATCCATAATTCTCACCAACTCTAACGCCACTTTATAGTTGGAGATATGATCTATAATTGTTTTTTTGAAGAAATATCAAACAGGTATGATGACTATTGATATTAATGGAGGTTTTCAGGGACTTGGGAGGGATGATCTGGCTCTTTCGGTTCAGGACAGGTTCACTGTGAGGTATAGGTCGCCATTCTCGGGAGTGTGGTGTCTGCCTTTTCCTGTAAGTCGCAAGCGCGTTCCTGACCGAGTGCCTGGAGGTATTCTCACTTTTAACCTCTCGTTTCCTTGGCCGCGGTCAATGGCGATTGTCACCCAGGTGCCTCGCTGTGCTTCCTCAGATGGCAGGGTTAGATTATAGGTAAGATCCTGTGGTCTGACAGTGATTTCTTGAGTGTCGTGGGATAGGGTCTTTTGGCCGCCTGACAAGAGGCGACCGATCTTCTGCCCCAGCTGCTGCAAAAACCCAGGGGACTTGACTCTCCGGGTTTGATGGGTATCAAGATGTGACCGTTGCCGCGGCCTGCCGAATTTCATCCGTCCTGAACCAAAAGGCCCCCAGACGAAAATACCCCCAAAAAATACGCCACGACCGCCGAAAAAGACTTTATCGAAAAAACGTTGGTCGAAGCGAAAGCCAGCCCTCTCAAATTCCCCGAAAAGATCCTGGAAAACGCGTCTGAATCTAGGGTCCCTGAAAAGGTCTTGAAAAATCTCCTCTTGAGAGTAGGGAAAACCTTGGCCTGCCACCCTCTCCTGGGGTCCAGCTCTCAGCCATTTGTCATACTCATTACGTTTTGCAGGATCTGTCAGAACCCCATAAGCTTCGGCAATTTCCTTAAACCTCTCCTCTGCGCTTGGATCACCAGGATTGCGGTCAGGGTGGTACTTGAAGGCAAGGCGGCGATAACTCTTCCTAATGTGCTCTTCGGAAGCGTCTTGATCGACCCCGAGAATCTTGTAGTAATCTTTCATGGTCCTTGTTTAGGTTTCAGGTTTCAGTGTTCAGGTTTCAGTATTTTAATTTTTTTCCCTGACACCTGATCCGCCTCCGGCGGAACACCTGAATTCTTTACTTTCCATCAAGCCACTCGGAAAGCTTCTCTGTAACCAGCCACTCTATGTCGTTTCTCGTCTGCCTGAAAGAATCCAGACCTTCCGAGAAGGGATCCCTCACATGCCAGGGTATCACCTTGCCTTCAAAAGAAGGGGGGATCATACCTTCGAATGGGTAAAGGACAAGATCCAGAATGAGATGAAAACCATCGATATCCACCTCACTCAATCCTTTAGAATAAAGGCCTTCGGTGGAGACCCCTAGCTCCGCAAGAACGTTTTTGGTCTCTTCAGGTATGTAGCCCAGAGCACTTACCCCAGCAGAAGCCACCTCGAGCTTGTCACCCCAATGGTGCCTGGCCAACGCCTCGGCCATGATACTTCTACAGGCGTTTCCATAACAGACGAAAAGCACACTCTTTTTCATGATGTGCTCCAGCGGGCAGATGTGGAGCGAAAATAGTCCACAAAGAGCAACAAGACGGAGGCAGCCGCAAAGGCAACAATGGGAAGATAATCACTATTTAAAGTTCGGCAAGGGTCTAATATTATTCAATATCGAAAGCCAGGTCCTTTGGGTCCGGATTCTTTACTTCACTAGCTTGTTGAGGCGGGAGAAAAGCTGGTCGACCCTTTGCTCTGCGCTCCTGTACTCCGCACGAGACCGAAACCTGGAGCCCAGACAGGCGAACATCATATCTAAGGCCGCAGGAGATTCCTGCCCATCAATGGCTTGGTCTATTCTGGAAAAAGGAGCAGAACTACAGGGTACTGGGTTGTGGTCATGGTTTCGGTAAGGCCAGTCTATTTTCCAATGAAAGAATTCATGTACCAATCTCGAAGCCGGGGGCGCCACGAGATTTACCGAATCTATCTGCCGCCCCACTCTCTCCTCAACCAGCCGAAAAAAGGCCCTGGCATAGTCGGAATCACTGATTACCATACCATAGAGGTACCAGTCATGGATTGTTCCGAGAATGACCCGCTTTTCGGTGCTACTCAGGTCCCGATAAGAGCGACAGAAAAAGCCCTGGCACGCCATAGCGCCGTGAAATGAAAGTCCACGCCAGTCTATGGACTGATTACCTGGTGCAAGGGGGTGCAGCATACAGCCAACCCGGGTTTCTCCACTGTCCAAAAAACCGACAAATTCACAGGAATAGAATTCTGAATCGAAAAGCCTGGAGTTTTCGTTTCGTATGGTTTTTTCTGAAAAGCGTTGAATGGCTGTCAGATTTCTGCCTGTTGTAGCGAACTCCTTGGTTCTAGCTCGCAGTTTACGGACCAGGTCATTTCTGCTCGCATAATGGGTATTGTATAAACCACAGCACCAGCCACATGATTTTTGTGATTCTGGTTGGCAAAGATGAAGATCAGATGGTGATGCGTCCATGTGCTTTTTCAATCCCTCAATGCCTAAAATGTCAAAAGTGTCTAAAATGATCTAAAATCTGAAATCAAAGAATCCAGAATCCAGGAGTCAGAATCCAGGAGCCAAAATTAATAATTTCGCTTCTACCTATTACAACAAATGACAGCGAAGCCAAATGACCATTCCCCAATCTGCAATCTGCGATCTCAAATCTCCAATCCGCGTTACTCCTCTGGTAATAGGGGGAATAGTCTACTGGCGATGTCTATTCTCTTTTCGTTACCATACTTGCGGTCAAACTCTTCTGGGTCATCCTTCCAGAGAATGGAATTATAGACAGCGGCCTGAATGACGCTTTCCAGACTCACGGTATGATCCACAGAGCAAGGGTTTTTTGTTTCTAGAATTTTGCTATCCCCAATGATAGTACCACGTTCGTCGAAGGGGCGCAGCACCACACAGCCACAATCAAGGTAGGTCAGAGTGGTCCCGATTGCTGCTGGTTGCTTCTCATACAATTCGCTGGTACTTTCAGCTATTATTTGACCATGGAGTTCCTCTACATCAGCGGCTATTCTTGCTCGTTCTTCGCTCGTCAATTCCTTCACTTCCCTCTCCTCTAGACTGGATCAACACCTTTTACTCTGACGTTGCATACACTTGAGTTTTTCTGCCACGGCCTCCATTTCACTAGCAGAGATGATGACTGGCTCGCCGATACATTTGCTTCGATAATAAATTTCTGCACAAAATTCTATAATTTCTGCGAGATCAAAAGCAAAAGGCAAATCCTTTCCACCTGCCAATAGACCATGATTCGCAAGCAGCACCGCCTTTCTATCCTTCATGGCCTCCAAAGCGCTTCGAGCCAATTCTTCCGATCCGAAGGTGGCGTATCGAGCACACTTCACCTCATTTCCCGCAAATGCCACTAGATAGTGAACCGCTGGCAAGTCCCAGTTCAGACAGGACAGGGTGGTGGCGTGCTTGGAATGTACGTGAACCAGAGCATTGATATCTTTCCGATGCTGATAGAAGATTCTGTGCATTGGCAGTTCGCTGGAAGGCTCCTGCTTGCCTTCCACAATCTCTCCATCAACCTGCAGCACAACGATATCTTCCGGCCTGGTGTGGAAATAATCGAGCCCAGTAGGAGTAATGGCGAGGAGTCCCTTCTCACGATTGAAGATACTCAAATTCCCCCCAGTACCGGTGGTAAGTCTGCGGTTTATTAGTTTCCTGCCGTATGCAACCAGGAGCTCCCGCTCGTTTTCCAGAAGCATGGTCACCTCTCATTGGCTATCAAGGAAGTGCTCACACAAGGCTCGCAGCTGACGAAAAGCATACTTTTGAGGAACCTTAAAAGTCAACCCTTGCGCATTCTGATATATCATGATTGAGAGCAGGAAGTTAGGGAAAACGGTTTACTTTTAGGGCCTGATGGTGTAATAAGGCTACAGCTGGCAATAAATTGTAATTACTATGTTTTTAGGATAGGAACCTTAGCCGTGAAAGAGACATCGATGCTTGCATTTGAGGAGAATCCCGCGCAGGTGGAGCAGGCTGATTGGGTGGTTGGCATATCCTCGCACAACAACGCTGCCACTATCACTCATCCAGCGGCTCAGGCTGCTCAAGGACTTCTGGATCATTTTGGTGACAAGAATTCGGTGATTATCAACTGTGACAATCACTCAGAGGATGGAACGAAGGAAGCATTCTTACAGGCTCCCGGTGAAGTTCCGAAGATCTACCTGTCTACTCCTCCAGGAGTCATAGGCCGCGGCTATAACATGAGAAACCTCTTAGTCAAAGCAGTGGAACTTCAGGCCCAAGCGGTGATCGTGCTAGACGCTGATATAGAGAGCGTCACACCCCAGTGGATCAAGAATCTCGGGGAGCCCATTTCCGCCGGCTTCGGCTTTGTTGCCCCACTCTACGTGAGACACAAATACGATGGCTCAGTTGCCAATGGGATCGTTTATCCACTGACCCGAGCCCTTTATGGTCGTCGAGTCAGACAACCAATTGGTGGTGATTTTGCTTTTGCCGCAAATCTGGCCGAGACCTATCTCAACCATCCCAGTTGGAATGATATGGTGGGCCAACACGGTATCGACATTTGGATGACTACCCTGGCTATTTGTCAAGGTATTCCCATCTGTCAGTCCTTTGTAGGGAAGCCAAAAATTTGCCAGAACGACCGAAACATCGTGCCTTCTGGACAGGTTTTTTCTCAAATCGTGGGCACTTTGTTGAACCTTATGATACATTTTCAGGATTTCTGGGAAAGGGTGAAGTGGAGCAAGCCGACCGCAATCTACGGTTTCGGCATGGGCGAAGTTGAGACACCCACGTCTCTCGACATTGCGGAGGATGAGTTGCACCAAGTTTTTATCCAGGGCTTTTCCCAGTATAAGCAACTCTGGGAGAGCTTTCTGGAGAATAACATCTACAATAAATTGGGAGAGATCAGGGAACTTCCTCTAGCCCACTTCAGTTTTCCTTCGGAAATCTGGGCTCGTATTCTTTACAGTTGCTCAGTTGCCTACAAGAACGAGGTGGTTGAGCGCGAATCTCTATTGCAGTCACTGGTGCCTCTCTTTGTAGGCAAGACCTTATCGTATGTAAATAAAACGGAAAGAATGTCAATTCAACAGGCTGAGGAATACATTGAAAACGAATGCATGATCTTCGAGGAAGCGAAGCCTTATCTGCTCAGTAAATGGTGACCCTAATGCTGCAAACCCACACCGGTAAAAACCGCTGAACTCGCGCGATAGTCCCGCCCTTGGCGGGACGACCGTGCTCGGAACAGGATGTCACGTACAATCAAGTACGCTCCATCCTCTCCAAGCCTCTGCGTGGCCACATCTGGCGCACTCTGACGCGTTTTTCCACGGAGTAGGTCTGCAACATTAGGGTATCCTAAACACTTGACTGAGTTACTCACGGCTCAACGAAAGAGAGTTTCTTGCAGTTTGGAGGGAAATAGCATGGCCAAGATCCTGGTTGTTGATGACGAAGAGCATATCCGGTTACTCTACTCTGAGGAACTGAAAGAAGAGGGCTACGATGTTATCACCGCGGAAGGTGGGCATGGGTTACTAGAACGCATTGAACAGGATAAACCCAACCTGGTTGTCCTGGACATCAAAATGGTGGACTATGATGGTTTAGATTTATTACAGGATATCCGTAATAAATTCTATGACTTGCCCGTAATACTTTCCACCGCTTACGATACTTTTAAGGAAGACATGAAATCCATTGCCGCCGATTTTTATGTGGTGAAATCTTTTGATCTCACTGAACTTAAAAAGAAAATCCAAATGGCTCTGGAAGCAAGAGACGCATCGTGAGAGAATTGTTCTCGCCTCTCCGTCTAAGTCAAGCAAACAGACCCCTCCCATTCATTGCCGCCGGGGAACTCGTTGCCAAACATCCCCACAAGGTAGCCCGGACTATTCACGCATCAGCTAGAGTGGCCTGTCAGTCTCCCCTGGGCTGCGGAAAACTTCATGCCACAGCTACCATTTGTTGATCTGTGAGTCTTCTTGTGTGCCCACTATTTTCTTGCATGTTCCTAAATCATCTTATAATTTACGAAAAATCCTTTGTCGGATATAGAGATGAGAAGTTTTAATAAAGTTATTTTAACTGGATTCATTTCTGTTTCTTTGCTTTTTGGCTGTGCCAGCCACGAGATATCAGAATTTCACTCTGACACAATAAAGACAATTACCGGATGGCATCTTTGTCTTACTGATGAGATGGAGATATACGAAAAGGCGTTGGATAGTGAGGAGGCAGGCAAAACAAGATCGAAAAAATCAGTGCTCCTAAAATGTGACGTTACATTGCGCGATGACGTAGCCTTCTATCTTACCACCAAGCATAAAATCAATCTGGTAAAAGAAGTAAAGCCAACAATTGGATTGATTCGCGCCGATGCTGAATGTCGATGGGAACATTATGTAACTGTTAACATTGTGATGTATGATTGGAAGCGTAATCGTCTGGCTAAAATTGAAGTTAAAAATGGTGAAGATGTCATGGTAAAGGACGACCAGGAATTTGCTGAGTATTGTGCTGACGTTATCGCCAAAGTCATTCTCGGCCAGTAAAGAATCAGGCCAAGGCAATTTTAGATTTTAGATTGCAGATTGTAGATTGAGGTTTATGGAATCTTTATCTTAACGTATTGAGTTTTTAAATCTGAAATCCACAATCTACATTCTTAAATGGTATTTAGTGCCTTGCATGAATAAAGAGAAAGATGCT
This sequence comes from Deltaproteobacteria bacterium, assembly GCA_022340745.1. Taxonomy (GTDB): domain Bacteria; phylum Desulfobacterota; class Syntrophobacteria; order BM002; family BM002; genus BM002. The sequence goes on from JAJDNL010000024.1 coordinate 34,139, forward strand.
GGCAATGCCAAAGAAAACATTGGGTATCCAGGCGGCCAGCAGTGGTTGTAGGTTGCCCGTGTAACCAATGCGGAGAACAAACTGAAAAATGAGTAAATAGATGAACGCTAGAGAAACACTTATGGCAACTCCCACTGCAATTCCACCATGTTTACCCTGGTAAAGAGCGACACTAATGCCCAGGAGCGCCATAATGAACGATGTAAATGGAAAAGCGATTCTGGCGTCGAAGTCTACCTGGTAACGGGTTGCATCGTATCCTTCACTTTTTATTTTGGTAACATAGCGGCTAAGCTCACCGAGGGTCATCTCCTCAGGGGCTTTTTCGAGATGCTGAAAA
>JAJDNL010000027.1 GCA_022340745.1 Deltaproteobacteria bacterium
CGCAGAAGATCCGAGCACCGTCACCGCATCAGCGTGTCCTAAGCTCAGCGAGTGACCTACAGTGCCTGAAGAGGTACATACCCCCAGCGGTGTTTTCTCCGGATAAATTCTCAGCGCCACCCGGTTACTTAGCTCTGCGTGCCCTGCAAAAACGGATACCTGCAAAGGGGAATCCATCTTTATGAAGCAGTCGCCGCCGTTCTCCACCACCACCTCACTGCTCTCCGAAAGAAGAACCAAACCGACTTGCTCTGCTATGGCACCGGCTACGGCGGCCATGGGACCGGTACCACAACTTTGGGCTGCGGCAAGCATTTCCCGCACCACAGGTGGTGCGAGCTTATCGTATGGTAGCGGTGTCATGGCAGTGAGGAATTTAGGATGCTGTGCAATGTAGCCCTCCAGGGGCCCGCGAACTTGGTAAATAACATCCTGAGCAAGTGCAGACAGGTTGGATTCAGCTAATATCAACAGATCGGTTTCCTGAACCGTCACCTCAAAGGTAACCAACCGATCATGACGGATTTGTTGGCGATATCTCCGTTCACGATACTCAGTCAATATCTTCTCCTCTTACCGTTATTGCGCTTGACGTTAAGCAACATGAGATTCCTCATAACGAACCTCCAGGCAGTCTTGGCCAAACTCCTTGGTGAGCCTTCTCTGAAGTTCTTTGTTGGGACGAATACGAAAACTGGTCGGCAACTTCTGTACCACCACCGTCTGCTGGCCAACACCAAAGTGAAGGTATACTGGACAGGAACCGGGATGAGTTTTGAGCAGTCGCTTCAGCTCTTTCAGCGGTTTCCCAGAGAGCCCTTCCACAGTTAGTTGAAGGTGAACTGAACTCGCCATATCAACCGCAGCCTCTTCCAACAACATGATCTCATCGGCAACCAACCTCACCTGGCCACTCTCTCTGGCTACCCTTCCACTCACAAGGAGCAGTGCCCCTTCGTTTATGTATCTTTGGTACTCTGCGTGTACATCTTCAAAGACAACTACTTCCACAGAGCCCTTGAAATCTTCTAACCGCAGGAAGCGGAGAGGTTCTCCCTTACGGCTGCTCACCATTCTGATTTCCTCGACCACACCTCCCAGACGGCTTTGTGAATCTCCGGGAAGATCACCCAGTCGTGCCGTCCCACCCGGCGCCAGTTCTTCCAACAGGGTCCTGAATTCTGATAGTGGGTGGCCACTGAGGTAGAATCCCAAAGCCTCCTTTTCCCGAGAGACTTTGGTGGCTTCATCCCATTCAACTGAAGGAGAAGAGCCAGGAACAATTTGAGACTCCCTATCGCAACGGTCAAAAAGTGCCATTTGACCTCGACGTGCTTGTTCCACGATCTCTGGAAGCATCTCGTGCAGCTGTTGCCGGCCGCAATGAAAGCTGTCCAAGGCTCCCGCTTTAATCAGCGCATCCAAAGCCCTTTTTCCCAGATGCTCCTGGTCAACACTGGTTATGAGCTCAAAAAGGGACTGAAATGAGCCCCTTTCTCGTCGGGCCTCAACAATGGCGGTCGCCGTAGCCCGACTCACATGGCGTACGGCAGCCAGTCCCACCCGAATGCCTCCTGTTTCAACGGTGAATTCCACCTCACTGCCATTTATCTCTGGGGGCAGCAAACGAAGATTTTCGCGACCACAATCCTCCACGTGAACTGCCAAAAGATCATGCTGATGTAATTCACTGCTCAGAATAGCCGCCATGTAGTGCTCCGGATAACGGGCCTTCAGGAAAGAAGCTTGCTGTACCGTCAGCGCCTGGGCCACTGTTTTGCCCCGGTTGGCGACTACTCCCGCGGACCGTTCCAGTGTGGACCACGTGGTCTCTGCGTGTTCGCGATCGTATTCTTTCCCTTCTGCGCTCTCAATAAACTCCAGTCGTAGGTCTTCCGCCTTTTCTTCACCTTTCATCAGTATGCGGCAAAGTTCATCAGCTTTCTTCAGAGACCAGCCGGTAGTGCGAGCGATCAGTCTGATTAGATCTACATCGAAGAGAAGAAATGCAGTCCCATTGCCAGACCACGTATCCGCAGACGGAGGAAGTGACTCTTTTGGTTGTCCAGCCTGCCGCGTTCTCAGAAAACTCTCAGTCAATCCACTTTCCAGGGCAACAGGTCGAACCAGTGCCAGCAGGGCAAGGAGATCTTGCCATTGCCGAGGCTGCCATTTGAGCAGCAAATCCCGCGCTCTCACATTTTCCAGATAGGGAATACCTCCTATCTGCCCCCTACACAGCAATTCAAAGGCCGCTTCATCCTGCAGGGGTAGATCCTCCAAAGGCACAGAAAGTTCAGCCTCATCGTCAATAAGATCGAAAACCTTACGAAGCACGGTTAACGATTTTCTGGCAATGAGATCGAACTTTACCAGGCCAGTCCGCTTGAGAGCGCGCACGTTGTACTGACTGACCCACTCACCCTTGGGACCTCGGTAGAGAGGAACACGCCGAACCAGAGGACCATCGCTGATAACCATGCCGGTGGCATGGGTACTCACCTGTCTCGGCAAGCCTTCAAGGGCGGCCGCCAGCTCCAGCACGTTACTCTGTGGTGCGGCTGAGAGCTCTGCTTCCAGTGGAAGACCCGATGTTCTGCTTTCCCCCTCTCCCTCTGGAGCTTGTTCCGTATTCCCAGGAGCGACGTCCACGTCCTTCCGGGACAGGGCCAGAACCTTTTTCAAATCTCGAATGGCCGAACGCTGCTGCATGGTAACAAGTGAAACGATCTGCGCCACCCGGTCCTGCCCGTACCTGGCGCGCAGGTATTGGTGCACTTCTTCACGCATTTCCATACCAAAACCCAAGTCCATGTCTGGGAACTCAAGGCTCAAGGGATTGATCAAACGCTCAAACAAGAGATCGTGTTGCAGAGGATCAATTCTGGTAATCCCCAAAGCGTAGGCAGTAAGGCTCGAACCTGCTGAGCCGCTACCCGGGCCAACAGGAACCCCCTTCTCTCTCGCAAAGCAAACAAAATCCGCCACTACAAGAAAATAGTGGGCCAGCGCCAGCTGTTCGATGGTATCCAATTCAGCGTCCAGCCTCTTCCTGTAGTCCCCACTACCCAGACGACTTGATGAAAGTTGTGCCTCAAGACCTTCTGCCGCTTGCTGCCTCAGGAGGGCCATTGCATCTTGGCCCTTTTCCAATGAAAACTTTGGCAGATGGATTTTGCCCAAATCCAAATCCACGTTGCAGCGCTCGGCAATGGTCATGGTCGCGGTGATCGCCTCAGGCAGGTGGGCAAACTCGGCTTTCATCTCCTCTGGCGAGAGAAAACCATGCTCCAATGGAGGAGGTATCTCCTTCACGGTGGTGCCCCTTCTGATGGCTGTCAAGATTCTAACCAGATATGCTTCACCGGGGTCAATGGTGTGGCTGTTGGCGGTAGCCACCACGTGGAGATTCAGCTTACGGGCCAGACTCAAGAGTCTTTCATTCAACGTACGGTGCTCGTCCGTTCGCACAGGTTGCAGCTCGACAAAAAAGGATTCCCGGCCAAAAACCTCCACATATTCGGCAGCTTTCGCCTGTGCCCCCTGATCTTCTTCTTTGAGGAGCCGAACAGGAATTTCTCCCCGATGGCAACAGCTCAGGAGGATCAGCCCCTGATGGTGCTGGTAGAGCTGATCCGAAGTTATGCGCGGTTCCTGTTGCCAGCCCTGGGAGTGGGCTTCGGTAATGAGTTGAAGCAGATTTTGATAGCCTTTGCGATTCCTGGCTAACAGGACGATATGAGTGGCTGGTTCAGCGCTGCTCGTTTTCTCTGACTCAGTTTCATCAGTGCGACCAACGATTAACTCGCAGCCAATAATGGGTTTAATCCCGTTACTGTATGCCAGCTCATAGAACTCTATGCAGCCCAACAGATTACCATGGTCAGTAATGGCTAGGGCCGGCAACCTGTATTCCCGCGCCCTTTTAACGAGTTGGGGCAGTCGTATGGTGCTCTGCAGGAGACTGTAGGCAGAATGGAGGTGAAGATGAACAAAGTCTGCCTGGCGCATGGGTCGGTAGGCTCATGGCGGGGATTATTCCCACTCAATGGTGCTGGGCGGCTTGGAAGAAATATCGTAAACCACCCGATTCACTCCCTTTACCTCATTTATGATACGGTTCGACATTTGCCCTAAAACTTCGTAGGGCATTTTGGCCCAGTCTGCGGTCATGGCGTCAACACTTTCTACGACACGAATGGCAATTACCTGATCGTAGGTGCGCTCGTCGCCCATGACACCAACGGTACGGACAGGGAGGAGCACACCGAATGCTTGCCACACCTGGTCATAGAGACCGCTTCTCTCCATTTCCTCCATAACAATGGCGTCAGCCTGCCGCAAGATCTCCAATCTCTCGGGCGTCACTTCACCCAGTATGCGAATGGCGAGACCCGGCCCCGGAAACGGGTGACGTTGGATCAACCGGTGTGGTAAGCCCAGTTCACTACCCACCCTCCTCACCTCATCCTTGAATAACTCCCTGAGCGGCTCTATGAGTTCAAGATTCATCACCTCAGGGAGTCCTCCCACATTGTGATGAGTCTTGATGGTGGCGGAAGGGCCTTTAAATGACACACTTTCAATAAC
>JAJDNL010000029.1 GCA_022340745.1 Deltaproteobacteria bacterium
TCAAGAACTGGACACCGGCAGTGGCTATAATGTCACCGGCCTTGAGAGCACCGGGTTCAACGAGTACGTCGTTTTCTCGAACATTCAACGTCTTGACTTGAGTCTTCTTGACAGTGGAGGTTTTCTCATCATAAATGAAAACAAAGTATGTCTTCTCTTCTCCCACAGTCAACGCTGCCAAAGGCACTGCGAGGCCGGTCTCTATTGGTTCCCCTGCTTCCGACTCCGGGATAAACTCAAAGGCAACTTCCACCGACATCCCCGATCTGAAATCGTCATATTGTTTCTGCAATTGAACCGTAACCGGATAGGTACTGGCAGTTCGTGATCGAGAACCTAACTCGGTAATCACCCCACGGACCCTGCGATTGTTCAAGGTAGGGAAGATAACCTCCGCCTCATCGCCCACGGAAAGATTTATGAGAATCGAGTCAGGCACAGCCGCAGAGACCTCGTAGCCGGATTCCTCTCCATCTAGCCCAAAAACGGCTCTGCCTACCGGGACCTCCACGTAAGGTTCAATATCCTTCACAGAGATAGTACCGTTAAATGGAGACCTTAACTTGGTTTTGCGCAGATCGCGACGTGCCAGCCCCAATTGAGCCTGTGCTGCATTTACCTGACTCTTGGCGCTGTCGAAACTTGCCCTCGCCTCATCCAACTCGGCCTTGCTGGCATTGTTCGACTCGTAGAGAGCAACATAGCGCTCGTAGTTGGCTCGCCTCTCCACCACAATGGCCTGTGCTTTTGCTAGCCCGGCTTCTGCGTCCTTGACCGCCAGCACAAAAGGTTGTCGATCCAGCTCGGCCAGAACTTGCCCTTTTTCGACCTCCTGGCCCAATTTCACCTCAACCTTTTCAACCGTACCGGCCACGGCAAAGCTGAGGGCGGTCTGGTCCACAGGCTTGGTGGTGCCAGAGATCATTCTTACCTGCTTGGCTGTAACCTCGGCCACTTTGATCCACTTAATGGAGCGGATGACCTCCGGCGGTTCTTCCTTTTTGCGGCAGCCAAAGGTTGCCAGGATCAGGACAAACAAGGAGACGGTGCAAGCGAGAAATGTGCTTCTGCCGGAAATAGAATGAAACATTAAATCACCTCCAAAGTATAGAAAGGCGGGCTGAACTCCTCATAAATTATCGTTCGATCTGATCAGAAAACTTCACGAGGATAGTCTACTTTGTCGAATCTTTTGCATTTTACTTGAATCCCGCAAGAAGTAAATAGAGGATTCTCCTTCTTCCACTAACAGCGGCAAGACTGGTCCGATCTGATACTCTCTTTATCAAGGTGGTTGAAATCCGAAAAATATGGGGGTCAGAATAATGGTGACGACACCGACCACAACAGTGAGGGGCACGCCCATTTTGACGAAATCGGTAAACTTATAATCCCCAGGACCGTAGACCATGAGGTTGGTCTGATAGCCCATGGGTGAGATAAAGCTGCATGAAGCCCCAACCATCACTGTTATGGCGAAGGGCATGAAACTCACCCCCAGTTCCCCGGCCATGGCCATGGCAATGGGGAACATGAACACAGCCGAGGCCACGTTGGTAACCAGAGTATCCATGGCAATGCACCCCGCAAACACCACGACAAGGGCAGTATAGGGGCTGTCGCCGGCAAGTTCATGCAAAAGATCCGCTATAGCGGTCGACAGGCCACTTCCAGTCACCGCCGCCTCCAAACCAATGGCACTGGCGATAACAACCAGGGTGCTGAACTCCACACTTCGTCCCGCCGCTCGCAACGACATACAACCGGTCAGAACCATGAGGCCGCTGGCAAGCAGGGCGGCGTTGAGCATATTCATCACATTGAGGGCAGCGGCGGCGACCATTCCTAGCGTGATCAAGGTTGCAGCCAGAGCTTTATCCGTGCGCTGAATGCGCGCTCCGGTTAGTCGCTTGGTCGTGGCAAATTCCACTTCGTTGCGGTTCTCAAAGTAAAATGAATCATCCACTTCCAGGACTCCAATGTCACCGGCTTTTATCCGGACTTGGCCAAGTGGTCTGTCGATGGGCCTACCCCGGCGGGAGAGAGCAACCACATTCATCCGGTAGACAGATTCTGGCGGTGGTAACTCAGAGATCTTTCTGCCAAGTGCGCTGTTTCGCCGCGATACCACCACTTGCACCAGGCTGCGCTCATGACGCTTACTTTCCATCTTATGTCCGGTAATGTGCGGCACCAAGCCACTGGTGGCCCACAGATGCGGCAGAGAGCTGATGTCGCTATCGAAGGTGAGCACATCACCTACCTTCAGCCTCAGATCAGGTCTGTTTTCCATCATCGATCCGTCCGAACGCTGAATCGAGAGTAATCGAAATCCCACCGGACTGGTGAAGCCCAGCTCTTTCAGTGTTTTTCCAATCAGAGGGGATTTGGCTGGAATGGCAAACTCGGCTCCATAGCGCCGTCTCGCTTCCGCCATATCTTCCAATTCCTCGGAGCCCGGCAGCAGCCATTTGCTAAAGAGCATGATGAAGCCGAGTCCAATCAAGGCAGCCGGAACACCAATCCAGGCCAGATCGAACATGGTGATCTCCCTCATATAGGGAGTGTTGGGACCCGCTTCTACCATTGAGTCGATCACCATGCCGCCCACCACCAGATTGGTGGAGGTCCCGATAAGAGTGCAGGTACCTCCGAGGATGGAGGCATAACTCAGCGGGATGTAGAGCCGACTAGCAGCCAGCCGACATGATTTGGACAGATCTCTGATCACCGGTATCATCATGGCAACCAGGGGGGTATTGTTAAGAAATGCACTGCCGATGGCCACCGAGGGCAGGATTTTTAGCTGAGCACCCAGCAGGGTCTTGGGCCGGCCGATCAGTTTTTCGGTAACCAAGGTGATGGCTCCGGTTGAATACATACCGGCCGCCACCATAAACAAAGCCCCAACAGTCAGCATCCCGGAGTTGGCAAAGCCATCAAGTGTCTGGTCCAGCGGGGCCAGACGAAAGGTCATGGTGAGGGCAAGGGCCCCCAGGAAAACAGCCGCCGGGGGAATCTTAGTCTTGATCAGCAGCCCAAAGGTAAGAGCGAGGATGGCGATGGTTATGTAAGCGTCTATTGTCATGGCGAAGTGTTTCCGATTTGCAGTGCTACCAACTAGCCGATATTCAGCGAGGAATTTCCCAACCTCATTCTGAGGGAGTAGCACTATGAGTGATACGACCGAAGAATCTACGAAATGTTTTTAACTGGCGTCGAGATTCTTCGTCGCTCTGCTCCTCAGAATGACAATCTCCCTCCTCCCATTATCATTCTGAGCGAGGCAAGCCGCAGGCGAGACGACCGAAGAATCTCATGCTATCCCATACCACGCTTCACTCAAGTCTTTCCAGTCTGGGTTTTGTTTTTCAATCAGCGTGACTTTCTTTTTCCTGAGCCAGCCCTTGATTTGCTTCTCCCGAGTTATGGCTGCACTTACATCGATGGTCTCTTCAAAGTAAACGAGTTTCTTCAAATTATATTTGCTCGCAAACCCTGGAATGAGCTTGCTTTTATGCTCGTACATTCGACGCTCTAAGTTATTCGTTACTCCGGTGTACAGAACCCCTTGTTTCCTATTTGTAAGGATGTAAACGTAATACTGTCTCATCGTATCTTAACGAACGCTGGGAGATTCTTCGTCGCTCTGCTCCTCAGAATGACATACACAGAGGCTTATCGCTCAAGGTACTATCAACAACCTTTGTCATTCTGAGGGAGTAGCACTTTGAGTGATACGACCGAAGAATCTACGAAATGTTTATAACTGGCGTCGAGATTCTTCGTCGCTCTGCTCCTCAGAATGACATAAGACGAGCTATTGTCTAGATGAGTCAAGCATCCGTTGTGCTCAACCACATATATTGATATGGCTTAAGGGTGATTGAATCCGTATCGATCTGCTCGCTGGTAATTAAATCTGTCATCCGGGCTGCCACCTCATTCCCCGACCACGAAATAGAGATATCCCTTGAGGAGATGTTGGTAAGCGCATAGATTGTTTGCTCTTCGCAGTACCTCCTGATGACGAACACCCTTGGATCAACTTCTAGTATCTTGAAATCAGCGTTTGGGTGGAAAGCCTGCTGTTTTTTCCTGATCTTGATCAGCTCGATATATGAGAAGAAAATCCTGGCGCGAAAAGACTCAGGATCTTTCAGCTCAGACATGAGGCTTTCCACATCGAGTCTTTCCCGGTTTACTGTTCGAGCTCTTCCCGTTTGCTTCACCCCCTCCAACCAATTGCGTGAACCGAGCAGACTGTGAATATATGTGGCCGGTACTCCTGGAAGCACATATTGTATTGCCTGTGAAGCCAAAAACCTCTCTGCCCGGGAAGATTCAGGATCGGCGAGAATAGCATCGACATAGGTGATGTTCAGTTCATAGGGACTGTCCGAGCCATCCGGATTTCTCTTGTAGGACACCTGGCCGCCATTGGCCTTCACCACCTCAATCAGGTTGTCGATCTCCTCCGGCTGAAATATCCCCTCCAGTGGACGTACACCGATACCGTCATGTGATGCGGTGAAATTGAAAAAGGTATTGTTGTCAGATTCTAGGTCAAGACCCTTGGCCCATTCCGACAGAATCGTGGTGTCCTCTTTCAGGAAGGAATAAAAGAGCAGCGGCGGCAGGGGGAAGTTATAGACCATCTGAGCTTCGTCGCTGCCGTCACCGAAATAGCTGATGTTCTCCTGGTGGGGCACGTTGGTCTCCGTTAGAATGATGACATCCGGTGCAACCAGATCCAGTATGGCCCGAAACAACTTTACCATGTCGTGGGTCTCATTGAGATGGATACAGGTGGTGCCGATTTTTTTCCAGAGGTAAGCGATGGCATCAAGCCTGAGGATGATAGCACCCTGCTGGACGTAAAAGAGAAGCACTTCTATCATTTTCTCGAGCACATCCAAGCTCTTAAAATTGAAATCAATCTGATCGGCGCTGAAGGTTGTCCACAAGTGGACGGTGCTGCCGTCGTGTTTCTTGTAATCAGAGAGAAGCGGCAGAGATCTTGGACGTGTTACTTGAGACAGATCTGTGGAAGGGTTCACTTCCATGGCGAAATTTGCGTACCCCTCCTTGCCGGCCAGGTAGTTTTCAAACCACTCACCTTGCGAAGAAAAATGGTTGACCACATAATCGAACATGAGCTGAAAGTCGCGGCCGATTGCTACTACATCCTCCCAAGATCCAAGTTCGGGATTAATGGAGAAAAAATCCATCACCGAAAAGCCATCGTCTGAGGACCAGGGAAAAAAGGGTAAAAAATGGATGGTAGAGATCGCATCCTTTAAATACCTGTTGGCAAAATCGTGAAGCGTAACCAGAGGGACCTGCCCTTTGCCCATAAGAGAGTCACCATAGGTGATCAGAACCACATCTTCTTGGGAGAAATAGCCCTCCTTGTGGCTCTTCTGAACGGGAAATGTTTCAATCAAGGGTATTATTCTCTCAAAGGCCAACTCCCCTTCCCTCTCGCCGTAAATTCTCTGCAGAATGCGTTTTACCCTATCCAAGTCCGCCATTGTACAGCTCCTCCATTACTGGCCCGCGCTCCTCGATTGTGACCTTTCGCTGGAGTAATGGAGTTATGGAGTAGTGGAGTGTTGGGGTTATATGCTTCCGAGTTGGGCAATTTCCTCCAGCACTCCAACACTCCAAATACTGGAGTTTTTCCAGTCAGGTTCGCCGAATGAAGACCACTTCGATACTTGTGCTAAACCTCCTATTGTCCGAACAGTTCAGGATACTTGATGGCGGCGATGTCGAGTCGTCTTCTTAATACGTCGTAAGAGAAGAAACGTTTGCCTAGCTCGTAGTTATGCTCCACCATCTCCTGGCAAAACTTTGGATCAGCAAGAACTTGTTTGGTCTGCTCAACCGCATCTTTGGTCACATACCCATCGAGTTCAATCACAGAGAATCCTTTGGGCTTTATATCTTTTGTGTAAATTGAATACGTGTTTACCGCTACCGGTTTACTGAAATAGATGGCTTCCAAAAAGGCATTGCCGAAACCCTCAAAGGTGGAGGGATAGGTCACCAGGTCGGCATAGGGATAGACATCGTCGAGGGTGTAAATCTTCCTGCCATCTTTGGTGCGCCCTCTTTTTTCATTGATGATGTCTGAGGCAAAGAGCAGATCAACTTTGAGGAAATCTGCATATTCCTTGAGCCTTTCCTGGTAATCGAAGCCTTCGTCGCCCGCATCGTGAGAAATGACCAGCTTGGCTTTCATATCCATTCGGCACACCAGTTCTATGGCATGCTCAATCCCTTTTCGCTTCACCACCCGGGTGGGCTGAAGCACAAAGAGCTCATCATCTGAAATTCCGATGGCCTGTCGAACCTCAGAGGTGTAATCATCAGGAGGTGGCGGAGGATTTTCAAAATCCATGACGTTGGGAACGACCCGCCCTGAAATACCGGTTCTCAAAGCTAATTGTTCCTCAGCATATGAATTAATCACCGAGTGAGTGAGGGTGGGTAAGTTCGGGGGAAAGGCCATATTCAAGCAATCGGAAACAGCGTTTATGCTGAACCTGTCCCGCTCCCAGTAAAAGTCGTGGTGGTGTGCTGTTGCGGGCATTCCCGTTTCCGCAATAACCTCGGTGATGGCAAGGCCCAGAGGAATATTCATCGGGATAGTGAGGGAGTTTTCCGGCATCAACATATCTATCTTGTATTTACTTATAAAGGAATAGAGATCATCCTTGAGTCTACTTTTAACCTCTTGAATTTTGTCGGTCAGTGACCGGGGTCGTGTGGTGACACCGAAGCAGGCCTTCTGAATTTCTTGGATCTCGGGATGGTTGAAGTGGGCTTCCTCAGCAAGATATGATCGCTCTGGAGGACGATCCAACTCCCCAGCAAAATAATAACAGGTGAGACGCCGCTCCTCCATAACCTGCACCCATTTTTCAGACTCCAGGGAAACCCCGTCAGTCCCTGCCAACCGGGTGGAGACGATACCAATTCTTTTTACCCTGCTCCTCCCCCAGATTCCGAATTCCATCTTGTCCTCCGAATGCTCGTGAAGTAATTGCTTAGACCCATAGGTGCATTACTCTCTGAACCTGAACTTTGTTCAAGACACACTACCTCAAAGGGAACAGCAGCGGAACAGAGAGCAACGTAACTACCATGGCTAGAATTTGCAGAGGCACGCCCACCTTGACAAAATCATTGAACTTATATGCACCGGGCCCCATAACCAGAGTATTCACCGGAGATGCCACGGGGGTGGAGAACGCAGTTGAAGCAGCCAATGCTACCGTCATAAGGTAGGGGTAAGGTGAAACCCCCACCTCTAAAGCAGCGCCCACAGCAATTGGCGCCAGCAGAACCGTGGTAGCAGTGTTGGAGATAACCTGGCTGAACACAGAGGTAATGACGAACAACCCGGCCATCAGAGCTAGCGGCCCTATGTCTCCAAGACTGTCCGCCAGCCCATTTGCAATGAGTTCTACCCCGCCTGTCTTTTCCAAAGCCGTGGCCATCGGCAGCATTCCGGCAATGAGCACCAAACTTTCCCAGTTTATTGAAGCGTAGGCATCTTTCATGCTCACGCAGCCGGTGAGTACCATAGCCAGTGCCGCCAGCAAAACTGCGGTAACTGCATCCACAAGCTTGAAAGTCATCAGCAGCATCATGCCACAGGTCACCGCTAGGGCCCAGGGGGCCTTACTCCGATTTGGGGCAACCTCGCTCATTTCTTTGGGCAGATTCAAGACCAGGAAGTCCTTTTGCTTGCCCTGCAAGAGATCGATTTGAGCCCACCCTCCACCCATGAGAAGTGAATCTCCGAAAGCGAGAGGAGTTTCAACCAACTCTTGCTTCAACGGCTCACCCTGGCGTAAAAGACCGAGAACAGACAAACCGTATCGCTCGCGAAAGCGAGCTTCGCTGAGAGTCTTGCCAACCATTTCAGACCTGGGTGCCAACAGCACCTCCACCAGCCCAAGCTCTTGAGCCGCAACCTTGCCCTGCCCCTCCCCGACCTCCAACCGCTCCAACTGTTCAGCCGTTACCAGCCGGTTTACCTCATCATCGGTTCCAACCGCGTAGATGATGTCACCTGCCCTAAACTCCGTGCCAATATGGGCGGGTTTCACCGCTTTCGTGCGACGCTGCAGCCGCTCTACCCCAAGTACGGTTACGCCATACTTGGTTCGAAGCAGGGCTTGGCCCACAGTCTTTCCTTCCAAAGGTGAACCAGCCCATATGCGCAAACGGTGTAGCTGATTAGTAATGTGGTAAATCTCAGCAAGGTCTCTCAAAGAAAGACGGTCTCTTGCTGCGCCCTCCAGCCGTTCCTCCCGTGGAAGTAAACGACGCCCGAATAGCATTATGTATGCAATCCCAACAAGCAGAATCAGCAGACCAATTGGGGTAAAGTCGAAAAATCCAAAAGATTCTAAACCCTCCCTGGTCAACTGGGTGCTCACCACCAGGTTGGGCGGGGTGCCGATCAGAGTCAACATCCCGCCAATGAGCGAGGCAAAAGCCAGAGGCATCATCAGCCTCGAAGGACTTGAGCCGGCCTTGGCTACCAAATTTAGGGCTACCGGGATGAATATGGCAACAGCCCCGGTGGAGCTCATAAATGCGGAGAGACCAGCCACCACCAGCATGAGCAAAATCAATAGGCGGCTTTCATTGGTTCCAGCCACACTCATCAGCCAGTCGCCAATTGCGTATGCCACACCCGTACGAAAAAGTCCCGCCCCCACCACAAACAAGCCCGCTATAAGGAGCACCACGGGGTCACCGAATCCGGCCAGAGCAGCTCCGGGTGATAGCAGACCGCTAAGCATCAAAGTCAGTATGACCATGATGGCCACTACGTCCAACCGTAAAAATCCGCTCACAAACAGGAGAATGGTGACCAGTAGCAGGCCAAAGACAAAGAGGATTTCACCTGTCATTCAGTGCCTCCACCGGGGCGAATTACCTACGACGGACCAGCGCTGCGTATCTCCTCAGATACATCGCCGGCGAACTGGTTGAAGTTCTCTGCAAACATGGTGGCCAGTTTCTTTGCCTGTTCATCGTAAGCTGCTTGATCTTTCCAGGTGTTTTTGGGTTGCAGAACCTCGGATGGTACATCAGGACAAGTCTCGGGCACCTCCACGCCGAAGAAAGGATCCTTGGTCCTCGGGATTTCTTCTAGGGTGCCATTCAACACCGCGCTGACCATAGCGCGAGTGTAGGCCAATTTAATTCGTTTCCCGGTACCGTAAGGCCCGCCGCTCCAGCCGGTGTTGATGAGCCACAC
>JAJDNL010000044.1 GCA_022340745.1 Deltaproteobacteria bacterium
CTGTGCGGTATAGGTCAAACCGAAGTCAACGAACTCAAGGACAAGGGGGTTATATAAGATGCATAAACTCAAGTATAACAAAGATCCACGTGAAACAAGACTTGAGGATCTGCCGGGCCCCAAGAGCAAGGAAGAGCTCGATGAGATGAAGATGCCCTACGAGGACTACTGTAAGGCCAAGTTCGATCCGGGCAACGAGTTCGGCAAGCCCCAGTCTCTCAAGGGCGTCAGGTGGATGAGCACCACCATGTACATCTTCACGCCTCATTCCGTCAGTAACCTGGCTGAGCTCGGGGCCGAGGTGATCAAGGTGGAGATGCCGCGGATGGGCGATCCCATGCGGCACTGTGCTCCGTTCAACGAGACCTATCTCTATCCCTTGCACGACACCAGGCCCATGACCGGTACGGGTATGGGGTATTTGAACGCCAATCCCAACGAGTATCACATCTCCATGGACTACCACCTGGACGAGATGAAGGAGGCCTTCTACTCCCTGGTGAAGATGTCCGACGGGCTCACCGAGTGCTACCGCCCCGGCACCTTTGACCGGTGGAGGCAGTCCTACCGCTACCTGATCGAGATGAACCCTCGGTTCATCTATGTCTGGGGCGGTGGTTTCGGCTACGGGCCCAAGGTATTCGGCGGCTCCTATGACATCCTGGGCCAGGCTCACGCCGGGCTCGCCTCGGTAACCGGTTTTCACGAGAGCTTTGGCGGCCACGCTGCCAAGCACTCCAACTGGTGCATCGACTGGTACTCCGGCACCCAGATCACCTTTGGGATTTTGGCGGCCCTGCACTGGCGGCGGAAGACCGGGCTTGGCACCATGATCGAGTTCTCCCAGGTGCAGGCTGCTACCAGGTGTCTGGGCTTTGCGGCGCCGCTCTATGGCAGGTTCGGCATTGTCCGCCAGAGGTGGGGCAACTGGGATACCCAGCTGTGCGCCCACGGTATCATTCTCTGCGGTAAGTCCGACTTTCCGGATGCCAAGAACCCGCAGGAAAAGTTCTGCGCCAGGTACGCCATGATCAGTGCCTTCCAGGATGAGGACTTCGCGGAGCTCTGCGCCATAACGGGCAACAAGGATCTTCTCGACAAATACAAGGCTCACGATGACAGGGTCAAGGCCGAAGCCCAGGTGGAGATCTATGCCAAGCTTGAAGAGTGGGCTGCGGACAAGACCAGGTCTGAAGTGGTGAAGGTTTGTCAGGATGCGGGTCTCTTGGCCGAGCCGGTGATGAACGACAAGGAGGTCTACGAGTCCGAGCACTGGAGGCACAGAGGGACCGTCAGGTGGCAGGACGATCCCATCTTCGGAGATGTAGGTGTGATGGGTAGCTACGGAGCCGGCCTGATGGAGAAGACTCCCAGGAGACTGTACTGGATCTGGCGGCCGGTTGGTGCTGACAATGTCAAGATCTACCACGAGCTGCTCGGCTATCCAACCAAGACCATCGAAGAGTGGTATGAGAAGACCTGGATATAAAAGGAGGTAGAACTGTGTGTGACATAATCTGGTGCAAGAAGGATGTGGATGGAAAACCTTGTAACACAGTTAATTACCTGGATCCTTACTGCTTCTGGAA
Organism: Deltaproteobacteria bacterium; assembly: GCA_022340745.1. Taxonomy (GTDB): domain Bacteria; phylum Desulfobacterota; class Syntrophobacteria; order BM002; family BM002; genus BM002. The sequence goes on from JAJDNL010000044.1 coordinate 1,590, forward strand.
CTGGGAAGGCACGATCAACTGTGCCGAATGCGGTGCGGTCTACTACATCCACATGATCCAGGGCCACATGTACAAGGGCCCCGAGGACAGGCCCGGCGAGAAGCCTGACACCAGCCCGCTCTATGCTGATAAGCCTCTGGACGGTTATTCCAACTACAGTCCGGGTGTAGAGGGCAGAACCAGGCCTTTTGAGTGTCTGCCCAGGGACATTTACCTGGGTGTGCCTGATATGGTGAAGTTCAGCATCCGAGGAAGGCCGGTAAGGGGCTGGCGGCCGCAGCCGCCTGACGGCGGCATAGCCTGCAGCTACGGCTTCAACTGGGATATCCAGAGGCTCTCTCCTGAGATATGGGAAGAGTATCAGGAGAAGAAGAAAAAGGGCGAAGTCACGGACTGGTAATAGAGAAAGGAGTAGCGCATGGCAGAGTTAACGCCGCAAGAATTCCTTGACAAGGTATTGAAGCCGGAGAAGGAGTCTGATCATGTATGCTGGGACTGCAAGCACCTCAAGCCTGTGATCGAGGGCTCCAAGTTCCCTCCGGCGGACCTTATTGGCTATTGCATGAAGATTCACTGGCCGTTTTTCTGGGGCGTAGCGGACTTCAACGTGGTCAAGAAGTGTTACGCCTTCGAATCGAAGAAAGTGACAAAGTAGCATGGAAGAAAACGTTGTAAAGGAACTCGAATCCCTCAAGACCTTGGTGCTCAGATGGAAGAGGAGCTACCTCGGCTGGGTGCCCGACGACGGGGAGGGTGAATATCTGCTTGAGGAGTTCTCGGAAGAGATCTCCACGCACGTCTCCCCGTTCGTCCAGAGGTTGTTGCAGAACGACCATCTCACCTCGTCTGAGGCGCATGAGTTCCTAAACTCTTGCTACAGCCAGGTTGAGGAAGTTCGCGAAGCAGTGGAACAAGCGAAAAGTAAACATCTTGAAAAAGGAACCGGGCATAAGCTGGTGGAGTACGCCAGCTACGGTTGGCGGAAATAGAGTGCTGAGACAGTACTGAGGGGATAGATGAATTGCGGCTGCTCTTCGACAAGCTCAGGATAGGAAAGCCTCTCCCACAGTGTTGTTTTGGCCGCAACGAGCTTATGCCTTGAATACATTTAAAAGGAGGTAGAGCATGCCTGAGAAATGCCGCGTGGGTGTTTGTGGGTTCGACCCCATGCTCGTCAAAGGGTATGTGAAGACAGGCTTTCGAGCTCTGTGGTGGCACATATCAGACGAGATCTATGAGGAATACAACGTCAAGCCTAATGACAAGATCACTGGTACGCTGCACAAGGTTTACAGTGGTGCAGGAAAGCTGGCAGATGTTAAAGTGACCCACGAGCCCAATGAGCCCTTCGAGTGGCAACTGTCCATGGAATCCGGCCTTGCCGTCTTGCTTCCGCCAGAGGTCATAGTCAAGTACCAGCTCACGGAATTCCACTTCATTGAGGTGACGATCGATAAAATCCGAGGTGAAGAAGTCTGGCCCGGCGAAGATAAGACGAGCGTTAAGATGTGGCCCGAGGACAAGATGGAGCTGCCTTTCGTCGTGGATTTCATCGCTCCATAATATTCCTCAAAGTCCAAAATACACCACCCGGGAGGGGTGGCGAACCCCTCCCATCATAACCCACCAAGCGGCGGGGGGTTTGGCCTGCTACCCCCGCCGTTTATTTATTTGCGATTGCAAAGCGCAGAGCGCATGGCGCATAGCGTAAGAGGGATTAGGGAAGAACGTTCAAATCGAGTTTATTAAGTAGTCAGTAGCCAGCATCCAGTAGGTAAAAGAAATTCTTTCTTGTTCTTTTTCTCCTGACTCCTGTCTCCTAACTCCTTGTTTTTCAATCCGCAATCCGCAATCCGCAATCCGCAATCTGAAGACTGTTCGAATGTTGACCCGGGAAGTCCAATTTCATGCAGGTGCGGACCAGCGTTATAGAGCGTTTCGACGGGGGTAAAGATTCCAGTGGGTCCTATATCAAACGGTCTTTCCCTGAGAGAAACGGCCTACAATGACACACATGACATCAACCACCATTTAATATTCTCCTTAAGTGGTTAGGATAACGGAGTTTTTCATATTAATAGTGCCAAGAATAAAATATTCCAGATTTTGGCAAGGAATTTGTTTCTGAATCATATACATTACCCGCTTCATCCTGGCTTTGAACTGACTCTGCTTGGCTTTTCCTTGGTAGGAAAGGGCGAGGTGTGGCTTTCTGACGTTACTTCTGAACACCTTGGTCCGTTAGATGCTAATCAGCCGACCGCGGGGATTAGATACTAAGACCTGGTCGAGACGTGAAAAACCTCAAGACATTGAGTTCTCCCGAAAGACAAACCGATCTTTTCCTCTTAGTCGCAAATGACGACATCCGTTATTATATTCGTCAGTTATGCGAGAAAAACAACTATCGCCCTTTTATCACCGTTGATCTGGAAGAACTTGCAGAAAAAACGAAACGGATGCACAGCGCCATCGTCTTTGTGGACTACGAGGTGGTAAATACCTACGGCGCCAGAATGTATTCGAGGATCAACGTTGCTTGCCCGCGCTGTGATGTCATTCTTCTCTGTGACCAAGCTCATCGTACATTTATCAAGGAGGCCATGGAACTTGGTGTTTACGCTTCTATTTTGGCACCCTACGAGGAGTGGGAGGTGTTAACCATCATCAGAAACATTCTTACTGGAAAGAAAAAAAGACGCCCAAAAAAGCTCCGCTAAGCTCACCGAAAATGACGGGGAGTTTGCTTTAACCCGCATGAGGAGGGTATTCAAATGAATGAAGATCTAGCGGCATTCGAAAAAGCTTTAGAAGCATTCCTAAAAGTATTCAGGAATGATGTTACGGAAATCGTTGACAAGGGCGCTCTGCCGGTATCTTTCATCATTGCCTTCAGAGAACCCAGTTTAGACGGATTCGAAACCATCCAATATATCGCCCGCAGCACTCGGGGATGCCCGCCAGGTTTGCAGGAAGCTTTGAAGGAAGTCATCTATAACTGGGCAAAGAGAACCTACACTGAGTTCACTGCGGTGGATGAGATGCCCGTATTCAGGCAGTAAGTAACTGCGCTTGGCAACGAGAAAAACTTGTATCTGCTGGAGAAAGACCATGGGAAATGCATTTTTGCTTAAAAAAAAGATATTGTGCCACACCTGTTATTGGGAAGAGATAGATTACCTATCGGGTAGGGAAGAAATACCTCCCAAGAGGATGATCAACGCACAGGAGTGCGATAAGTGTCACGCAGTACTTG
>JAJDNL010000052.1 GCA_022340745.1 Deltaproteobacteria bacterium
GAAGATCCCGTCCGAAGCGAAGCGGCAGCGGGAAATACTGAAGCCTCATCTGTCTCAAATCCGTAATTCGAAATCACTCTTCATGCCCCATGCCTTTTCGCTCTGCGCTCTGCGCTTTGCGCTATGCCGCAATCACTCCGCAATCTACAATCTTAAATCTCCAATCTTAAATCTCCATCAGGCACGTCCCTTGCTATTATTTCTAAACGATTAGTATCTGTATCACCGACGGTTGTAGTTTTCTCCTGGTCTTAGTTCGTTACCGTGGTGGAAACGTGCCTCCCCGGGTGTGAGCCCGAATGTGAGGTGACAAAATGTCTCGGTGCGAAATATATGCTGAGTGTTGGTTTTATCAGAACAAAATAGATCCACAATCTCAAGCATTTGAGTTACTCCAAAATTACTGCCACGGAGACTACACCGCTTGTGCACGCTACCAATTCTCCCAATCCCTGGGGGCTTTCTATGTCCCAAAGGGCTTGCTACCCAATGAAATTAGAAGGATCAAACCAGTTATCCGTAGCTTGCTCTGAGAATGAATTCTCCGTATCCTGTCCTTCACTTCATGTGTCCAATTTCATACTTTTACACTCCCTTCGAGCAAATCGGGGGAGTCCTAAAAGATCATTTCTCCACCTGGATGCTAGGCGGAGGGCCAGTTCTAAAACAATTTGTTTTCAAGCCACGATTAATCAAATTTCCCCTATTGACTGACATTCATCATTTCACTATCTTATCAGTCATAATCTAGGACAGATTAGATTGAAAGGGGAGAGATCATGTACCGGAATTCGTCGCTTTTCGTCTTATGTTCATTGTTGCTTCTGCTTTCCGCCTGCGTCTCCAAATCAAAGTATGTACAGCTTGAGACCGAGCACGCCGACGCCATGCACGAGCTACAATATACCGAAACCAGACTCGGCTATACTGAAGAAAGCAGAGAAAAGTGTATCGACAGCCTGGCAGATTGCCAGGGCAGATTCAATGAAAAGAAAGCAGAGCTCTCACAAGAGATGGAAGAGCTGCAAGTCAGTCTAGAAGAGAGCCAATCCACTATTGAGAAACAGACAAAAGTTATCAGAGACCTCCACGCCACCAAGGAAAAAATTGAGACCAGCCTGAAAGAGCAGATTGAAGCCAAGGAAGTCAAACTTGAGGAAATAGAAGGCAAGTTGAAAGTCACCCTGGTGGACAAGATTCTATTTGATACCGGCAAGGTGGAGATCGGCAAAAGAGGTAAAGAGGTGCTCCTGGAGCTTGCAGACTCCTTGAGAGAAAACAAAGACCAAAATATAATGGTAGAGGGGCATACAGACGATGTCCCCATCGGATTGGCGTTGATCGAAAAATATCCCACCAACTGGGAACTGTCAACTGCCAGGGCAGTAGGGGTAGTACGCTTTCTCCAGGAAAAAGGCTGGATAGAGCCAGAAAGGCTCACGGCAGCTGGCTACAGTTACTATAGGCCAGTGGCGTCCAATGACACCCCTGAAGGGAGGCGTCAGAATCGGCGGATAGAGATCATCTTGGTGCCAAAACGATGAATGTTCGTGAGCGGTAGGTAGTACAGATTCACACAATAGATCCCGCCACCCACTAGATGCTGCCTCTCATTTCATGATTCATCACTGACAACATAACCCCTACGGCCTTTTCAAGGGAAATGAAACCCGTGTTCACAGTAAGATGGAAAAGAAGGGGACTGTCATAGTCTTCCCCACATACTGAGCGATGGAACCATGCCTGACTTCTGTCCCTTCTTTTCAATACCCTCTCAGCCTGTGAGGGGGCAATTCCCAGCTTTGCCACCGCATACTTCTTGCGATACTCCATGGGGGCAATCAGCCCAAAGCGGTAACAATTTTTCATCTCTCGCAGAAAATAGTGAGCCGCCCGTCCAATGATAACGGCGTTGTCTTCTTTGGCCACACCACGAATCAAACCCTGCAATCTATCCTGGTACTCGTTTTCTTCCACCACGGTTTTGTCATATCCAACAATTCGCTGAATATATTTTTTACTGAACAAGTTTGCGAAAAGATTAGATATTCTGTACTCGCGGCTCTGCTCAAATGATTCCAGGGTCCCTTCTGAGACCTGCAACCCTTCGGCGACTTTCTGAAAAAGATCCTTGTCCACATAATGATAGCCAAGTTCTCTGGCAATCGAACGACCTATTTCCCTGCCACCTGAAGCGAAGTTTTTATAAACAGCAATCACCGCCATTTTTTCTCCTCCTCATTTTGTTTTGAACTCCTGTTTAAATGTACCATAACTTAGAGAGATCTCGCATTCGGCATTTTCTCAAGAGGAATAGCTGGGAAGATTATAATTGATAAAGTTAGATGCGGTTCCATGTGCAGAGATAATTGTAAGGTAAGAAATGCTCAATAACCTATGCTTAATCCCCTTAAGAATCCCAACCCCCCCAGCATCAATCATTAGAATTTTAGGTGTCGGGTGTCGGGTGTCAGGTGTCAGGAAAAAAGAAACATAGAAGCTGAAACCTGAAACCTGAACACTGAAACCTTTCCTTTTTTACTGAACATTGTTGACAAAATGATCAATGTTCAGTAAATAATAAAGGTATGGGTATCAGTGAACGCAAAAAACGCGATGCAGCCAAGATGCGAAGTCGCATCCTCGAGGCTGCAATGCAGTTGTTTGTCACGGGCGGCTACGATAATGTCACCATGCGTAGCATAGCGGCAAAAATCGAATACAGCCCTGGCACTATCTATCTTTATTTCCAAAACAAAAATGACATCATGCTGCAGCTTTGCTACCAGGGCTTCGAGCGCCTCCTGGCGCATCAAGATGCATTGGAGAAAATAGCCGACCCCCTGGAAAGATTGTCAGTTGGAGGCCGCTATTACCTTGCCTTCGCCCTGGAGAATCCCGAGATCTACGAACTGATGTTCGCTAGCACAGAAGTACTCGGGGACTCTGGTCCTGATGAAGAGGCTGCGCCCTTGAAAGCGTTCCGAGGATTCGCCAAAAACGTCAAAGCCTGTTTAGATGCCGGCATCTTTTCGCCTGCTGAAGCGGAAACCACAGCAATTGCTCTTTGGGCCACGCTGCATGGGCTTGCCTCACTACTGATTAAGGGGCGGCTTCGCTTTCTTCCTGAAGAGAGCTTGAATAAGGTTATTGACCAAGCGTTTGCTTTTAGTCTGCGGAAGAGGGGCGAATGAGGTAAGTCTTCCTAAAAAGGACTCGTGATGAGGACCACTGCTCTAAGCAAGATAGTTGTATTTTCAGTTGCTGTCATCATTTTCTTCCCGTCGGTTGAACCGTTGGGCAGCGAACTTGTGCCGCCATCGGCACAAGGAGACCTTGTTGTCGCCGAACCCGCCAAGCGGGTGGTCACACTAACCGGTTACACCAGGGCGAGATACGTAATGGACATCGTCAGTGAGGAGGCCGGACGTTGCCTTAACGTCACCGCTGACGTGGGTGACCAGATAGGAAAAGACGGATTGTTTGCTGTGTTGGACACAACCTTCATTGATCTCGCCCTGAAAAAGAATCAGGTGGATCAAAAGAGATTAGCAAACATGATCGCTTTTCACGCCAAGGAAGTCGGTCGCTTTGAGAAGCTTGTAGAGCGTGAGACCGCTGCCCAGTCAAGACTAGACGAGATTCAGAATAAACTGGACCAGGCTGAATTTCAAATCAAGACGCTTAAAGTTCAGGAAAGCGAACTCAGAGAACGGCGTAGTCGTTACCGCATTACAATTCCTCAGGGCTGGTCCATTATCCAGCGTGACGTGGAGCCAGGCGAATGGGTGTCAGTGGGCAAGAATCTTGGCAAAGCAGGTGATTTTCGCACTCTGCTCGTCCCGTTCGCCCTGTCGCCCGAGGAATACCGTACGCTCAAAACTCTCAAAGGACCAATCGAATTGTTTTTGCCTGGCGAGGGCCAACACACTATTTCCATCAAAGCCTCTGTGGCCCGCATTTCTCCGGCCTTCGATCCTGAAACGCGCAAAATAAACGTAGAGCTTGCTGTAACCCAAACCCTTGCCGAAAACCGAGGTGGGTTGAGGGCAGAGCTCACTCTCGAAATGCCCGATCCGTCGGGAGCGGTTCTCATTCCTGCTGAGGCAGTCGTAGAACGCTATGAGGAATTCTGGCTCACTCGGGCCAATGGTGAGAAAATCCGAGTGCTGTTTCTCGGTGATGGGCCGGATAACACCTACCGAGTCCGCGCTGCGAAATTGAATCCCGGAGACAAATTCAGGGTCAAGCCCCAATAGCACATCATGAAACCTTTCTTTCGTTACCTCCTGCGACAGACAGTCCTGGTCAACTTGCTCTTCCTGCTGGCCATGGCCGTCGGCCTGTTCTCCCTTTTTGATCTGCCTGTTGAACGCTATCCAGATGTCCAGATGGGCAAAGTGCAGATAAATACCGTACTGCCGGGCGCTTCTCCAGAAGATGTGGAATCCCTTATCACCGATGAAATCGAAGATGCCCTGGATGACCTTGAGTCTGTGGAGTTCATTCGGTCCACCTCCTACCGGGAACGATCGGTGATAATGGTGAAATTCATCGACGACACAGACTATGACAAACTGTATGAGGAACTGCGCCTCAAAGTCCTCAGCATCATGAACGAGTTGCCCCCAGGTATTGATCCGCCACGTTTTACCGAGATCAGAGTCAGTGAATGGCTCCCCGTAGCATCGGTCAATCTTATCGGAGATCGTACCAACCGCGCCCTTTCGCTGATGGCAGAAGAGATGAAGCTGCATCTGCGCCAGATACCCGGCGTCAAAGAAGTGCAGTTAAACGGAGAATATATCAGGGAGTTCCACGTCTATTTGAATCCTGAGCTCCTGGACAAATACGGGATCACGTTCGACGAGGTGGCGACGGCACTCAGCGAGGCAAATATCTCCCTGCCGGCCGGCGACTACACCAACGATGGTGGCGAGTTCGTCATCGTTGTGGACGAACGCTACCGATCTCGTCAACAAATCGCGGAAACTATCATTCGACGAGACAGCGACGGTTCCTTCTTAACTGTTGGAGATGTAATGTCATACGCTCGCATGTCTTATCGCGATCCGTATGTCATTACCTCGGTCAATGGCAAAGATTGCGTCACCTTGAGAATTATTAAAACTGAGGACGGAAATGCCCTTGACATCATGCCGATGGTTGAGGAGATTTCGGCTCGATTCGAACCACTACTGGAAAAGGAAGAAGTGCACTTGGTACTGACCCAGGACCAACGGGTCTATATAGACGATTCGATTACCACGCTGGGCATGAATCTGCTCGTTGGCATCTGTCTGGTTAGTGTCCTCATCTTCTTCTTCATGGGGCTGCGCAACGCCATTCTCACCATGGTTGGCATCCCGTTCTCCTTTTTGGTAACCATGATCATTATGTGGCTCTTAGGCAGTTCTTTGAACGAAATTACCCTGTTTTCGTTTGTCCTGGTAAGCGGTATCATCGTTGACGATGCAATTGTGGTAGTTGAGAATGTCTATCGCCATCTTCAAAAAGGCGAACCCCTCGAGGAGGCTGTAATCAAAGGGGCATCAGAGGTTGCAGCTCCAGTCATTGCTGCAACGTCCACCACTGTGGCAGCCTTCCTGCCCATGCTGATCATGTCCGGGTCCACGGGAGAATTCTTTGCTCAAATCCCTATCGCGGTTGCCGCCGCCATTATCGCCTCGCTGTTCGAATGCCTCATCATTCTGCCGTCGCATTTCGTGGATTGGCCGGGGTGGCGGTCCGCGGAGGAAGAGGCCGTTCACCCCAAGGCAGCGAGCAAGGAACGCTGGGTCATGTCCTTGCTTTTAAATGGAACTAACAAGCTCGTCGACTTCAGTTTCCGCCACCGCTTTAAGAGTCTTGGCTTGGTAGCAGTGGCCTTTGTGGCATCGATATTCATCATGGCTGTTTCAATATCTGGGAAGATTCCCCTGATCAAAATCAAATTTTTCCCGGATGAGTACACCTATTACTACATTGAAGTGGAAGGCCCGGTGGCAACGTCCATCGAGACAACAAACCGAAAACTCAAAGAAATCGCAGAGTTTATTTTGCCCGGCAGGCCCGACCAGCTAAGATCCGCCACCGGTATGGCAGGGTTCTATGTCAATGAAGACTACCAACCAGTCTTTGGTAGTAATCTCGGTTATATCTATGTGGAAATGCCCAGAAAAGGGGAGCGGAACTTCCCTGAAAATCACAAGAACGATCCCATTGTCCATCTGGACTATGTACGAAAGCAACTTGCTCGCTTTGCACAAGACGGTTGGACCATTCGTGTGCGGCCAGAAAAAGCCGGACCGCCTACGGGCAAGGACATTAACGTACGCGTGGTCGGCCCTGATCCTGAAATGGTGAGCAACCTGGCAACGGACGTCTATGGTTTTTTGAGGAGCAACGAAAAGATCGCGCCCCACCTGATTGACTTGAGCGATAATCTCGGAAGGCCGAACCGGGTCTATAGGTTCCGAATAAATAAGGAGCGCGCCGCTGAATACGGGCTCACACCCCTTGCTGTCTCTCGACTTGCTGCTTCAGTACTTGATGGCCGTTTCGTTGGCGAATTCCGCACCCATGACGATGACATTGACCTCAAACTCAAGATAGATAAAAAATACCTCGATGCCCCTGAAGCAGCCTTATCAATCCCCATACTTCAACACCCTTCAGGGCCGTTGCGATTGGGAGACCTAACCGCGACAGAATCTTATATTGAGCCAAACAAACTCGACCGCTATCAGACCAAACGTGCCATTACTCTGACCGCCAATATCAGACCCGGTGCACCAACATCAACACCCGCAGTTATTAATGATATCCGGCTCTACTATCAGGCGGTAAAAGAGAAATATCCAGGAGCTGAGATAAGTTTCTCGGGTGAGTTCGAATCCACCCGACGCTCCTACACTTCCCTGGCCTATGCTTTCTCCATTGCCTTGCTCATCATGTATCTGATCCTGGCTACCCAATTCCGCTCATACCTTCAACCCCTCATTATCATATCTGCCGTGGTGTTCTCACTGATCGGCGTCGTCTTCGGGAAATTCGTCACCCAGGGTCTCTTCACCGTGAACAGTTTTATAGCTGTTGTGGGCGTCACCGGCGTTGTGGTCAACGACGCACTGGTACTCATAGATTTCATCAACAGAAGCTATCGCAGCGGCATGTCACGCCGGGAAGCCATTACTCGGGGCATCCGCATCCGACTTCGACCTATCTTGCTCACCACACTCACCACCTCTCTGGGTCTTGCCCCCATGGCTCTCGGTTTTCCCAGCTATTCAGTGGTCTGGGGCAGCATGGCCTCCACCTTCGTGACCGGTCTCTGCACCGCTACCTTCCTGACCCTTTTCATCGTGCCCATCGAGTGGGATCTCTTGATGGGACTGAAGATTCGCTGGGAAAGCTGGCGGCAAGGACGGGCATTGGATTCTGAGCAATAGTCAATATAAAATCCGGGCCCAAAGGACCCGGCTTCGGGCTGTCCCCTGAGGAGGTTTCAACAGTCTTTCCCCCTTGCGGCAGTCTGCTGGAGTGATGGAGTGGTGGAGTAATGGAGTAATGAAAGGACTCATTCAAATTGAAATTCGGGCTTTCGCTTTTTCCAACACTCCAGTACTCCAGCACTCCAGTACTTCAAAACAGCTCAATACAACTGCATATCAACTGGTCAGGGTGAACATGAATGTGTGCAATGGAGTCGGAAAAGGCCTGAGCAATCTGAGCGTAGATCCACGAGTGTCAACCAACCTCATTGCCACGTAAGTGGGCATAAAATTTGCAGCTTTTTTGGTTAACCTAACAGGCGCACCTGACCGGTACAGTCAACGCACTACCCATACAACGCACCAAGGGAAGACGGCAACCTCATGACCGGAAGTGATGAACGGAGAAGACACGTTCGGATTAATCGTCAATTTATCACCCAGATATTTACCCCCAGAAGTGACTATGAAACCCAGGGCGTAACAGAGAATATCAGCCAGGGAGGGGCTTATATCAAAGTCGAAGACTGGCGCCCCTTCCAGACCGGAGACCAGGCAGTCATAACCTTTTTGCTCCCACCCAGCTTTACAGATAGAGGCAAAACCATTGGCCTCCGGGGAGAGGCCGAGGTCAGAAGGGTCGACCAGCAAAACGAAGGAATCGCTTTAGAATTCAGTAGACATTTTCAGGAATTCGAAAAAATCGATCAGGTTGAAATAACAGGAGCATCCCGGTACCACAAAATCTCCTATTACCTCCAAACCGCTTCGGTATCAGAGTTCGCCGATTTTATTCGAGCCAACCCACATGGATTTCTGCTTGAGAAATCACAGAATGTGCTGAACAACAAGGTAGTTTTTCAGTTCAGTACGGTCTCACTGGATGACGACTATGCAATGCAACCCATCACACGCGACTTCTCGGTTGCCAGCGTTCTAGAGTCAAGTGTAATAGGAGTGAAAAAAAGGAAATCTGACAAAGCAAAAAATACCATCACCATCGGACGCGCCTCAACCAATGACATCGTTCTCTACAACAGCACGATATCGAAAGAGCATGCATATCTATACATACATCCATCGAGGGCAGTCTGTTACCTTGTGGATTGTGATTCCAAAAACGGCACCTTATTAAATGGCGAGGTTCTAAAACCATTTGAGCGTTATAAGGTAGCCGATTGTGATGAAATCTGCTTTGGACCACAAACCAAGATAGTCTACTTTTCATCAATAGCGTTCGCTAATTTCATCAACCAATTGAGAGCCACCACCTCCGCATAGATCCTCGTTGAAATACCCATTACCAAGTCCCAACCCGACATCGCAACTACAAAGCAAGCACGAATCAACTACCATTAGGCATGAATGGCAACCGCCTCCCAAAAAGCGGTGTCAGTTCTTTGCTTGATTTCCTCTCGCAGACAAACTAAATTCAGATGCAGAAATAAAGAATCCGGGCCCAAAGGACCCGACTTTGGACTGCCCGCATTAGGCAAAGCGCTAAGCGCATCCTTCGACAAGCTCAGGACAGGTAGCGCAAAGCGTGTGGTAAACGGTAAACGGTAAACCGATTGAGCGCTTGCCCAGACCGTCCACCGCTTACAATTTACCGTTTACTCTTCTTTTCGTTATGCGCCATGCTCCATGCTCTATGCAATCTAACCTGGCCTTAAGGGCCAGGTTTTCGATGTTAAATAAAAGGCTTTTGCGAAAGAGAGCTGATGAACCAAGAAAACATCCATCGTTTGACATACGAAGACAAGGAAATACATCTCATCGGCACAGCCCATGTGTCCAGGGAAAGTGCTGATCTCGTTCATCAAGTCATACATGAAGAACAGCCGGACACCGTCTGTGTCGAACTCTGTAATGCCAGATATCAATCGTTAACCCAAAAGAAAAAATGGCAGGACACCAATCTTTTCAAGGTAATCAAGGAGAAGAAGGCCTTTCTCCTGCTGTCAAATCTCATGCTCGCATATTTCCAGAAAAAGATCGGTCAAAAACTTGGGAGCAAGCCCGGAGAAGAAATGATGCGAGCAATTCAGGCGGCAGAGGAAGTAGGGGCCGGAATACATCTCACCGACAGGGACATTCGCACCACCTTGTCAAGAACCTGGCGGTTAATGGGGCTGTGGACAAAAATAAAACTGCTGGCCCAGTTCATCACTTCGGCAGGGGAGTTGGATACCATAACCCAGGAAGATGTAGAGAAAATGAAAAATAAGGATGTCCTTGAGACCCTGCTTTCAGAGATAGGAGAAGAGCTTCCGGAAATGAAGCACATCCTCATCGATGAAAGAGATCAGTACCTTACTCAAAAGATCAGAACCGCTCCCGGCAAAAAGATTGTCGCAGTTGTCGGGGCCGGGCATGTCCCAGGCATCCAACATTACTGGAATCTACCGGTGGATATGGAGGCACTCGAGCAAATTCCTCCCAAAAGCCAGTGGGTGACTGTGATCAAATGGCTTATTCCCATCTTCATAGTGGGGTTGTTTATTCTTGGTTTCTTCACTGCTGGAACCACCACAACCGGTCATATGATTAAATGGTGGGTGTTGGCAAATGGTGTCTTGGCAGGTCTTGGTGCCGCCGCCGCCTTTGGCCATCCTTTAACGATACTCTCAGCTATTGTCGCTTCTCCACTCACTTCACTCAATCCTATGATCGCGGCAGGGTGGGTTTCGGGACTGGTGGAGGCTTTTCTAGGCAAGCCAAAAGTGAGGGACTTCGAGAGATTACCTGAGGACATCTCCTCGCTGAAAGGATTTTGGAAAAATAAGATAACCCGAATTTTATTGGTTGTCGTGTTTACCAATATAGGAAGTTCATTGGGAACATTTGTGGCTATTCCCCTGATGGTGAGGGTTTTTGCTTAACGCATAGAGCATGGAGCATAGAGCATAGCGAAAAAAGATCAACTGCTCTGCGCGTAGCGCTTTGCGTTCTGTGGCAATCAATCTGCAATTTCAAACCGGGAACCCGCCCAAAGGGTGGGAGTCCGCAGGACAAACCGGGAACCCGCCCGAAGGGTGGGAGTCCGCAGGACAAACCGGGAACCCACCCGAAGGGTGGGAGTCCGAAGGACAAATTCGCCATCAGGGTAGCATCTATTGGTATGGATTGTGCACCAACATCTGCAGCACAGAGCTTGAACTCAGAGTTAGAAGCGCGCCTGCTGCGTTAGAAAAAGAGATGCACTTTCACCTTCACCCTGTTTTGTCCCTGCGATATCCGGGATCTAAAATAAGGAAAGATGGCTTTAGGGTGGATATTCATAGGCGGATTTATTGCCCTCGTTCTGCTCTTGCTTGCCAAGGACGAATACTACGACAGGCAAGAGCAGAAGAAACGCATGGAAATGCGAGCAGAAATATCATGGCCTGTTGTCATAAATACGGATCGCCACAGTTTTGAGGGCAGAACGGTAAATGTCAGCGCCAGCGGAGCGTTACTCTGCTTTACACCAGAGCTGTCGTTGATGGAAATCGTTACCCTAACCATTAGACCCCCCGTAAGAGGAGCTCTGAAAATTACCGCCGAGGTGGTCAGAACTAACATCCCCTGTGACGAGGACGACAGCACGCGCCGGGGCGCAGCAGTTCGCTTTATCATAATCTCAGAGAAGGATCGAGAGTTTGTCTCCTTTAGCGTCTTCGACCACCTCCAGCAAAAAACCCATTCTAATCAGCGCCAAGAAAAAAAGGTTAGCTTGCACACTTAAGAAGGCATAGAGCATAGGGCATAGGGCATAGAGTCAAAACACTTTACCTGTCTAAATGATTAGTTCTGGCACCTGACACCCGAAACCTGAAACCTTTCATTTCTCATTCCGCAATCTACAATCCGAAATCTGCAATTTATGACCCTGCCAAACCTTCACAAAAGGCCAGAACATTTTTCCCGAGGTCGGGAAGGTAATAGCCTCCTTCAAGCACAGCGAAGCATCTACCCTGACATAACCGGTGAGCTGCTGCCCTGATAGTATTGCCAATGGTCCGATAGTCTTCTCTCTCTAAGATACCCCCCCAGTCCAGGACGTAGGTGTCAAAGCCGGCAGAAATACCCAGCAAATCAGTCTCACTGCAATTTCCTAATTCATGCTCCAGAAACTCAAGAAAAGATGTTCTTGTCCTGGCCTTGACATTGATGACGTGGACTGCTGGGATGTCATTGAAAATGGCCGCTGTTCCATCTCCGTCATGGAGGTCTATGTCTATAACAACTGCACTGGTAATGGTGCCATTTGCTATCAGCCTGGTGATGGCTACTGCGATATTGTTGAAGAAACAATATCCCCAAGAACGGTCGGGGCCGGCATGATGTCCGGGGGGACGAATTAAACCGAAGGTCGAGATACCGCGCATGGCTTCATCAGAGGCCATGATAGCTCCACCAGCGGCCAGCAAGGCTGTTTCATAGGTCTTACGACTCTCTGACTCTACGCGCTCCACCAGTGCTGTAGTGTGGACCCTGAGGATGTCCTCTCGCTCTGCAGGTACGGCCTCTACTATGGGAAAGTGGTTAGCAAGCTTGGCATGAATCGCTTTCACCCGTGCAGGACTCTCAACGGTGGAGGTATAGTAGGAGGCGAGATAGTCCTGGTGATAAACCAGGCAAAGAGGTGACATTGTCAAATTACCCGATCAGTTTATCATTGACAGTTTGCCGGATCGTGGCTATTGTCAGCCGACTCGAGTTGGCGTGAGGCGACATCGTATGATTGATGATTGCAGAATGAAGATAGCAGATTGAGAATCAAACGCATTTGCTGGAGCGAGGTAGTCAGCTTTTCAATCTAAAATCTGCACTCTTCAATCTAAAATCGGGAAGAGGATTTCGATCGTGCCACTACCCTATGAAACTGACCACTCAGGGATGGGTCAGGAAGCAAACGTTTTCATTTTGCACTGTGGCCTTGATCTCAAGAAACTACAGAGATGCTGTGAGAAGCTGGATCTCGCCGTCAACTTGATACCCTATCGCCGTGAAGAGGTCTTTTCCTACTATGTGCGACTGGGCAAGCCACGGCCTGATTTGATAGTGATCCGCAGCCACTTTCACTCTCTGGTCAATTCCCTGAATCACCAGAAATGTATACCGACCATAGTGGTCTCGACCCACCAAAAGCCCGGCGACTGCTTGGCCCCCTTCATCCGTGCTCATGAGGGCTATGAAGGTCCTCACGCTTCCAATGCCTATAAGATGCTGGCGTTGACCATGCGCCAGGAACTGTCGTCAGGCCCCGACCTCGCTTCCTGAAAACAACTATTTACTCTGCTCCATGTGGTAGCGCCCTAAGAATGCCTGGTTGAAGATTTACCACAGAGGCACAAAGTATATTTTAGATTTTAGATCTAAGATTGCAGAATTAACTAATCCGGTCCTAAAAAATTCCCCAATCTGCAATCTACAATCTTAAATCTGAAATCTGCAATTCTGAAGTGGTCGCAGCAAGTGATTCCTGAAATATCCGGGCTAAAGCTAAGTACGTTCGTAGAAGGCCATGCTGCCGAAGGTGACGAAAGAACCCTCGCCATCCACCTCAGTGTAGTCATAACGTAGAAGTTCTCCATCTACCGTGCTCTCCAGAGTTTTAAGCATGGTATAGAGAGGCGGAAGGCCGCAGATGCGACGGCGATTGCCTTCACGGACCAGGGTGTGAGCGAAAGTGTCAGCGTCCGCCGTTGCCATGGTCTCGAGCAGTTGACGGTCGGCTTCCTCGTGTTCCCGCACCGTTCCCGCGTGAGGCCGGAACGGATCGCCATAGCGGGGACCGATATGGGCCAGATCTACACTGCTAATCAGACAAACTGGCTGTGGGTAAGAGTTCAGAGTTTCTCTGAGCGAAGCAACCATGGTGAGGATGTCAGTGCTCCGCCGCTCGAGTTGGTCCACAGCAAAGGAGCAGAGAATGGGCACAATGCGAACCTCAGGTAAAAGGAGACTCAAGAAAAGGGTCTGGAACTCAATGGTGTGCTCACGCCGGTGTGCGAACTCGTCCGCGAGAAGGTCTAGAGAGCAGCGGCTGGTCAATTCGTCAATGAAGTCGTTGTCCGCTGCAACTGAGCCCAACGGAGTTTCGAAGTTTTTTCGGCTTAGTGCGAAACAGTTGGCCAACGGTTCATGGCCGGTACCGAGGATAACGCAAGTGCTCACAGGCCTCGCTTCAACCAAGGCCTTGTAGGCATAAGCAAAGCACGGACCGCCTGCGCGCAGGTCGATATGTGGGGCCATTAAAGCGGCTATGGTTTTCTGTGTCTGAGCCGGCCGAGGATCGCCGGGGCCACCGTTTTCCGGGGCAAAGAAGCTTTGTAGCTGGAGGCGGAGACCTTCAGGGTCCGATTCATAGCTGACTCCCGCGTGGAAAGGCAAGCGGGTAGTTTGGTTGTTAAACTCATCGATCAGTTGCCGCATGCGTGTACGGCTGGTTTCATTCTCCAAAAAAAGATAATCATCCAGTGTCTTGACGAGCCCATCGAGTTGTTCACGAAAGAGCATGTCACCAAACTTACGCATATGGGCGGCCTGGATATCCACCACCGAATTGGATCCATCCATGAGGGTAACAAGAAAGTAAGCCTGGGGGCTGAGGACCAAAGTCTCCGGATTCAATCCCTCCAGGTCCCGAAGCGCAACGTATAACTCCTGACCGTGCCTAATGGGGATGGCTTCCAGACGATCCCGCAATCTAGGTAGTTCTCCGCTCATAGGTTGGCCTCGTTATTGCTATAGCTTCCTGGCGGTGCGTTTGCTAACTCCACCGTCCCAAAATAGCGATCTTGCTGAAAATGCTACAGCTCGCCCTGTAGAATTCCGCTACGCGGACCCGCCGAAGGCGGGATTCAACAGGGCGAGCGCATTCCCCGTAGCGACACGACTTGAGCGCGTCGACAAGTCTTGCTGCGGGGTTAGCGAGCGAACTGCAATAAAATGGTATAAACACCTTACATTTCGAAGATTCCCTGCAGCGACTCGACCTGAGCTCGTCGACAGGTCTCGTCGACAGGTCTTGCTGCAGGGAGCTTCCATTCGTAGCGTGGAATACGGCCAGTTGACCGGGGCAGTTCATGAAATATCCGGGCTAGTACAGTTTGTGATTTGAGACGGGAATCGAGTATAGTGAAAAAAAGCGGCTCGAGCAACGATTTTCTGGATAATTAAAGTGTTTGACTGTTACAATAAAATGTGTTATTTCAACATTATAAAGTACTTAGCCCAGGTTTTTCATGAGGCTTTCTTGCCATTGTGAACAATCCTTCTCTTCGGGCTTTTACTCGCAACAAGATAATCCAGGCTGAGGGAGACAATTCATCTGAACGTTGATGAAATTTAGATATGCGACATTATTCTACTTTTATACTGATTACCCTGCTTGTGTTGGCACTACTGTGGGGTTGCGCTCCATTTGGACAGAGGCCGGCGACGGAAGAGGAGATCGCCGCCCAGCAGGCGAGAGCGAAACTGCACTTGAGCTCCCACACCGATGCCTACTACCATTTTCTCCGATCACGTCAGCTTCTGTATGACAATCGGGTGAAAGAGGCATTGAGTGAACTTGAAATGGCTGCGGAAGCAGACCCCGGGGCCGCCTATCTTTTTGTGGAGCTAGCTACCTTCTACCTACGCCAGGGCCAGAATACAAAGGCCGTCGAGGCCGCAGAGAAAGCCAGAAATCTAGATCCTCAGTCAATCCAAACGAGAATGATGCTCGCCGGGCTGTACAGCAGCCTCAAACAGACGGACCGAGCTATTGCCGAATACCGGGCAGTGCTCGATCTGGATCCGAAGCAACAGAAGGCCAGACTCTGGCTGGCTTCCCTCTACGCTGCTCAGAGTCGATATGAGGAGGCCCGTGAGGTTCTGAATGTCCTTGTGAATCTGGAGCCTGATAATCCTGTGGCAAATTATTACCTTGCCCGGATGGAACTTGAGCTCAAGGAATACGATGAAGCAGAGAAATACTACAGGAAGGCTCTGGAAATCAGACCTGATCTCGAAATGGCCCTCATGGACCTGGCTTATCTTTACGAACTACAAAACCGCTTTGATGATGCAGAGGCGACATACAAGAAAATTCTGGAGTTTGATCCAGAGAATAAGCAAGCTCGATCCAGGCTTGGCGATCTTTATCTGAGGCAGAATAACTACCGTGGGGCTCTGGCAGAGTTTCAGAAAATCATGGATCCAGAGGAGAAGGGGTTGGAGATGCGGAGTAAGGTCGGCCTCATCCACCTGGAGCTGGAAGAATATGACCAGGCCATAGAAGTCTTCACTACTCTTCTGGCGGGAGAGCCCGAAAACCAACAAATCCGTTACTACCTGGGAATAGCCCATGAAGAGAAGGGGGATTCTGAGCAAGCCTTGGCCGAGTTCGATGCAATTCCGTCCTCCGGCCCCTACGGACTGAAAGCCAGACTGCATCGTGCCTTCATTCTAGAGGAACAAGGGGATATGGATAACGCTATTGCTACCCTGAAGGAAGTAATACAAACCCATCCCGAGGAAGAGGACGGCTACCTTTATTTGGGGAACATGTATGAAACGCTGAAGCGCTTTAATGAAGCAGAGGCCGTTTTGAGACAGGGTCTGAAGATGGCTCCAGGCCACCAGCGCCTTCATTTTCGTCTCGGTGTCGTTCTGGATAAAATGGGAGACCGGGAAGATAGCATTGTCGAGATGGAAAAAGTGATCGCCTTGGACCCCAAGGATGCCAATGCTCTCAATTATTTGGGCTACTCTCTAGCGGAAATGGGGGTAAGATTGGAGGAGGCGGAGAAGTATGTGAAACGCGCTCTCCAGATTAAGCCGGAAGATGGCTACATTACCGATAGTCTTGGCTGGGTATATTTCAAGATGGGCCGCCACAGTGAAGCGCTCGTGTGGATTCAGAAGGCACTGGATCGACTGCCAGAAGATCCGCTGATTACTGAGCACCTTGGAGATACATACCAGGCTCTTGGTAGATGGCGTGAAGCGCAGAAGGCTTATGAGCGCGCCTTGCGTCTCGGTCATGAAAACCCGGAGCAGTTGGAATCAAAGCTTGAGGAAAGCAAAAAAAAAGCAAAGATTGAGGGAACTCAGTGAACTCCGGGCCTGGTTTTAATCTAGACAAAAGGGCCATGAGGTCTGAGTCAGAACGGTGTAGATTAAGAAAAACAGCGGCTGGGCCGCTGCGGCTGGCATCGCTCTTCATCTGCCTTTTTCTGTCGTTCTTTTCCAATGGCTGCGTCAAGGAGGTACCCGTTTACGAACCGGCTGACATGCCGGTTTCTTTGGTTGTTGAGCAACTGGAACAAAGACAGAATCACCTTTTCAGTTTCCGAGCAGTCGGCACCATCCGGGTGCGAGGGGGGAAACAGCGCTGGTCGGGAAAAGCCTTTCTCCTCAGTGAATTTCCTGATTCTTTGCGGTTGGAAGTGGTAGGCTTGTTTGGAAACCCGCTCCTGTACGCAGTGAGCGATGGGCACCAATTTACCATCTGGGAGCCCGGTCGTGAGCAGGCTTATCAAGGTTTGGCCTCAAGTGGCACTCTGGCGAGACTGATCAAATTTCCGTTGCAGGATCGGGAGGCCCTGCTGCTGTTGGCTGGAATTGTGCCGCCATGGCACCGGGTGCAAGCAAAACTGTTCAGGCTGAGGAACGCAGAGAGCTTCGTGCTGCAACTAGAAAACAAGCCTGCCCGACTTAGGCAAAGGATCTGGCTCGAAGGTGAGGACCTGATCGTAACCAGGGTTGAACGAGTGCAGGACGATGAAGGAAAGTTTGAGGCCACATTCTCTGATTTTGTTACCATTGATGGATCATTCTACCCACGAAGCGTTGTGATGGAGGGAGGCCAAGCCCATATAAGCATTCGCTACCAGCAGATTGCAGTCAACGAGGATCTAGACGCACGTGTCTTCCATCTCGCTCTGCCCGAGGGAATCGAGATCGTTCCCTGGTAGTCCCCCGACTTTTGTTTTACATCAAAAGCCTTGTCCTCAGGGCCAGCTTCTGTATGATTTATGATTTGTCCTGCGGACTCCCACCCTTTGGGCGGGTTCCCAGTTTCAGATTGTAGATTGCAGATTGAGGAGCAAATGCATTTTTTACCGCAAGCTTTCGAGCTCTTCAATCTAAAATCTGAATTCTTAAATCTAAAATTGCATTCGCAATAAAGGCGGTTTTGTAATGCAACGGTTTGTTGCCGACCGTATGCTGGGAAAACTGGCAAAGTGGTTACGAGTTTTCGGATATGACGTTGTTTATTTACGACAAGCCGCGGATGAGGAGATTGTGGGAGGGCTGAGCGAGGGTAGGATTTTCCTGACCAGAAACCGCAGGGCAGGTCCCTGGCAGCACCTGGGCAAAGTTTTTGTTATTCATGCCAATGAACCCAGAAAACAGCTTCGTGAAGTGGTCCAGGGGTTGCGTCTGGCCATGATCGACGCCGAACTCTTTAGTCGATGCCTCGGTTGTAATTGTCTACTCGAAACAGTCAGCAGGGAAGATGTTCGCGCTGATGTGCCGGATTACATTTACCAGACACAAGACCAGTTTCATCGTTGCTGCGATTGCGGCAAGGTCTATTGGTCGGGAAGTCATTCAGAAAAAATGCGTCAACAGTTGGAGGAGATACTGGCAAATACAGCCTATCCGGACGACCGATAAGGAATACCATTCCAGAGTATACTTTCTACTCGGATACATCTCCGCATTCACTTGGATCGCCCTGGATCTTTTCCAAAGCGTGATCAAGGCCCGGCAGTATCGCTTCCAGGTTTTCCTGGGCACCTTTGACGCTGCCCGGGAGGTTAATGATGAGTGTCTGCCCCCTGATTCCGGCCACTGCCCGGGAGAGCATTGCATGGGGGGTTTTAAGCAGGCTTGCGGTTCTCATTGCCTCGGCCATCCCTGGCACCTGGCGATCAACAACCGCAAGAGTTGCATCAGGTGTTACATCTTGTGGGCTGACTCCGGTGCCTCCGGTGGAGACTACCAGATCCAGACAAAGTTCGTCGCTAAGGTAACGAAGTCGTTGTTCAATGAGATGTTGATTGTCAGGAAGCACCTCCTGATGAGCTATGAAGAATCCGGCCTTGTCCAGAATCTCCTGTACGGCTGGACCGCTTCCATCCTGGCGCTCACCCCTGAAACCCCGATCGCTGATTGTCAGTATTGCTGCCTGTCTCATATCTAAAAACCAACGGGAAGCGGAGTTTTCTCTCTCACGTGGCGCTCTTTCTCGCTACAAAACGGTGGGCAGCCGAACTCAGCACGCTCGACACGCCCTTGTTTTTGGACAATCGCTTGAGGTCGGCGACCATCAGTGTTCCGATGATCTTAAGGCCCATTGGTAAAGGGGTCTTTGGATTATTCACCAGAGCCAGACGAACTTGGTAGTTTTTCATCCATTGCCTGTTGACGGCAATCTTGCGCAGGAGTTCATCAGACACATTACGCGAGTTGGCAACAGCAACAATTTCCATATCAGAAATCCGTGGGCTATCAAGCACCGCCTCCTGAACCTGCTTGTTGCTGTCCTTGATGAGAATGGAACGCGCCTCTTTGTCTCCAGTCATGGCCAATTTAATTTTATCAGGAACCGGCATATCTTGGATCTCCTGGAACCGGCTCTTGGCTTTTTTATCATCCGTCGGTGTTTTCGGTTTTACCGGGGCGCGTCTGTCGGTTCCTCGCTCGGCTGCAGTACGCTCAGCAGCTGCGATTAGGTCTTCACTCGCCTCGGCATTTTTGGCCAGTTGTTTGAGGTCGGCATCCAAGAGGGTGGGAACCAGTTTGAGGGCTATGGGGAGAGGTGTTCTGGGGTTGTTCACCAGAGCTCGACGGACTTGGTAATTCTTTAACCATTGCACGTTGGCAGCAATTCTGCGCAGCACATCGTCGTCTAGCTTGTGTGATCTGACAATGGCCACGATTTCCACTTCGGTGATTCGTGGGCTGGTAAGCACCGCCTGCTGAACTTGCTTGTCTGGATCTGTGATCAGGATGGCGCGCACCTCGCGCTCGGCGATGTGGGCCAGTTCAATTTTCTTGGAGACCGGCAGATTCAAGATCCGGCTGGGTTCAATTTTCTTTACCTTGCCAGTCTCACTCATGTCGTCGCCCTCCTTGGTAAGGGCCTTGAGTTAGCCGTTAATCTTCTTTCTCTTTTTGGACTTCTGCTACCAGTTGATCCTGAAGGTGTGACGGGACCTCGTCATAGTGCGAGTGTTTCATAGTGAACATGCCGCGGCCGCCGGTGATGGAACGGAGATCGGGAGCATATTTGAGTACTTCAGACATGGGCACATGCGCTCTCACTATTTGATTTCTTCCCTTTGAGTCCATTCCCAACACTCTGCCTCGCCTGGAGTTGAGATCGCCAATTACATCCCCCATGTACTCATCTGGAACAGTCACTTCCACTTCCATGACCGGCTCCAGCAGGGTGGGCTGTGCTTCGGCGACCCCCTTCTTGAAGCACATGGATGCGGCTATCTTGAAGGCCATTTCCGAGGAGTCCACTTCATGTGATTTGCCATCGTAAAATCGTACTTTGAAATCCACCACTGGGTAGCCCGCTCGTACGCCCATCTCCTTGGCCTCATTGAGCCCCTTTTCCACAGCTGGAACAAAGCCGCGGGGAACATTCATTCCCACCAGAGCCTCTTCAAATTCAAAACCCGTGCCACGTTCAAGGGGAGTGAGATCAAAATGTACCTCGGCAAACTGGCCGCGACCGCCAGTCTGTTTCTTGTGCCGGTAAACAACACCTGTCACCGCCTTCTTGATTGTCTCCCGGTACGGAACCTTCGGTGGTGATAGATTGACCTCCACCCCGAATTTCCTTTTCAGTTTACCCATGGAAGCTTCGATGTGGATTTCTCCCATGCCCGAAAGAATAGTTTCTTTCGTCTGTTCTTCGCGGTGTACTTGTAAGGTAGGGTCCTCTTCCATAAGTCGAGCCAGAGAAGAGAATATCTTGTCCTCATCTCCTTTACTCTTGGGTTGCACCGCCATTGAAACAATGGGATCCATGGTTTCGGGAACAGGGTAGACAATTAAATTATTCGGGTCACAGAGGGTGTCGCCGGTGAGCGTCTCTTTCAACTTCGCCACCGCGACAATCTCTCCAGGGCCAGCACGTTTAACGGTTTCCTGCTTCTTTCCCTGCATGAGCATAAGGGTGCCGAACCGTTCTTTTGCCTCTTTGCTGGCGTTGTAGAAATTACTGTCGGCTGTCAAGGTTCCGGAGAAGATTCTCATGATCGTGAGTCTGCCGGCATAAGGATCACTAACTGTCTTGATTACCTGAGCACTTAACGGGTCGCCCTCTTATGGTTTACGCACCGTTTCCTCACCATTTTTGGGGTTAATGCCCGTTTTGTCGCCCCGGTCAAGAGGACTCGGCAGACACTGGACAATGAGGTCTAACAACATCTGTGTCCCCATATTCTTGGTGGCGGAACCACAGGTGATGGGAATGACATCACCGGCCACACAGCCGCTGCGGAGTCCATTCACGAGTTCTTCGTCGGTGAGTTCCTCGCCTTCTAGATATTTCTCCAACAATACGTCGTCTGATTCGGCGATGCGCTCAATAATTTGCTCTCGCTGACTTGCCACCAGGTCTTCCAGTTCAGGAGGAATATCAATCTTCTTCATTTTGCCGCTGCCGTCATCCTGAAACTGGTAGGCTTTACCGGCGAGCAGATCTACCACACCGCTGAAAGTCTCGGCAGCTCCTATGGGAAGGTGTACCGGGGTGGCTTTGTCGCCGAATATTTCTTTGATCTCATTGGCAACTTTAAAGAAATCAGCACGTTCGCGGTCCATTTTGTTGATGGCTATAAGTCTGGGAAGATTGAGGTCGTCGGCAAATTCCCAGACCTTCTCTGTCTGCACTTTTACGCCGTCGATGGCGTCAATCACTACCACAGCCCCGTCGGATCCGCTGAGACAAATGTGGGTGTCGACCAGGAAGTTAAAATCACCTGGAGTATCAATGATGGTGATTGATGACTTCCGCCAGGGGAAGGTGGAGAAAGACGAACTTAAGGTTATTTGTCTGGCAATCTCTTCGGGGTCATAATCCATAATAGAAGTGCCGTCATCAACTTTACCCAGCCTCTTGGAGCTACCTGTAGTGAAGAGCATCGCTTCTGCCAGACTGGTTTTTCCTGCGCCTCCATGGGAGATAATTCCTACTGTTCTCAGATTGGCAATAACTGTACTCATGAACACTCCTCTCTAACGTTGCTGTCAAAATTATCTTGTACTGATGTACGATCCGTTTGGATTGCTTTCTGAATACGGAAGGAAATTAACAGGTTGACTGTAGGTCTGATTGCGCCTCGTTTGTTGTTGGTTCCGCATTCTCAAACAGGTCCTGCCGGGCGAACCCTAATGAAACTGTAACATGTGAAATTACCTCAGCGCAGAAAACAAAGTCAAGGGAAAGTTTAACAGGAGTTTCCTCAAAGATGGACGGTTGATCTTGATACAGTAAGCCTATTGCCGAGTTGAGGTCTCACATGGAAATGCACATGCCTTGCTGGTGGTTCTTTTAAGTGACCAGGCCGGAGCCTTGGAACGACAGAAGAAACACCAGGAAGACATTTTCACTTTCAAAGGAGACGTTACCGTGGCAATGGCTATAATGTGAAAAGATCCATGATACGTTATTGAGAGAACTTCTGGACCACTTTTTCGTTGATTCTTTTTCTGGCACTGTGCTAAATGTTTAGTTTTCCGTTAATTACATGGAGAAAGCTGCGGTGGAAAAAGCGTTTAGGGACTTCCTCCGTTACCTCAGGGTGGAAAGAAATTATTCTGACCACACAGTGAGAAGTTATCACAGCGACCTTCGGCAATTTGTGGGATTCATGCGAGAACGGGAAAAACAAACGGAGGGCGAGGCCAAGACACCTCTGGGTCCGGGACAGATCAACCATTTGCATATTCGCGCCTATCTTGCCTCACTGTATCGCCGAAATGCCAAGAGTTCGGTGGCGCGAAAGCTGTCAGCTCTCCGTTCTTTTTTTGGCTACCTGGTCAGGCAGGCAGAGATTAAACAGAATCCTGCGGACATGGTTTCCGCACCAAAAATGGGGAAGCCGATACCAGATTTTCTGCCGGTGGACGAAGCCTTCCAGCTTATGCACGGTCCGAATACCGATACCGTGCTTGGGAGTCGTGACCGGGCTATTCTGGAAGTTCTTTACTCCTGCGGCTTGAGGGTAAGTGAACTCACAAGTTTGAATCTTGACAGCTTGAATGTGGAGCTCGGTATTGCACGAGTAATCGGTAAAGGGAACAAGGAGAGGCTAGTACCTATAGGGGAGAAAGCAAAGACCGCCCTCTCCGACTATTTAGAAAGGAGGGGGGAATTGTTGGCCGGCCGGCCGGAGCACCGAGCCCTCTTTCTCAATTACCGCGGTGGCAGGCTCAGCTCCAGAAGCGTTGCCCGGCTCGTGAAGAAGCATATGCGGAGATGCAATCTTGGTAGGCCACTAAGCCCTCACGGTCTCCGGCATAGCTTTGCCACGCACTTGCTGGATGCCGGAGCTGACCTTCGGGCTGTTCAGGAGATGTTGGGCCACGTCAGCTTGTCTACCACTCAGCGATACACGCACCTCAGTGTAGACAAACTCATGGCCGAGTATGATAAAGCCCACCCACGGAGTCGGCTACAACGCAAGGACAAGGCAGACGAAGAAGAGGTTTGAAATTCGAAATTCTCCTTCGGAGTCCCACCCTGAGGGCGGGACCCCAGTTTCGAAGCACGAAGCACGAAACAAATATTGAGTATAAGATGTGGGATGTGCGATATGGGATGAGAGATTCTGTATTCTTTTTGGGATTTAGTATCTCACATCTCAGACCTCACATCTCATATCTAGCTTCAACAAAAGAATAACTGCATGGTGTGAATAGCTATGAAGGGGACAACCATACTCGTAGTGCGTCGAGGGACGCAGGTTGTGGTCGCCGGTGACGGCCAGGTGACCATGGGTGATACCGTCCTGAAACATAAAGCGCGCAAGGTTCGTCGGCTTTACCATGACCGGGTAATAGCTGGTTTTGCCGGCACCACTGCAGATGCCTTCACCCTGTTCGAGCGCTTTGAGGCTAAACTGGAGCAGTACAGCGGAAATCTGCGCCGAGCGGCTGTTGAACTTGCAAAAGATTGGCGTACCGACAGGATGCTCCGCCGTTTGGAAGCCTTACTTGTTGCAGTGGACAGTGATGGTTCTCTGGTGATTTCCGGTACAGGTGATGTGATCGAACCAGATGACGGCCTGCTGGCAATCGGCTCAGGTGGCCCCCAGGCACTGGCTGCGGCACGTGCTCTGGCAAAGCATACTGATCTCAATGCCCGCCAGATTGCCGAGGCGGCAATGGAAATCACGGCCGAGCTGTGTATATACACCAATGATGAGTTTGTTTTTGAACAACTGAGTGAAGACAATGAAATCACTGACTCCACCTGAAATAGTCGAGGAGCTGGACAAATATATCGTTGGCCAGGAAGACGCCAAACGATCGGTGGCCATCGCCCTCAGAAATCGTTGGCGTCGTCAGCAGGTGCCTGAGCATCTCAGGGACGAGATCGCTCCGAAAAATATTATCATGATTGGCCCCACGGGCGTGGGTAAGACCGAAATAGCCCGCCGTCTCGCCTCTTTGGCCAATTCACCGTTTTTGAAGCTCGAGGCCTCCAAATTTACGGAGGTGGGGTATGTAGGACGTGATGTGGAATCTATGATTCGTGATCTTTGCGAGCTCGCAGTGAACATGGTCAGAGGGGAAGAACAAGAAAGCGTAATGGTCCGGGCCGGCGAGATCGCTGAGGAGAAGACCCTGGACATTTTGCTTCCCAGCGAAAGAGGTCAGGAGTATCCGGCAGAAACCGTCCCTGAAACCGCCACCGAGCTCGAACGACCCGAGGCGGGGGATCGTTCCAGAACGCGGGAGAAACTCCGCCGGCTGTTGCGGGAAGGAAAACTTGACGAGCGCTACCTAGATCTGGAGGTCAGTGATCGCAATTTCCCCATGGTCGAGATTTTCAGTAGTGCCGGGTTGGAAGAGATGGACATCAACTTTCGGGAGATGCTGAGCAACATGATGCCTCGTCGCACCAAACGGCGCAAGGTCAAACTGCCGGAAGCGCTGGAAATCCTTACCCAAGAGGAAGCGCAGCGGTTGATCGATATGGACAAGGTAGTCAAGTTGGCCATCGACAGGGTGGAACACTCTGGCATTATCTTCCTGGATGAAATTGACAAAATAGCTTCTCGGGAGAGTACCAGGGGACCCGATGTATCGCGGGAGGGAGTACAGCGTGATTTGTTGCCCATTGTCGAGGGTTCCACCGTGAATACCAAGTACGGGATGGTTCGCACCGATCACATTCTGTTCATAGCTTCAGGGGCTTTTCACGCCTCTAAACCTTCTGATCTGATCCCCGAACTCCAGGGGAGGTTTCCGATTCGGGTGGAGCTGAATGCTCTGGGCAAAGAGGAGTTTGTCCGTATTCTCAAGGAACCCGAAAATGCGTTGACCATTCAGTATGAAGCCTTGATGGCCACCGAGGGCATTGAGCTTGTCTACGAACAGGACGCCATAGAGGAAGTGGCCCAGATAGCCCACGACGTCAACTCTCGCACGGAGAACATTGGCGCCAGACGGCTGCACACTGTGATGGAGAGGCTTCTGGATGAAGTTTCCTTCAATGCGCACCAATTGAAGGGACAGCAAATCGCCATTACCCGGCAGTACGTCCAGGAAAAACTGCACGACATAGTAAAGGACGAAGACCTGAGCAGATACATATTGTAGTAAGCGGTAAGCAGTGAGCAGTAAGCAGAGGAGATAGAGCAGCTGGCAGAACGCGGGTTGGTAAT
>JAJDNL010000054.1 GCA_022340745.1 Deltaproteobacteria bacterium
TCACCCCATCCACCACATAGATTTGACCGTTGGGACCGATGGCAAGGTCACTGGGTTGATCTGCGTCGGTAGGGATGTCTGGGAGAGATTTGCTGTTGATACACTCTATAGAGTAAGATTTGCTGGGAAGGACGGCTAGGAGAAGAAATAGAGCGAGATTAATAGAGGCTGGTTTTAGCGCAGTCATAAAAGAGTCTTCGACGTTTGCGAAAAGAAATCATCTTGCTGTCCGATTCATCTATTATTTAATGGTACTTTGACTTGGTTCCTTAAACAAGTCTGGCAGATAAAATTGTTCGTATTTTGCGAGCATTCCGGCAATATTCAGTTGTTCTAGATCGGCGGTCCTCTTTTCAGAAAATCCCAATCTTTTGAAGTTGAGAATGCTTTGCTTTGAATGGCAAACCTTGCACTCATGTCCCTTGGGCTTTATGTTCTGATGAAACTGGTTTTTCACTCCCTCTCGTTGTTCTGGGGTAAGTCTATCCCTTACTTTCATGAAATCCTTGGCCAACGGTGCGTCCTGGTGCTGGATGGCCAACTCTAACCTGATGCCCTTCCTGAAATATGCGGCAATTTTGGAATACTTGTCTTTCACCTGCTCAAGATTACCGGTTTGAGGATCGTAACTTGTACCAAAAAATGGCCCTTGTGGGTCTTCTTCAACGGGACTATACCACTTGTAAAATATACCCTCTCCTTCTTTCGCCTTGATGTGACAGGACTCGCAAACGAAATACTGTGTGTGCATATTTAAAATCGACCTGACCTTCTTATTCTTGCTGTGAGGATAATCAGAATGGCAGATGTAACATACCGGACGTTTGTCCTCAGGCAATGGGGGGTATGGCATAATGTGATGGAAATGTTTATGTGACTGCAAATTTTGAAGACGTTTGGCCTCGTCCATAATGAGAGAGGGCTCTTTCTGAGAGAATAAGGAGGCGAGCGGCTTCAACAATTGAGGACCGTCAGGAGAGAGGGTGATATGATACAGGGTGCCAACAAGGACGATACCTGTAATCATAATAACCACAAAGCCGATTACGTAAGCTGTCAACGGATGGTCCTGTCTTTTAGGCTCGCCAATCAAGGTTTAGTTCTCCTCTTTTTCAGGTGTCGATTCTTCTGCAGAACCAGGTTCAGGAGTTTGTCGCGAAAGGGTGGTGTCCATTGGTTCGGAGACTTCAAATCCTTTCTCTCTCAAAAGATTTCTCATATACTCTTTTTCTTCAGGTATTTCTTCCAAGTTGCGGATATATTCCCAAAAATGTTCCTCGATTTGATGTTCCCTGGTGATCCTCCCCGTCAAAAAGGTCCACTGAAAGGGAAATCTTCCCGGCACTATGTGAACATTGGCCAAATGCCATAAAGCAATGACGATCAAAGCCATTACCGCTTCGTCGGCGTGCATTAATCTGGCGAGATCTTGAAAGAAAGTAGGAAACGCGCCTCCGGTTGCTGCCCCGGGAGATATTTTGAAGATTGCCTCAGGTATTGTTTTCGAAACCACATCGGGATAGAGCAATGCCAGCCCCGCACTTACCAGAACAATAGTGCCCCATATGATTGCCAAATAGTGAAGTTTTTGCTTGTAGCAGAATTTTTCCATTTTTGGACGAAAAGGCTCGAGTCCAAGGAAGTATTTTATGTCGTGGATCAGGTCGTGCAGGTCCTTCAGTCTGGGGATCTGCGTTCTCCTGTAGTCAAACTCGTTATTCATGACTTTTTTGGTAGTGCCGGCAACGAGGGTAAGGATATGGTAGACAGCGGCGAATATCATTATAGCTGCCGCTACCCGGTGAACATATCTTGCCGTGTCCGCCCCGCCGAACAATTTGATAACATAGGGTGCCCAGAAAACGTCGGCAAAAAACAGGGATAATCCCGTGGCGGCAAGGACGAGAAAAGTTGTTGAGACCAGTATGTGCTGGATGACGATATGGGTGGAATAACGGGGCAGGTCACCCGCCGGGTCGGATTTCACGTGTTTGTAAATGTCTCGTGGGATGTGCCCCACCCCCTCAATATAGGTGAAATAGTCTTCTCTGGCTGCAGCCTCTTCAACAGCGGCTGTGGCAATGTCAGGTGGTGCAACCATTGATTCCTCCATCAATTATTGTTTTTCTGTATCTTTTGCTTGCTTTTTTCAGGTGTTGCCTTTCCTCGCCACGAGGTACCATGGCGCAACAAGAATTTTATGCCCTTTCTCTTCCGGCCGTAGGTCTCAAGAAGCATCAGGCCAACCAAACCAAAGACAGTTCCATATAAGGCAAACCTCAGTGAGATACTGATAAAATAGACAATCGGGTTGCCTGCGCCTTCAGACCTTGGATGGACGGCAATTTCTACGAACCACCTGTTTGTCTGTTCGTGGCATTGTTGGCACGTTTTGTTAATGTTTTTTGAGAAGATTGTGGCTCGCCTGTCATCTTTTTTGTAGATATCATGCAGCTTGTTTGAAGCATGGCAGCTGATACAGTCTGCCGTCTCTTGGGAGCCCAGGGTTACCGATTCACCATGAATCGATCGTTTGTAGGTTTCCACAGCAGTGAGGGCCTCTTGTGAGACCTTAAATCTTTCCATGAGCTCCTTATCAGCATGGCATTTGGCGCACAACGCCACGATTTCTTGCGATGATCTCGAGGTTTTTCTTCGTATGCGGTGGGTTATGTGTTTATAGGCCTGGGTAACCCCTTTTTGCTGGTGGCAGTTAAGACATCGACGCAGCGAAACATCATAGGGAATATTGTGTTTTGGCAGGCTGTATATGGGATTGAGATGGCAAAACTTGCAGCCGGGTTTCGCCTCCTTCTGCTTGGGAGAATCATCCGGCTTCGGTGCGTGTACGCTGCTGTTGTATATTTCTATTATATGTTGGTGGGAAAATCTTTCCTTCGAAAAGGGCGTGATCACGTGGCACAGAGTGCCACAGTTGACTTGTTCTGTTACTGGATCATGGGGAATCTTCTTAATGTAGTTGTGACATTCCCTGCAAGCGATGGTTCGGTGAACGGTGTCGTTAAATATTCTCGGATCGACGTTGTAATTGATCCTGTTGCCGTTTTCATCAATTCTACCAAGGAATCGATATTTGTGGCACATGAGGCAATTGTCTTCGTCGGCTGCTCGCGCATAAGAGCTTATTGACAACAGTACGCATATCAACACAAAGAATGTAGAAATTGTCCCAATGATTTTTAATGAGTTTAGATCTCGAAGTCTAGCCATTGGTATGTTCCCGTTCTGGATTTGTTGACGCTCAACAAGCGTTCTAACTGGAAGGTAATGTCTATTTTTTGTCCCTCTTGTAAACTACTCGTGAGGGTTATCTTGGACAATCTGACTGGTGATTCCTTTTAAATATGTGCCGGTTGCCAGCGCTGAGGGTCCAGTATTCTGGGCTATGCAGGTAACAATAGCTCAGGAAGCAACCACTACATCAGGATCTCTTTGTCTCTTGGAATCATAATGTGATGCTGTAGAATAAAGACTACCTCATTTTACAGGCAAATTCAACGCAAATCAATATGCATGCCAGAATGAGGTGTGAAATAATCAGCTTTTAATTACGAGAACTTAGACGTCAGTGAGGTTATCTGTATCGAAGGCATACCTGGTGAAATCCCCAGGCCTGATCGGTGAATTGACCAGGTACGAAATTGTTTTGGTACTGCTCAGACATGGAGTAAATAAATATTTAATAATCCAATACATACAGTACGAGCACCCTGGATAGCTTCCGCCATCCAGGGTGCTCGAGACTCAGACAAAATGGCTAGTCCTTCGACGCATAA
Source organism: Deltaproteobacteria bacterium (assembly GCA_022340745.1). Taxonomy (GTDB): domain Bacteria; phylum Desulfobacterota; class Syntrophobacteria; order BM002; family BM002; genus BM002. Next base: position 3,798 of record JAJDNL010000054.1, read on the forward strand.
ATCCTGGCCAAGATTTATTTGCTCAGGACTAGTGCTGAGTAAGCAAGATCGCTAATGATTTGTTGTTTATCAAAGTACATATCATTTGCGCATCGAAGCACTAGAATCTAATCTGCATGGCTTCGTAGGGGCAAGCGGGTATGCACAATTCGCAGGCGATGCATTTTTCATGGTCAAATGAGACATGCATCTCTTTCCTTTCCACTGAAAGTGCACCAGTGGGACAGACAGAGGAGCAGGCAGTGCATTCGATGCACTTATCCGCGTTCCATTGTACGTCCAGGGCAAGAGGTTTGATATCCAAGCCCAAATCTGTGGCAAACTGCAAGCCTGCATCCAGATTTTTCTTCTTACCACTGATCTCCACCACCAGTCGACCCCATTCCCTGGGAGTAATTCTTGCCCGAAGAATGTTCACTTTTAGATTATGTTCGGTGATAAGCTGATAGGTTACCGGCTGATCGATCAAATGTGGTGGAAAGTTGAATGTCAATCGCTTTGTTGCCATTATTATACCTCCGTATATCGCCAAGCGCAAAGAGCAGAGCGCAAAGCGTCGAGGAAGGTTCTTTCGCTATGCGCTTAGCGCTATGCGCCATGCTTGATTAATCCACCGCTACCCGGGCGTTGTTGAGAATTGGCCGTTCCTGGAGCAATTTGAACTTGACCCCCGAGTCCACCGACGGCAGGGGCGCCACTGATTCGCTCAATTGGAAGGAGCCCTCCGCAATCCAGCCTTTTAGAATGTTAGCAACCTCCCTGGCCCGGACATAAGAAGATAACCCAGCGGTGGGAACTTTCTTCCCGTTTACGGTGATGGAGCCCGACTTGAGCTGGGCGTAACTAACTTCCCCCAGGCTGCCAGGAACACAGTTGGGATAGGCCTCGCTATAATCAACAACCTGGGCGACAATATCTTCATCTGTAACTGCGGTGCGCTTGAGAACCTCCTCATCAAGGACGGGAATAGGTATGCCAAGCCCCACAGCCAACGTGACACCATAGCCGGTGAAAGATGCACCACGAAGCCAACGGGAACTCATCTGTTTCAGATCTCCCGTGACCGATAGGGTGCCCGAGCCCATCCGCGGGACTCCTTGATCGGTGCGGGGCACGTCTGGGTTATGCTGGGTGCCTCTGTCTACTACATAGCCGATACCGCCGCCAAGGAAGATACGCGTACCCACTCCGATGGTATGGTAGAGAGGATCGTTGAGTAGGGGACTCAGTTGGCCGGCACTGCAGTAGGTGGCATTGCGCAGCTTCGGGTGGAGTACACCCATATAGGTATGGATAATGCGGTCGGATAGGTTCACCGCCACATTGTAATTCTGGTAAGCGTTGCGTATATTGAAGAGCACCGCCTCGTTCATATCCTCAAGTCTGATCCAGGTCTCCAGTTTGCGACGAGGATAGCAATCGGTGCCATAGGCCCGGGCTTCGAGTCTCACATCTTTTCCCGCCACCAGATCCTCGATCAGATGAGCGCCGCCGTAATGAAATTTGCCCGGATAGACCTTGTTTCGTGGATCGTCTTCCGGTATTCCAGTGGCACCCACCAGGATATCCACGGCAGCAAAGCCGGTATAAACTGGCACATCGTTTAAAGTCACAGTGCCACCACCCAGCTTGATACGGGGATTGGAGTGTCCAACATTGAAATAGGCTCCAGACGAGCACATGGGTGCGAACGTTCCGGTGGTGACCACATCCACCTCGGCCGCAGCTTTCTTGGTGCCCTTGCTTTTCACTACATCGATAATCTCTTCGGCTGTGTAAACAACCGCTTTTCCTTTCTTAATTTTCTCATTGATTTCCTGGATGGTCTTCGCCATGAAATTCCTCCTCGGTTTTGATGTCAATTTCTCTATTAAATTGTCTTGTAGTCGTCTTAACGCCCCTTCCAGGGCCGAACATTATCCATAGCATGAGACCACCCCCCTTCAGTTCGTGATTTCGCATCTATGATTTGGCATTTGTCATCGAGGTCATTGGGCTGCGCCGTCATTTGCTTCGCGTCATGTGGCTTCACCGTCATTAGGTCGTTTATTTTCCATTTTTTCAGATATCTACAACTAATGACCATGAATGACAGCGTAGCGTAATGACAATAAATGACTCCGGCCGCTGTGATTCTGGTCATCTGTAGGCTTTTGACCTTACAGTTCGCAGAAAGTAAGCACTCAGCACTAGTGCTACGGCCACGTGCTTATATACCGTTCTCCCGTGCTTGGGAGGACGGTTACAATAGTTTTGCCGCGATTTGCATTACGCTTAGCGACTTGTACAGCGGCCCAGGTAGCTGCGCCGCTGGAAATTCCAGCTAATATGCCTTCTTCCCTTGCCAACCTCGCAGCGGTTTCCTCGGCTTGGTCGGCATTAACCTGGATAATCTCGTCGATGAGGTCTACTCGAAGCACCGCCGGGACAAAGCCGGCACCTATGCCTTGAATCCGGTGCGGGCCGGGTTGCCCTCCGGAGAGAATAGGTGATTCAGACGGTTCAACGGCAATTGCTTTGAAAGAAGGCTTCTTGGTTTTGATGACCTCGGCGACACCAGTGATGGTGCCGCCGGTCCCAACACCACAGACCAGGATGTCTACCTTTCCGTCGGTGTCATTCCAAATTTCCAAAGCGGTGGTCTCGCGATGTATCTGAGGATTGGCGGGGTTGCTAAACTGGTCCGGCAAATAAGCGCCGGGAGTGGCGGCCACCAATTCCTCGGCCTTTTTGATGGCACCTTTCATTCCTTCCGTTCCTGGAGTGAGCACCAGTTCGGCACCCAACCGGGTGAGAAGCTTGCGCCGCTCGATTGTCATGGTCTCGGGCATGGTCAGAATGAGACGGTAGCCCTTGCTGGCCGCGATCATTGCCAAGGCTATACCAGTGTTGCCACTGGTGGGTTCAATGATGGTGCCCCCGGGCTTGAGTTCACCTGAAAGCTCAGCTGCCTCGATCATGCTCCGGCCGATGCGGTCCTTGACGCTACCCAGAGGATTGAAGAACTCCAGCTTGGCTAAGACCTTCGCTTTCGCGCCATCGGTCACGCTCTTGAGCTCAACCAGAGGTGTATTGCCGATGGTGTGCCCAACGGTCGATTTGATATCCATAAGGGGTTACCTCTTGTTAGTTTTCTGGTTTAGGTTCCGAGTTCTTGTAAATGAGTTTAGGTGGCGCCAAAAAGACCTTGGTTCCTGGGGGTACTGAACTGGTAATCCAGACGCTGCCGCCTATTACAGAACTGCGCCCGATGACGGTCTCACCCCCCAAGATGGTAGCACCGGCGTAAATGGTGACATCATCTTCTATGGTTGGATGCCGTTTGGCATACCGCAATTGCTCTACCTCCTCTTTGGGGAGTGAGAGGGCTCCCACGGTCACCCCCTGGTAGATTCTCACCCAGTCGCCGATTTCGGTAGTTTCGCCGATAACGACTCCAGTGCCGTGGTCAATGAAAAAGCTGGAACCAATTGTTGCCCCGGGATGGATGTCGATGCCGGTGATGCTGTGGGCATATTCTGACATCAGCCTGGGCAGCAAGGGAATATCTTGTTGCCTCAGCTGGTGTGCGATTCGATGAACGGTGATAGCCAGTACACCGGGATAACTGATCACCACTTCATCAATAGTCTTGGCGGCCGGATCGCCTTGGTAAGCAGCATGCACATCCGTTGCTAAAATCTTACGTATTTCCGGCAGATGCTCGAGGAAGCGGATGGCTTCCTGTTGACCACGCTCCTGGCAGTGGGTGCAAACCATGTTGTAACGTTGACAATCATGCCTGATGCTCAAAGCTATCTCTGCAGAAAGAATTTCAAATAGCCGGGTCACTTCCATGCCGATGGCGTACTCAAGTTGGTTATTGTCCAACACCTGGTCGTTGAAGTAGCCTGGAAAAAGCAAACGTTTGGTGCGCTGCAGAATTTCCACAGCCTTCTCCACAGATGGTGTTAGCTCGGCATCTACGTGGGCGAGCAAGTTCGGATCTCGACTGGAAGCGACAAGATCATCGATGATAGCAGGTAGCCTGTCGCGATTCTCAATGGAGATGTCAATGGCCAAGCGGCAGGCATCTGATTGTTTATCGTAAGACTGTTGTTCGGGATTCATAATTTCCTTCCGTTATCTCCGACTGCAAAGAATCGCACGCCTGCGTCTCGGCAGCCTTGGCGCTGATGTTTGTCCTGTTTTTTCAAAAATGAATTAACGAGGCTGGGCGGTAGGTTCAGGCTGCGGATGGGTCAGAGGCTGGTGAATCTTCGGGATGGTGAGCTGCGAAGTGTGGCCATCGGACGCAACCGCCTGCTATAGCCGCTAGCCTTGTTGTGCAGGTGGACAAGGCAACAACAGCACGACATGTCATCCTCGCACATGACCATATCCACGTCACCACCCCCTTTCTTAATTTCATATAGGTTTACTAGTATAACCGAGAACGTCAGCTTGTCAAGTAGAGAATCGAGCACTCTCGAAGCTTTCTAGAAAAAAATAGTCTTGACATTATATAGCTATATAGGTATATAGTTTATTACAAGAGATGGAGGTTCCAATGAGAGAATACCTGAGAGTCATGAAGGCGGCTGCTGACGGTACCAGAGTGAAGATCCTAAAGATGCTTCAGCAGAGCAAGCTTTGCGTCTGCGAGATGCAGGCGGTTCTGGGGATCAGCCAGCCTAGCGTCTCCCGTCACCTCAGGCTGCTGGAGGATGCCGATCTGGTGCGCAGTGAAAAGGACGGCATGTGGAACAACTTCCGTCTGGCTCGGCCAGAGGAGGCGAATCCATATGCCACAATCATCCTGGCCCACCTGCAGGAGTGGTTGGAGGATGATGCTTCGGTGCAGAAACTTTTGAAGCAGGCCAAAGTGGTGGATCGCAAGACCTGCAGCACATAACAGAGGGCATGGAGCATGGAGCACCCTTCGACAGGCTCACGACAGGTAGGGCAGAGGGAATTAAAAGCTAGGCACTAGGGACTAAGCACGAGGCACTGCTGAATGACACGGAGAGGCCGGGACACGGCGACGCGGTGAAAAAAGACTAGGCGGCAGAGGACGGATGACGGATGACGGATTGCGGAATGCGGAATGCGAACCAGATAATTACGTATAACGTATAACTAATAACCAATAACTTTATTTACTGGCTCAACGGGCCGAATCGGACAAACGAAAGATGAGGGTCTGCAATGGACGAAGCGAATGTGATTGAAAGCGAGACATCTTCTCAGCCGGAGGATTTCCAAGAAGAGGAAATCGAGGAGAGCCTCATAGACTGGAAGAGTATCTGGAAATCGATGGCCTTGATAGTAGGCCTTTTCCTGATCTTCTTCTGGCTTCCCATCGATAACAGCCGGTTTGCCGGTGCGGTCATTGAATCCCTAGCCCTGGTCAAATGGTACGCGCAAGAACACGTCCTCTTATGTCTGGTGCCAGCCTTTTTCATTGCCGGTGGTATTGCCTGCTTCGTGTCGCAAGCAGCGGTGATGAGATATCTGGGGCCTGCTGCGAAAAAGGTTCTTGCCTATGGCGTAGCCTCGGTCTCCGGTACCATTCTCGCTGTCTGTTCCTGCACTATCCTGCCTTTATTTGCCGGCATATATCAACGGGGTGCGGGTTTGGGGCCGGCCACCGCCTTCCTTTACTCTGGACCTGCCATTAATGTTTTGGCCATTGTATTAACAGCAAGGATACTTGGTGTTGCCCTCGGTACTGCTCGGGCGGTAGGGGCAATACTCTTCAGCATCGTCATCGGCTTAATCATGCACCTCATTTTTAGAAAAGAGGAGCAGGCGAAGCTGGAGGCAGCTGTTCATATGCCTACACCTGTGGAAGAGCGGCCTCTCTGGCAGAACAGTATTTATTTCGGAACCATGGTAGGAATTCTGGTGTTCGCCACTTGGGGAAAACCTGCGGTTGAGGTGGGGCTGTGGAATGCAGTCTATAGTGTTAAATGGATTATCACCGGGTTGTTTGCCGCGTTTCTCGGTGCAATTCTTGTTATGTGGTTTCGGGTAAAAGCAGTAAAAGTGGCGCTCACCGGGGCGGTTGTGCTTGTCCTGGCCGTGATATTTCCACATCAACCACTTATCGCTTTTTCTGCAGGGATCGTAGGTCTGACAGTACTGACTACCACTACCCGAGGTGAGACAGAAGAATGGTTTCTCTCAAGCTGGGATCTTGCCAAACAGATACTGCCGCTCCTTTTCGCAGGCGTGCTCGTTGCTGGGTTGTTGCTCGGAAGGCCAGGACAAGAGGGGCTCATTCCGGCTGGTTGGGTCAGCGGCTTGGTAGGCGGCAATTCGTGGGGAGCAAACCTCTTCGCCTCGGTGGTTGGGGCTTTCATGTACTTCGCAACTCTCACCGAGGTGCCAATTCTACAAGGTCTTCTGGGTGCCGGGATGGGTAAAGGACCAGCGCTGGCCCTGCTTCTTGCCGGTCCAGCCCTGAGTTTGCCGAACATGTTAGTGATCCGGAGCGTAATTGGCACCAAGAAAACCCTGATTTTCGTCAGTCTGGTAGTGGTGATGTCAACTATAAGCGGCGTCATTTTTGGGAACTATTTTGTCTAATAGCGGTCAGGAATCAGGAGCCAAAGAGCAGAGAGCATGGAGCATAGGGCATAGAGCAAAGGGCTGAAACTAGGCACGAAGGACTAGGCACAGCGGAACGACACGGAGAGGCGGGGACACGGCGACGCGGCGAGAGGTTGCTTACGTTGTGTTCTTAATGCTCTAAACGATTTTTACGCCTTCTACGCCTTCTACGGTTTCTACGGTTTACCGTTTACTGTTTACCGCTGACACCTGACACCTGACACCTGACACCTGAAATCTTAGACTTGACTGCTTATAATACTATGGAGGTTTCATATGGATATTAAAATTCTCGGTCCTGGTTGTCCAAAATGCCATACTTTGGAAAAGAACACCCGAGAGGCGGTAAAAGAACTGGGCCTTCAGGCTGAAGTGAGTAAGGTCACTGATGTAAATGAGATTGCCGGTTACGGGGTATTCATCACACCTGGCTTGGTGGTAGATGGTGAGGTCAAGCTTGCGGGGAAGGTGGCGACAAAAAACCAGATTAAGAAGCTACTGGGCGGATAATTCTGCCCGTCAGTTGTCCGGGGTCCGTTGTCAGAAGAGGTAAAGCGCGAAGCGCAGAGAGAAATACAGCTGGCAGCTTGCAGCAGTGCTCAGCTCTCATCGAGCTTCGCGTCATACGGCTGCGCCGTCATTGGGTCATTACGCTTCGCTGTCATTTGTTGTAATCGGCAGAGGGCAGAAGTCAGAGGTCGGATGACAGATTGCGAATTGCGGATATGAGATGTGGGATGTGAGATATGCGAATTCGGATTCCGGATCGCGAACCAGACAATAACGTATATCGTATAACTAATAACGTATAGCTTTATCTACTCGATAAACTGGCTCAATGGTCTCAACGAACCGGAGGGATCTACTGTGGCGGAGCAAGACGAAGCTGTTAAGATCAGGGTAGGCAAATTCTCCGTAGGCATAGTGGGGCTGAAGGCTGCACTCGAAACGGCGTCCCTGCAAGACTTTTCGACGGATGATGAGGTCGCCGAGTACCTGTTTGAAGATCTGAAAGCCAAGAATTACATCCCCCCGAAGGCCGAGTCCGAATACGGGAAAGCCTTCCTGCGGGAGTATAGGAAACACGTCGGAGAGCCCATTGAGGCCGAAAGATCGCAAGGTCTTGAAGTCAAGGTGCTAGGGCCTGGATGCCCCAACTGTGACAAGTTGGAACAAATGCTTTTCACGGTAATGACAGCCGAGGGAATTGCTGGTGATGTGGAACACGTTAAGGATCTCAACAAAATTGCTGCTTATGGTATGGTAGCGACGCCGGCGTTGGTGATAAATGGTGAAGTGAAGAGTGTCGGCCGCTTGCCGCGAGAGAGTCAGGTGCGAGATTGGCTCAAACAGGCGGTAGCCCATGGTCACTAGGCACGAAGCACGCTGCGGATTTGGGAAAACATGGGGCATAGAGCATTGGGCATGTGAAGAATTGCGGATTGCGGATTGCGGATTTCGGATTTGAGAAAACATAGAGCATAGA
>JAJDNL010000057.1 GCA_022340745.1 Deltaproteobacteria bacterium
ACCGCCTCTATTGCCCCAGCCACCGCCGCCTTGATTACCCCAGCCACCGCCACCATAGCGGTTGGACCAGCCACCACCCCCGTGGTTGGCCCAGCCAACACCGGTGCCTCCATTGTTCCAGGAAAAGGCAGCGGCGGCGGCTTCGTTCTCCGGCAGGGCTAAGGTACCCCCCAAAAGGGCCAGGCCGATGACAATCTTCGACCATTTCCCCAGGCCAACGAGAAAATCCCTGCGGCTTACCAACTCTTCTTCATCGAGCAGCTCTTCGGTGGGCTCGAGCTTATCATCTTTTGCCATAACAAGACCTCCCTTACACCCGGAATAACCCAGAGGAATGAAACAAGGGCTTCCCTCTTATAATTGAAATTGTCAGGGAAAACATTAACTTTTGCCACCTTTGGCCTGGGGTGTTTGCTCCGCAGGACTGGTTAAGTGGGAGAAGTGGAGAGCCACAATCTTCCACTCGCCTCCCTTCTTTTCCAGCACCGCGGACCAGTTCATCTCGAACTCATTCTGGCCTTTTTTCAGGTTCTGGGTAATGAGGCTGGTGCCCAAAATCCAGGCAGCATTTCCGTTGACCCCGCTTTTCATCCAGGTAATTTTGTTCTTCTCGGTCTGAAAATTGGAAAAGAAAGCACGATACGCATTCTCGATGGATTCTTTACCCACGTAAAGCTCACCGGGGCCGGTACCCATGACCACGATATCAGGCCCATCGGCGAAGGACTTCATGACTCCCGCCAAGTCTTGCTTGCCGACAGCCGCCCTGTAGCTTTCCATCAGTTTCTTAATCCCTGCCTCCGCTTTGGCGTCAGTCTGGCCGGCCTGGGATATCCCCAAGGCCAACAGCAACACCACCAAAGTTAACAAACCAATCGACCAGGCCAATTTTCTCATGTGCTACCCTCCTTTGGTTAAGATTCTTTCTGACTACCGGTTCATCGTACCATCATTTGGTTGGTTTTATTGGGCGCCCTGTTGCTGTAAAGTCTTAGGACCTGGAAATCCGAAGTTCAGGGTAGCGAAGAAGCCCTGCCCGTCCAGACGGTTGGTGACGGTCAGGTCTTGGTAATACCGGAGGTTCACCCCGATGGGATGTTTGCCGATCTTGCCATTATAGGTGACACAGGGCCCAATGGCCAGGGCCTGGCCCTTAAAGTCCCCCAATCTGGCCCCGGAGCCGCTGTCCCCGGTCACCTGCTGATAGAAGTAGCCGGCCATGCCTATAGCGAATCCTTTGGGCAGATGCTGGCCCACAAACCAATCCAGGTGAAATTCATTCCCAGAGAGATAATTGGTGGCGGGATTCTCGAAGTTGATGGTGTAACCTAAATACGCCGACACCTCATGGCCTTTTTTGGGGTGCAGGTAGGTGATGCCCACGTTGGGCTCGATGGCCCAGCGGTTCAGGCTGGTATTGACAATCCGGTCACGTTCGTAAGTGCCAGGGGGCGCATAGACATTGCCGACGAACGTGATATGCCACGGGCCTTTGTGCCAACCTAGGATAACGGGCGTGATTATTATCTCCGCAAAATCGGTGCGCTCATCCTCAAAAGGAGCGGTGATAAGATTGGCAATCTTCAACTGCCCTTTTATGGAGGTGTTATTGACGACACACCACGTAAGGCCGAAGCCGTAGTTGGCCCCGAGAATTTTCCAGGGAGTGACCACTGTCCCATTCACCATGTTGAGGATGTAGCGGATGTGCAGATTGAGGTCGATGAGCCCGGATATGGGCAATTCCGCGGAATTGCCCTCTTTAATATGGAAATCATTCCGGAGGTAAAAGCCGGGGGGCGGCAGAAAGCCCGCCATGGAGCTCTGGTAGCCTGGGAGGTAGACGCCGGCGCCTTTCTCCGCAGCATGGGCCGAAAATGCTGGCAGCATTATCACCAGGGTCGCGATGACAGCCCAGGCTAAAAGAAAAACTTTTGACCACAAACGCTTGCCTTTCATGCTGTTCCCCTTTCTCCTTTCCGGTAATTGCCCCCAACCAAGGCGCTAGGCGGCAGCCTGGGCCACTGCGAGCACAAAGGTTTTTGGAGGTCTCTCTCACTGAGGTTCCCCGGCGCTTTTGCTCTCCTGCAGCCCAATTTTAAAAAAGGGACCAGGGCGCTTGACGAGCTTCCCTCGAATACTTTAAAGAGGGGCAAGTTATCTATGAAGCGAAAAACCCCATTAAAGCCGAAGCCCGCCGTTTTTAATGGCCAGGTTTCTTAGAGAATTCCGATTCAGTCCTCCAACCAGCTTACTTCTTTTCCGCTCCTTTTTTGCTTTCGCGGTCATACATTTCTATCACCTCGAGGTCCCTGCCGCGGCGATCATAGATACCATCCAGCGTGATCTTCGCAATTTCGGGACCGTCTTTTTTCATGGTCACCCAGAGAAAATGATCCACATTGCCCCCGCCATCCTTGTGCCAGGAGGCGCCGGCGGGACCCATGGTGATATAGTCGCGACCATTACGCTTGTCGATATCGTAATAATGCAGGTGCCCGGCAATAAAGGTGTAGGGCCTGTCCTTCAGGAGTTGCTCAATTGCCAGGAAATTCTTACTCGGGTTCTCCCAGGCAGGCTGATGCAAAATTACAAAGGTCCAGCGCACCTTGGGGTTCTGCTCCAGCACCTTCTTGACATAGGCAACCTGCTCATCGCTAAAGTTGGCAGGCACCTTATAGCTTGTTGCGACGCTGTCCATAAATTCTGCCAGCATGGCCTGGGCGGCTTTCGGATCCTCTTTCAGCAGCTTCTTGTACTTGGCAGTTCTTTCCTCCATATCCTTGGGTACGGGGTTGGAAGGATCTTCGCTGTTCAGGATCAGGAACAGCGCGTCACGATAGATAAAGTGATAGTAGGGATTGCCGTGCCTCTTGAGCCACACCTGCTTCATGGTGTCGTTGCCCAAATCGTGATTGCCGGCCGTATAGAAAAACGGCATCTCCAGCTTTTTTATCATGCCCTCGGCTTCATCCCACTGAGCGTTCGCCTTGGCCGGGTCGTCAGCGTAGCCTTCCACCAGATCGCCAACATTGATCACAAACTCCGGCTGCAACAGATTGA
>JAJDNL010000067.1 GCA_022340745.1 Deltaproteobacteria bacterium
CCGCAGCCACCCTCTTCCGCAGCCTTCTTAATTGGTATATCCTCATGGGGCAGTTCCGCCCTTGAGGAAAGAATCCTGTCAACGATATCTTTACCAACGTCGTGCATAAGTCCCTCTTGTTCTTGTCCTATTCAAAATAATTGCGAATTGAGAAACCAGGTTTCAGGTGTCAGGTTTCAGGTGTCAGGAGAAAAAAGTTGTTGTCTATTTGATTTTTCATTCTGGATTCTGGATTCTGAATTCTGGCTCCTTTCTCTATGCCCTCTGCTCTATGCTCTATGCCAGATCTCATATCCCCGCATGGTCTCAAATGACCAATTGTTTTCGCGGGGCCGGCTTGTACTTCGCCCTTTCCTTCTCCTCCAGGTAGTCGAGATGCACCAACAGATCGCTACGGCCCATCAATTCCTTGAAACTTCTCAGGCCGTACTGCCTCAAAATCTCGCACCACTGCTTGCGCCAGGCCGTGTACATGTTGACGATCCTGTGCTCGGACCATTCCTCAGTAATCATGTACCCCAACTCAGGATCGGTTGAGGCAATGCCGCGGGCACAGCCGCGGCCGCTTTCGCAGTTGCCGCAGCGAACACACTCAAGGGCGACCAACTCGGCAGTGCCGATGACCGCACCGTCTGCTCCCAGAGCGATAGCCTTGGCCACGTCCATGGCGCTGCGAATGCCGCCGCTGGCAATGAGACAAATCTGATCTCGAACACCCTCGTCCATCAGAAACCTGTGCACTTTGGGGATAGCGTATTCTATGGGCATGGCAATGTTTTTCTTGGCAATGTCCGGGGCCGCCCCGGTGCCGCCATAGCTGCCATCCAGGTGGACAATGTGTGCTCCCGCGTGGTAGCTGCCCACCGCCACCATGTCCACGTCTGTGGGAGTTGAAACTTTAACCGAAACCAGCACCCGAGGACTGATCTCCTTGACCCAGTCCACGTGTTTCTTGTGATCCTCCACCGAGTATACCGAGTGGAAGGGAAAGGGAGAAAAGAGGGCATTCCCCTCAACCGTTTCCCGCATGGCTGCCACTTCGGGAGTTACTTTGTCGCCCAACAGATGTCCCCCCAATCCGGGTTTGGCGCCCTGGGCGTATTTGAACTCCACCACGGGTGCGTAGAGTATGGTCTCCTCCCGTACCCCGAACAACCCGGTTGCCACCTGGGTGATTACGTGATCGGCATAGGGCACCAGTTCCTGCGGATAGCCGCCTTCTCCGGTGCAGGTAAGAGTATTCAAGCGCTTGGCCGCCCGGGCCCTGCCTACCATCACCGGCAAGGCGGTGGAGCCGTAGGACATGCCTCCGCCATAGCAGGGAATAGAGATGCTTCTCTCAGGCCGCCCATCGTTGCGCTTGTTAAGATCCACGCTGGTATCGATTTCTTCGTCGCTGACATCCAAGTAATCTTTGGCCTCGGGTAGCTTGAAGCGAATCTTGTCGAAGCCGCCGCCGGAGTTGCCGAGATCGTACTCCAGGTCAACCACCGGTAGGTTGCCGGTTTCGGCCATTTCCCAATGGGCTATGAGCATCTCAGAAGTCCAGCGATAATCACCAAGGGTCTCCAGGATCGGATTGAGCCCCAAGGTCAGGGCTTGCTCCGGACAACGGTCCACGCAATAAAACTCATTTTCCTTGCAGCTGAAGCCAATGCATTTATGCGACTTCGGCCGCAAGGGCTTGGAGTAATTGTCATACCTGGGATGCACCCCATAGGGGCAGAGCTCAGCGCACAGACCACAGGAGATGCAACGAGAGTTTCTCCTGATGATATATTTACTAATGGTATGGCGAAACCGAGTCGTGGTTTCCACGGTTTCCCCCAGTTGTTTCTTAGCTTTGTTCATCTTCGTATCCTATCCCAGTTTTTACACCTTTGAAAAAGTTGGGAATGAGACGGCACAGTAAAAAGCTCCAGATGCAAGGCGCGCGAAACTTTAGGAATGAGGCGTACTTACCGTACGCTGCAATGACTGAAGGTGAAGCGCAACGCCGCAGATGGACTTTTCACTAAGCCGTCACTCCTGATACTTTTCTTTCACCGAATAGAGGCCCGAAGCATTCCCTCTCCAGGTCCTCAAACGCCATGGATCGACCTACTTCGCCCCGCAGTCTGCGAGCCTCACGAATGCCCATGGCGCCCATCACCTCAATCAACTGGTTGCGCCAAGCGCCAATCAAGTTCATGATCCGCTGGCTGCCCCATTCCGGGTCTATGGCCTCAAGTTCTACGGGACAGGACTTACCCTCCAGGCACCGGTTACACAGCCAGCACTCGAGGGCGATTAACAGGGGAGTGTCCACGGTGACACCGTCGGCCCCGCAGATAATTGCCTTGGCCATGTGTTCGGCCATGGCGATGCCGCCGGAGAACACCAGATTGATCTTCTGCCTAATCAAATTCTCAACAAGAGTGAGATGAACCTCTCTGATCATATCCTTTAAGAAGCGCGGTTTTTCAGTATCCAGCTCCTCGCCGCGATCGTCTCCATAGAGACGAAGGGTATCCACCTCGGTATGCGCCAAATGAAGAGTCCGGGAGGCTGCCTCGGCATTGAGCGGAATGGATACCCCGATAACCAAGTCGGGCCGTAAAGAGCGCAGCTTGTCGAACTCTTTTTCGATGCCAGGCTCATAAGCCAGCTCCACCATCCGGCTCTTGAGAACAAGATCGCTGAAGTCCTGATAGCTGGCTTTGGTCAGACAGGGAACCAGGCTGTCAGCGTAGGGCACGAAACTTTCACTGTAATCTTCTGCCTGGATAAACATCATACTGCCCAGCAGGTGCACCGCCCTGGCCGCTGCCAGCAACACGTTTTCACTCAGAACTCCAAAGCTTGGCTGCTTGAACAGTACGGGTATGGGCACCTCCATAATGGGAAAAACCTCCGAGGCGAGGGACATGTCCTCATGGAATGTCAGCCTCGTTGCCCGGCGAGAGAGCTCGATACAGGTGTTGATATACTCGCGGCCGTGGATGCCGTCTCTGGTGGGACGGACAATCTCCGACATGTCGGTCCACATGGAGTCAAACCCTTCACCGACAAAAGGACCACGATAGCCTGCTCCCGAAACCGGAATCTTGCCAGTGTGGGCCTGATACCAGAGCCGGTGGATGATCTCGGAGCGCCAGTAGTCGTCACCCAGGGTGCGGTAGTCGGGATTGATAACCCTGGAGAAGATTCCCTTGGTGCACTCCTGCACACACCGAAAACAGCTTTGACAGGCATAGAGGTATTCAGGCTCTTCCATGGAGCTCACGTGCACATAGTCGTCTTCGAAAATGCCATAGACGCATTTCTTCTTAACGCACTCTTTACAGCTCCCGGCGCAGTCTTCCCGAAATTCTACGGTGGAGTATTTACCGAACGGCTGAAACCGCGGTGGAGTTGTCTTTAAATGGATGTGATACTTCTCGGGCATCGAAATCTCCAATTTCGATTGATGATCGCAGATTTGTGGATGGGCGATTTTTAAAATCTACAATCTGCAATCTACAATCATCAATCCTCTTAGGGTCTTGGCATGAGACCGGCGGCTTCGACGATTTCACCTACCGCTTCTTCCCACTCAATAGCCATAATATGGACGCCGTGAACGCCTTCAATCTCTCGCAACTCGGCGATGGTCTCCAGACAGATCTTGATACCCTCAGCGGCAGCTTTCTCTTTAGGAACCTGCTCCATTCTCTCGATCATAAACTCTGGCA
>JAJDNL010000097.1 GCA_022340745.1 Deltaproteobacteria bacterium
AAAGACTCGTCTTTTAGTAATCAAGCTTAACTCTTATTCAATCAGATGGAAACCTGAAGTTTGCTCATTACATTGTATTAGTAAGGCTCTAAAGGGCGTCGTCTGATCGATGGTCGGGCCAAGCAAAGATTAGCATAGAGCATAGGGCAAAGAGCATAGAGTAAAACAAGATTTCCATTCCATATTAGCGTAAGGGGCATAACATAACCTTGCCATTGGGTCGGTGGTCGGACCAAGCTAATATATTGAATCAGATTGAAGAAAGGCGTAAGGCTCGCGGCGCAGGGCGCAAAGTAAGAAAAGACAAGGGCAGCAGCGGATCAAAATGGGAGCCGTGGTGGGGCCAAGTTAAGCACCTAATATACTAACATAAAACGTTCAAAAATGGCCTAATGTTGGCCTTAAAGCTGCATTTTTAGGGTCAAAAACAAGGTTTTTGGAGGAGTCAGAATTCAGGAGCCAGGAGCCAGTAGAGGAGGACGCTCCTTAATAACGTCGATTTCACCAGCATTCCTTATGTGGAATTAGAGACACTTATCTGTTTTCCCATTCTGATCTTTTCGCCGATTTTCCCACACATAACAGCACTACTCGAGTGAACTCTCATGATAAAGAGGCCAGCCTGTTTTGCCCTAACCAAAATCCTTGACTTATAACGCTTCGCGTTATACCTTAGGCGTTATGATCAGGTCGTTCAAATGCAAAGAGACCGAGAAAATATTTAAACGCACATTCTCGCGAAAATGGGCCCGTGATATCCAACAACTGGCGTTCCGCAAGCTACGCATGCTGAATCGTGCAATGACATTAACCGACTTACGGGTGCCACCGGGCAATCGTCTTGAAAAGTTGAGGGGCGATCGTAAAGGTCAACACAGTATCCGCATCAACGACCAGTGGCGTATTTGCTTTGAATGGCAGGACGGGGACGCGCTAAACGTTGAAATCACGGATTATCATTAGGGGGGTGAAAAGCCATGACTAAAGACAAAATTCGGGCTGTGCATCCAGGGGAAATTCTCCTCGAAGAGTTTCTCAAGCCGATGGGCCTTAGCCAGAACCGACTGGCGCTGCACCTTGGCGTGCCGCCGCGCCGCATTAACGAGATTGTTCACGGCAAGCGTAGAATCACTGCTGATACAGCCTTGCGCCTTGCACATTATTTCGACATGTCTCCGCAGTTCTGGTTGGGTCTTCAAATGGATTATGATCTCGATATTGAAGAAGATAGGTTGGGCGAGCGTTTACAGCGCGAAGTCCGTGAATATGCCGCATCCGGCTAATATCGACAATGATAAATACATGGGTCAAGTCTTCACTTGACTCTTGGAGTGAGGTCCGAGATCAATTATTACCACGACCGTGCCGACCACGACCATTTCAGCTTAAAAGGTGTAGGCAATGCCGAGGGCAGTTACGTAATTGGTAGACTCATAGAAATCGATATTTGAGTTCGACCTAAAAATACCATTTACCCAGTCTATCCTAAAACCTTCTAGTCCAAACGGATCTTTGTAAGCAATGATTGCGAACATACCCAAATTGAAATCTCTACGGGTCTTATCAAATACCGGATGAGTGTCATCATACCATTCACGTTTGACAATCCCATTTACGAACGCCTGCCACTTATCCCCGAAATATGAGAAAGACAATTGCGTGGTCAAAGCGTGAGAGCTGTTTGCGTTGCCTTTGGCGTCTTCGCGGGTGTACCTGAGAAGTGGCTTTACATTCATTCGGGGCATCAACTCAAATGAATATTCAGCCGAAAACCGGTGAGATTTCGAATCTCGCTCAAGGTCATCCAGGTCCTCTGGTGCAAGCGGGCTACCTGGCTGTGATAGTAAGAATTGACCGCTTTTTTCGTCATCTATTCTCTTCTGTAGCCATCTATATTCCAAGCCTATTCTAGAGCCCCGGATATTCTCAGCCGACAGCTTGAAACCATAGGATGTGATATCAGTCTCTTTGCGATTCTGACCGACTACAAATGGGTCCTCCCAGGTTTCCTTCCCGAAGGGTGTAATGGGAATGGCGGAAGCACGCAAACTCGTGCCATCCAGCAGATCGTGTCGCACTCCTGCTTCAACTTGGAACTGACCTTGCACTACACTTTCTGGCAGCACACCCAAAAAGAGTTGAGTGCGTGATTCAGCAAAGGTGTAGGCAATGAGTCCCAACGGCAGTGGCTTGACATTATCAACACGCTTGCCAGACTTGTCCAAGGAATCCGTTCTCTCGTTTCTATTGTCCGTGTTAAATTGCGAATTACTGCTTATGTATGCTCCAAGTAATTCGATGTATCCAGAAAAACCAGAATCTTCAGGCAGTGGCTTCTGAGCCTGAACAAGAGGGGCACTAAAACAACAACATACCGTGAAAGTAATGAACAGAAAGATTGAGTTACATTTTGTAGGTTTTTCATTCAAAGTTACTTTTCCTCAACGGTGAACTATGATTTGACTTACAAATTGAAGTTCCCTGCAGTCCGCCTGCGGCGGACAGGGAATCTTCGAAATGTAAGGAAAAGATTCCATCTTATTGCAGTTCGCTCGCTAACCCCACAGCAAACTGTAGGGTTACCGCTCGCTGGAGCATTTTCAAGTTATACTTTCTGTGATTTTTAATAACTGAGTTTTATATTTTTTTAATCAGTACCTTGTCAATGGAGCATTTATAAAATGTCAGGTGGTCGGATTAAACAGAGAATAGCATAGGGCATTGAGCATGGGGAAAGATAGCTGACAGCTGGCAGGAGGCAGCGGGCAGCAGACAAACGGACGGCAGAAGACAGAAAAGCTCAGCTCGCATCGAACTGCGGCGCCATTGGGTCACTGCGCTTCGCTGTCATTTGTTGTAAGAGGGAAGGGTACTAAGAATGATCTTCCGAGAGATTGGATTGTAAAATCTTTGAGGGGCTTCAAAGATGGCACGCGCAAACCGGCATTACCTTCCTCATAATCACATCTGGGACTTGGTCCGACTACACGACCCACAAGCAATAAATGAGATTCGCTCAGGGCGTGAGCACCGAATCTGCTTGACAGCCTTCTGTGAAAGCTGCTAGTTTGCATACCCTACGTATTGTTCCTGGTTAAGAAACGATAAATACAACGACATCGTACGCCCCGGAATAACTCCGGGGCTTTTTTTGTGGAACAAGGAAAAAGGAGTCTTATGAATTTTCATGCGTTCAATTTTCACCCGCACGTCGCTGCCGGTATCTCCGCGGCGGGCTTTGCTACACCTACACCAATTCAGGCCAAGGCGATCCCCCCAGTCATGCAGGGGCGCGATGTCATGGGCCTAGCCCAGACCGGCACCGGCAAGACTGCCGCGTTTGCCTTGCCAATCCTCCATCGTCTCAAGCGTGGTCCCCGCGGACGAATCCGCGCCCTGATTGTCGCGCCCACACGGGAGCTAGCGGAACAGATTCACGGGGCCATCATGACCTTGGGGCGGCAGACCCACCTGCGAAGCGTCACCGTCTACGGCGGGGTGAGTATCAATCCTCAAGTGGCAAAGCTGAGACGGGGTACCGAGATCGTAGTGGCCTGCCCCGGTCGATTGCTTGACCATATTGCCCGAAAAACTGTCGACCTTTCCCGGCTGGAGGTGCTGGTCCTCGACGAGGCGGACCACATGTTCGACATGGGTTTTTTGCCAGACATCCGGCGGATCCTGAGCCATCTACCCACGAAGCGGCAGACCCTGATGTTCTCGGCTACCATGCCCGCCGAAATTCGGCGCTTGGCCCGCGAGGTGTTGGATCATCCGACTACGGTCCAGATCGGCGCCACCGCCCCGGCGGACACCGTCAGCCACGCCCTCTACCCGGTGGAACAACACCGCAAAACGGCTATGCTGGTGGAGCTTTTGCGTCATACCGACACCAAGTCGGTGCTGGTATTTACCCGTACCAAGCACCGCGCAAGAAGCCTGGGCGAAAAACTCGGCAGGACCGGCTTCAAGGCCACATCCCTGCAGGGAAATTTGTCCCAGAAACGACGCCAGGCTGCTTTGGACGGCTTTCGCAACGGCACCTTTCACATTCTCGTGGCCACCGACGTCGCCGCGCGGGGAATCGATGTGACCCGGGTTTCCCACGTGATTAACTACGACATCCCTGATACCGCAGATGCCTATATTCATCGTATCGGCCGGACCGGTCGCGCCACCCGCAATGGCGATGCCTTCACCCTGGCGACCGGAAACGACAAAGCCATGGTCCGTGCCATCGAGCAGATTCTGGGCAGTCGGATGGAGCACCGCACGGTGGACGGCTTCAATTGCTCCGGGCCAGCGCTCCGCAAACACATGGCATCGTCCCGACCACTAAAGCAACGGGGCCCACGCCATAAGCCCTCCATGGCAAAAAAGGCATGCAACCAGAAGAGAACTTCTCCTGGTTCTGGCCGAAAAAAGAGTACAGCATGGGTCGACGGTCGGACCAAGAGATAGTCGCATAGAGCAAAGCGCATAGCGAAAAGGCAATGGGGCATAGAGCATAGAGAAAATTGCAGATTGAAGAAAGGCCCAAGGCACGAGGCGCACGGCTCAAGGCGCTTTGCGGTTGGAGGTTGGCCTCCGGCCTGGAGGGCCTACGGCCCGGAGGGAGGAGCGGCCTTCGACAGTCTCAGGCCTTGAGGTTGGAGGCATATGAAGAGTCATATGGCTTCGCTGTCATCAGGTCATTTCTTCGCGGTCGCTCCACTCAAGTCGAGTCGCTCAGGGCAGGCGGTAAACGGTAATCGATCAAGTACTTCACTATTTGACTAATTTTCTAATTCTCTAATTTACGAATTGTACCTTGCCACGGTGCCTCGGCCGGTGGGGGCTTTTTTCTTGCTCCCACCCCTTCCTTTCTGTAACCTTGCACACGGAGATCTTTGGCTTTACACTAGCTTTAACAGTGGGCATATATGGTCGAGAAACAGGGAGATAAAGTATGGCAAAAGCATTTTCCGTAGCATCGTGGAACGTGAAGCATTTCAAAGGCGATCCTGCTCGCGTCGGTAGGGTGGTCCCGTTCCTAAAGCAACAGAACCCAGATGTATTTGCTTTGTACGAGGTAACTGGAAAAATTGTTTTCGATGATATGGTTGGCATGTTTCCAGGCTACACTTTTCAAATAACGGAGGGCCCTGAAACCCAGGAAATTCTGCTTGGAGTGCGGAATACTCTAACAGCTTTTATTACCCAACGCATCGAATTTAAGTCGGGCACTACCCATATGAGACCCGGCTTACTGAGCACGATTACTGTTGCTGGGGCCCACTATTCTCTGCTCTTTCTCCATCTTGCCAGTAGCACTGAACCGCGTGGAATGGGCTTGCGGGACGACATGTTATATAGAGCGGTCAAGTTCAGAAATGTCCTCGACAAAGCAGCAGGAGGGAAACACAAGGCGAATTATCTATTTTTGGGAGATCTGAATACAATGGGAATGGCCTATCCCTATGATAAAGACATTGATGCGAAGACGGAACTGCGCAAGTGGGATACCCGGGCCAGTCAATACTATGAAATGCGTAGATTGGAAAAATCACACGAAAAAACCTGGGGTGGTGGGAGCACATCATCTTTTGCGCCGGCCAATCTGGACCATGTCTATGCAGCAAAACATTTGGTGTTCAAGCAATTCAAGAATGCTAGTAATGACAACGTTGACATAGACGTGCGAGGTTGGGTAAATGAGCCTAATATTTCAGACCAGGATACCTGGATAGCAAATTACTCAGACCATTCACTATTGTATTTCGAAGTGCAGAAGGTGTAGTGCTCGACGAGGTTGCGCCGAAAAAATGTTTGCCATGACACACAACCGGGGAAAGCCTTTGGAGAGGGGGGTAACATGAGTGAGACGATTCAGAAGTTTGGAATGGGATGGTTGCCGGACTACCCAGACTTCCGGGATTACACAGTTGAACACAATCAAGTTGCTTCGAGGTTGAAGGCATTAGGTCAGAAAGCCTCTGTCAAAGCCATGCTCTCGAAAGTAGGTGTTGCCAAGCGAGCAAAAATGAGCCTGCCTGCTTCGGTAGATTTGAAGGAATGGTGTTCCCCCATTGAGAACCAAGGGGAACTCGGGTCATGTACTGCCCAGGCTGGCGTAGCCCTGGTGGAGTACTTCGAAAGACGGGCGTTCGGCAAACACATAGACGCCTCGAGGCTCTTCCTTTACAAAGCCACACGGAACATGTTGCACTTGACAGGGGACACCGGAGCATTCTTGAGGTCGACGATGGGCGCCATGACGCTATTCGGTGTGCCCCCGGAAGAACACTGGCCGTATGATGTGGACAATTTTGACCAAGAGCCGCCTGCCTTTTGCTACGCCTTTGCTCAAAGTTACCAGGCCATTAGTTACTACCGACTTGATCCACCTGGCACCTCTAAGGATGCTCTGCTCAAACAGATCAAAACAAATCTGGCAGGCGGGTTGCCTTCGATGTTTGGCTTCACAGTCTACGGTTCTATTTCACAGGCTTCGACAACAGGCAAGATTCCCTATCCAACTTCGGGGGAGAATATTCTTGGTGGCCATGCAGTAGTAGCTGTCGGATACGATGACAAAATGAAGATCAAGAACACCAATCCTGGCGGGGCTGAAACCACAGGAGCCTTGCTTATCAGAAATTCCTGGGGAACGGATTGGGGTAGTAGTGGTTATGGCTGGCTGCCATATGAGTTTGTATTGAAAGGGATAGCCGTCGATTGGTGGTCATTGCTAAAGAATGAATGGGTGGATACAGAAGAATTCAGGATGTAGCCCGAATATTTCATGAATTCCGCCTACGGCGGACTGCGGCTACAAGGCACGATGCCTTATTAGCCAGTATAATAAAGTTCAAAAAATAGGGTCAAATATGGCCCAATAATCGCATTTTGGGGATCATAGGCATTCCCAACGACTCTATTCGCCCCATGTCCGTCGACTGCGTTCTATCTTCTTTTGGACGGTCTGCCAGGTTTCGGTGGTGAGAAACGACTCCTCGAACCGGTCGAGCATTTGCTGGAACATGCCAAGGGGCACGGTAAA